>NZ_QAIH01000106.1 GCF_003060895.1 Acidovorax sp. HMWF029 | reverse complement strand
TTCAAGGACTTGCGAGACAAACACAGGGGATATCAACAAAGTTATCCACAGAAATTTTGGATTTCTTGCAAAACCCTTGTCAAATCAAGCACTTGCAGGCTAAACCGCAAAAAACCCTGAACAAGCGGTGCACCGGCTAGCACAAATTTGGGGCTGATCTGGGCCTTGACGCCAAAGTGATGTTCGACTTATGCACACAAATCTTGATGCGACGCAACATGCAGCCACCACCCAGCCATAGCACAGAAAATGCACTCAAATTTCTTCAGATGATTGATTCATAAGGATTTTTTAGTGCTGCCATTTTTGTGGGCATTCTGTTTGGCGCCAGTATTCATGCGGGTTGGCGGGGTGTGGACGCAGGATGTCAACAAAGTTATCCACAGAAAGACGGGATTACTCGCTCGGCACACCAAATCAAGCACTTAGCGGCCAAACCTCCACACCACCTCCACAAGCCCCCGTAACTGCCATAGCCTGTGCCTATCCACACCGCCATCGTCCACATTGCATTGCATACCCCGTCGCACAGCGGGGTGGGGGACTTGCTCAGCTACACCAGCACGCAGCCTCTGCCCCCCGGCACGCTGGTGCGGGTGCCGCTGGGCAAGCGCGAGGTGCTGGGCGTGGTGTGGGACGCCACCGAGGCCACGGGCGAGTTGCCCGAGGGCGCGGCCATGCGGCCGGTGGCGGGCGTGCTAGAGGGTGTGGAACCACTGGGGCAGCCCTGGCGCCGCCTGGTGGCCTTTGCCGCGCGCTACTACCAGCGCGCCCTGGGCGAAGTGGCGCTGGCCGCCCTGCCGCCCCAGTTGCGCGACCTGCAGCCCGACCAGCTGGCGCGCCGGCTCAAGCGCACTGCCAAGTCGCTGGACCAGGACAGCAGCGAAAACGCTATCTCATTGATAGCACTTACCCTAGAACAGGAGCGCGCAAGGGCCCGAATTTCCTCTGAATCCGGCCCCTTCCTGCTGTTTGGCAGCACCGGCAGCGGCAAGACCGAGGTCTACCTGCGCTGTGTGCAGGAGGCGCTGGAGGCCGACCCCAGGGCGCAGGCGCTGGTGATGGTGCCCGAGATCAACCTCACCCCCCAGCTCGAAGAACGCTTCACCACCCGCTTCGCCCCCCGCTTTGGCAGCCAGGCCGTGGTCTCGCTGCACAGCGGCATGACCAACCCCCAGCGCCTCAAAAGCTGGCTGGCCGCCCACAGTGGCGCGGCGCGCATCGTGCTGGGCACGCGCATGGCGGTGTTTGCCAGCCTGCCGGGACTGAAGATCATCGTCGTGGACGAGGAGCACGACCCGAGCTACAAGCAGCAGGAGGGCGCCCGCTATTCGGCGCGCGACCTGGCCATCTGGCGTGGGCGTGAACAAGGCGCCAAGGTGCTGCTGGGCTCGGCCACGCCGTCACTGGAAAGCTGGCACGCGAGCGACCCCGCCGTGGGGCGCTATGTGCGGCTGGCCATGCCCAGCCGGATCGGCGCGGGCGCCCTGGCCCGCGTGCGCCGCGTGGACATGAACCAGCAGCCGCGCCGCGCCATCTTCAGCGCACCGCTGCTGGCCGCCATCAGCGAGCGCGTGGCGCGCGGCGAGCAGAGCATGGTGCTTCTCAACCGCCGGGGCTACGCGCCCGTGCTGCACTGCGCCGACTGCGGCTGGAAAAGCGACTGCCCGCACTGCAGCGCGCACCAGGTTTTTCACAAGACCGACCGCACCCTGCGCTGCCACCACTGCGGCTACACCGTGCGCGTGCCCTACCACTGCCCCACCTGCGGCAGCCCCGACATCCATTCCATGGGCCGGGGCACCGAGCAGCTCGAAGAGCAGCTTGGCGACCTGCTGTCCGAGGTGCTGCGGCCCGACCGCACGCCCGCGCGCATCGCCCGCATCGACGCCGACACCACCAAGGCCAAGGGCGCGCTGGAGGCCCAGCTGGCGCAGGTGCATTCGGGTGAAGTGGATGTGCTGGTGGGCACACAGATGATTGCCAAGGGCCACGACTTCCGGCGCATCACCCTGGTGGCCGCCGTGCAACCCGATGGGGCGCTGTTCAGCAGCGACTTCCGTGCGCCCGAGCGGCTGTTTGCGCTGCTCATGCAGGCAGCAGGCCGCGCCGGGCGCGACGCTGCGTACATGGCCGCACAAGCAGTTCATGGCACGCAGTGCGAGATGTGGGTGCAGACCTTCCATCCCCAGCACGCCGTGTACGAGGCGCTGCGCAAACACGACTACGAGGCCTTCGCCGCCCAGCAATTGAAAGAGCGCGAGGAAGCCGCCATGCCCCCATTTGCCTACCAGGCCCTGGTGCGGGCCGACGCGCGCACGCAGGAGGTGGCCCAGGGCTTCCTCACCGCCGCCACAGCCGCCGCGCATGCAGCGGGCCTGCCGGGGCTGGAGGCGGTAACGCTGTTCCCCCCGGTGCCGCTGACCATCCAGCGCGTGGCGAATGTCGAGCGCGCCCAGATGCTCATGGAAAGCGGGAGCCGCACTGCCCTGCAGCGCTTCCTGGCCGCCTGGCAGCCTGTGCTGCAGGCCACGCGCAGTGCACCCGAGCACAAGGGGCTGGTGCGCTGGCTGGTGGATGTGGACCCGCTGGTGATTTGAGGCATTTTTGGGTCCTGGCGCGCATTGCACAAGCGCAACCAGCTATCAAATCAGAAGCATTCAGCGCCTGCTGCGCAGGTCTTGCAGAGCCTCGGGCATCCGCTTTTTAAAACCAAAAATAATATTAATTTGAATTTAAATTCAAATAGCAATATACTTCGGGCTGTTGCAGCCATGGCTCCTTCCTCGGGTCATCACCGCAACGTCTGTCACGGGGTGCACTCCGCCCCACGCCAGCGCAGTTTTTGCGACCTTTGTCGCCCCGTGGGTCTGTAGAGCTGCAGCCCACCGCGTCCCTTGATGCTCACGCAGGCCACCTTTGCGGCCCGCGATCCTGATTGATCCAGATTTCACAGCCTGCCATTTCCATGGGCGCCTACGTCGTTTCGCCCGCGACACACCCCACCGACTGCGGCCGCTTTCGCGCCTCTTTCTCGGTCCATCGCTCCCAGGGCAACGGCAGTTATTGCCGCGTGTTCCGTTTTGACAAAGCCTTCGCCTCGCGCGAAGCCGCACGGCTTTTTGCCGTCACGCAGGGCTGGCTGCAAACCAGCATGCAGCACCCGCCCCAATGTTGATGGCCTGCTGCGGCCCCACGCACCTGCCATCCACCTTGCCCCCGCTGCGGATTTCCCATCCGCCGCACAGAACCCCAACGGTGCGCGAATCGTTGCGCGCCATTTTCAGAAAGGCTCTTCCATGAGCAGCAAAATCTATGTGGGCAACCTGCCCTATTCCGTGACCGATGCCAGCCTGAACAGCAACTTTGCCGAGTTTGGCGGCGTGTCGTCAGCCAAGGTCATGATGGACCGTGACACGGGCCGCTCCAAAGGCTTCGGCTTTGTCGAGATGGCCAACGCCGACGTGGCCCAGGCCGCCATCAAGGCGCTGCACGGCATGTCCGTGGACGGCCGCTCGATTGTGGTGAACCTGGCCCGCCCGCGCGAAGAACGCAGCGATGCAGGCGGCTACACCGCCAGCAAGCGCGCAGATGTGGGCTATGGCACAGGTGGCCACGGCGGCGGCCGCTACTGAACCCGGTAGCCCCCACAAAAAACCGGCTCGCCTGAGCCGGTTTTTTTTCGCCCCGGCGCAAAAAATCAGGCTTTTTTCGGCTTCTGCGCGCATGGGACGGGCGCAAACAGCTACAAAATCAGTAGCAATCAGATCAGCAACGCCACCGCAGCCGAAAAGCTCACAAACGCCAGCGCTGTGGACACCAAAATGATGCGCGCCACCCGCCCGTTGTTGGCGCCAAACTTCTCGGCCAGCAGCGACACATTGCTGGCGCTGGGCAGCGCCGCCAGCAGCACCAGCACCGTGAGTGCAAACGGCGTGAGCGGCACCCCCAGCGCCATGGCTGCGGTGCCTGCGCCCAACACCAGCAGCGGGTGCACCAGCAACTTGGCCAGCGCCACCGGCACATAGTCGCGCGCGGGGACCTGCTCGTGCTGGTTCATCTGCGAGCGGGCCAACACCGCGCCAATGGCGAACAGCGCCACGGGCGATGCCGCATCGGCCAGCATGGCCACCGTTTTATCGACCGGGTCAGGCAGCTTGAGCTGCAGCGCCGAAGCCAGCGCACCCAGTGCAATTGACCAGGGCATGGGATTGGTGGCCATGCCCTACCGATAGGAGATTCAACCGCATGAGCCAAAACATTGGCTGAGGAGCTTGCCCCTGCCCGGTCAGACTTGGCGAGTAAATTGGCACCAAAACAATGACGTCGTTGTGCATCAGGCATCCACATGCTTGGTCGCCGACACCACGCCAACGACCCATCTGTCCAGCCGCTCACCGTGAGCAGCCTGCTTTTAGCCCACCGTACAAATCATGCGCAAGGGGCGCCATGATCAACGATACCCACGCCGGTCAAGGGCAAAGCGCCGAATAGCCGGGCCAAGGCGCGTGTTCTTCGACACGGTGGCGATGGCCTGCTGGACCACACGGCCGACCCTCCGTGGGAATGGGCTCCGCAAACATTGACGTGCCGCGGCGTCGAGCCCGGGCAGCTCAGGCGATGGATTTGACCGACCAGATGCTGTGAGACGGGCCGAAAAGCACGCGCTGTCTGGTCGCAAGGGCCAGCCAGGCGAAGCACATGCCGCCGACCAAGCCAACTGCATCGACACTCAAACTCGCCGCACTGCCGTGAGCCCACAGGCCCAGGCCAGGCAGCAGCCAGCCCAGCAGGCTGCTGGCCGGAATGGCCAGCGTGAAAGCGGCTGCCAAGCACAGCAAATGAACGGCCGCGCGCGCGGCCCCGCGCCAGAAGGACCAGGCCAGCGCCGCGAAGAACATGCCGTAATAGACCCACTGATGCCCAGCAGCCATGTTCTCTACGTGAGCATGCAGCCACTTTGCAGAAACGATGCTGAGGGAGATGCCGCAAACGCTGCCCAGGCAAACACCCACGCAAGCATTGGCCATGAGTTGCACATGGCGTCGCTGCAAAGGGGGGGCATCGCTGCCTGAAGCGCCCCGAAATGGCTTGACGCAGCGCGATTCCACCCACAGCAGGTTGCCGCTGTAGAACAGCCAGGCGCCGGCCAGACCCAGCAAAAAATACATCCATTGCACGGCGACGCCGCCGAAAGCGCCCATGTGAAGCGCAAACAGGCTGTGGATGATCAAGGCCGGCCCGTCCTGCCGGCCGGGCATCCGGTCACTGCTGGTGATCTTCCCGCTGTAGGGGTCAAGGCTCACAAAGCCGCCACGAGGCCGCGGCATGATGCCCGCTGCGTCCTTGCCCCACACCCTGACTTCAGCGCTGGCTTCCGCGACCCTTCGGTATTGCATGAAGGCTGGCTCGAAGGTGGGAGAAAACGCCTTCACCTTGTCCACCAACGCCACAGGCGACAACATCTCCGCAGGGTCACGTCTGACCGCGGCTTTGGCCGCAGCGCGCCCACGTTGGTCGTCGGCCGGTTTGGCCCCTGCGTGTATGGTTTTGTCCTGCAACGCATAGATAGGATCGTGGTACGCGAACACGACGGCCGTCACTGCAATGACGATGTGAAAGGGCAGACTCAACACACCCACTACGTTGTGCGTGTCGAGCCACATTCGCTTCAGATTCTTGCCAATCCGCAACGCGAACAGATCTTTGGCTAGCGAGGGCAGCAGGATCACCAGGCCCGAGATCAATGCCAAGGCGTAAAGCGTGGCGAACACGCCCATGACCCAGCGGTTCATGTCGTTGTCGACGGGCAGGCCGACAACCCTGTGGAGGTGGTCGATGAAGGACGCCAGACGGTTGCCCTGGAACGCCTCCACCTGCGCCTTGCCCTGCTGGTCAAGGCTCGCGACATGAGTGATCGGAGCGGATGCATTGTCCTCACCATCACCCGGTCCACGGACGCGCCAGGCCATCCGTGCCGGGATGTGCTCGGCATCCTCCAAATAGACCAAGAACCCTTTCTCCGCCGACGGGCTGCTGGTCAAGGTCTTGGTGATAAGGTCCTGGGTGTCGGCCAGCGGGATGAGACGCCTTTCCTGGATTGGCGGGGCGGCCCATCGATTCAGCGGTTCCTTGAAGATGTTCAGTGCCCCCGCATAGAACGCGATGAACAGCGCCATCCCGCTGACGATGCCGACCCAGGTGTGCACCGATTTGTAAATGCGGACGTACTCGGTTTTCATGCTTAATTCAAATGCTCATGTGAGTCGCAGCAGATAGGAGACTGCCGTCAGCAAGGCAGCCCAGCCTCCCAGCCACAGCCAAGCCCGTAGTCCGCTTGAGAAGAAATAGACGGTGCCCAGCACACCCAGCCAGGTCGGGGGCACCATCCAGTTTGCCAACTGACGGCGCGCGCTGAAGGGCAAGTCGCCGTTCAGTTGGGCGAACAGACTGCTGAGGACCAGGGCCAGAACGCCGCCCAGCAAGAGGCCGGCTAGGGTCTTTGAGAGCCAGTCACGTTGAATGGGCTGTGGCTTTTTTTCGTTCATTTCATCTTTTTTTCTTCAGCAGACCCGGCAGTGCGCCGCTGCATGCCAGTGCCACGCAGGACACCATCAGCGCTGTGTAGAGCACCAGGGTGGCTGTCAGCGGCTGTCGGCTGTGGGCAAGACAGAGCCAGGCGGCCACGCACAGGCCAAGGCCGCCGGCCCGCGCCGGTAGCGGGGGCACGGGCACCTCGCGCCAGCGCTGGTTGGGTGATGCGAGGTAAGTGACCAGGCAAGCAGCAAAAGCCAGCGCCAATCCGATCAAGGTGCTCATTTCCATGGAGTGTTGCCGGCGGTGGCGCCCTTCGTGGTCTTTGGGAAAATCAGAAGTCCGCCGTGACTGAAGCTGAAACCACCCGACCCTGACCCAGGTTGGCAATGGGCCGGGTGTCGCGGAATGAGCCCGAGTAGTAGTGCTTGTCCGAAGCGTTCGACACCCCCAGCTTGGCGACCACCTTCTTGCCGGCCACCCGCATGGCATAGCGCACCCCCAGGTCGAGCAAAGCCCAGCTAGGAATAGACAGGGTGTTGGTGGCGTTCAGGTACTGGCTGCTAGTGGCGGTGACCTGGGCCGTGAGGGTGAGACCAGGCACCCATGGGGTGTCCCATTCGGCACCCAGGTTGCCTTGCCAACGGGGCACGCCCACGGCGTCTTTCCCATCTGTCAGCCCGCCTTGGGTTTTGGTCTGCACGCCCTGGGTATACGCCACGCCGCCCAACAGCCGGACGTTGTTGGCAACCTCGCCAAAGGTGCTCCACTCCAGTCCACGCACGCGCTTCTCGCCGTTGAGGGATGCGATCAGGTTGGGCGCAGTGCCGGTGGCGAGCAACTGGGGTTGGGCCAGCTGGTACAGGGCCGCGGTGTGGGCGAAGCGGCCCAGATTCCACTTGACCCCGAGTTCGTGCTGTTTGGTCTTGTAGGGCTCGAAGGTGTAGTCCTGTGCGTAGCCGGCAATTCGGGTCACCGACTCGCCTTGGCTCAAAGCCTCAACATAGTTGGCGTACAGCGACAGTCCCTCCCCCCAGGGCTTGAGCACCACGCCCACAGCCGGCGCCCATGAGTTTTTGTCGTAATCGGCGGTAACGGCGCCGGCCGTGCTGAAACTGGTGGTCTGGATGCGCTGGTGGCGCATAGCCAGCGTCAGCCGCAACTGGTCGTTCCAGGCGGACAGCGTGTCGGCCAGCGTTACGCCAGTCCATTGGCTCTCCGCCGTCTTCGGCGCGAAGGTCGGAACGGCAGGCATGGCGACGTAGGTCGGGTTGTAGATGTTCGTGCTGGCGATTCTGTTTGTGGCGCTGGCCGACCCAGTCTCGTTGGCCAGGGTAGAGGCTTGCAGAACAACCTCATGCTGCACCGACCCGGTGGCCAAGTGCCCGCGCAGGCCCACTTCGGCGGTCTTATTGTTCTGGTATCCCAGCGTGCCGTACGTCAGGGAACTGGTGCTGGTACCAGCGGCGTTGATGCTATTGACGATGGAACCGCCCGTGTAGCCTGAGTTTTTGGACTTCGCCGTGCCGGCTGCGGCAAAGGCGGAGAGATTGGGATTGAAGTCGTACTCGACACGAGCAATCGCAGCCTGAGAATCCAGCACGCCTTGAGCGCTGGGGAACTGATTGATGCTGGGGTCTGGGGCCGCCGGGACCGTGTTGGTGGTGGCAAACCAGTACATCGCGCCCACGCCGCCCGTGACCGCTTCTTTGCTGTTGTACACGTCGAGCGACGCCTTGAGGGCCTTGTTGCGGTAGTCCAGCGCGGCGGACACGAATTCGCGCCGTTCATCCTGGCCTTGCAGGGTTGTTTCGCCATCGGCGAAACGACCATTGATGCGCAGGCCAAACGCGTTGTCTTCACCAAAACGGCGGCCAATGTCCACGTTGGTGCCCAGCTGGCTGGCGCTTTGCGCGTCAACGGTCACACGGTTCAGCGCTTCGTCGCCAGCGCGCTTGGGCACCATGTTGATGACTGCTCCCACTCCGCCACTAGGGGCCATGCCGGTGAACAGCATGCTGGGGCCTTTGAGCAGTTCCACGCGTTCGAACATCTCGATGGTGCTGTTGCTGTTCCCGCTCATGCCAAACAGGCCATCAATGGCAAAGTCGCCACGGCTGATCGTGAATCCGCGGACTTTGAAGTTCTCGTACTGGTGCCCGGTGGTGACGGTGTTACGCACCGATGGGTCGCTGGTCAACACATCGGCCACTGTGCGTGCTTGCCGGTTTTCCATCAGTTCGGCGGTGTAGCTGGTCACGCTAAAGGGGATGTCCATCACATTCTGATTGCCCAGGACACCCATGCGGGCGCCTGTGGCGACTTGGCCGCCGGCATAGGCCTTGGGCAGGTCGCCAGGGCGTTCGGTCGTGGCGACGACGCGCACCGTTGGCAAAACATTCGGAGCGACTGCTCCCGCTGGCAGTTTTCGCACGATCACAGAAGTGCCATCCATTGCGGCTGCAAGTCCGTGGTCAGCAAGCAGCCGATCCAGTGCCTGCAGCGCCGTCAGCTGCCCCGCCACCGCAGGCGCCTGCTTCCCCGCTACCAGCGCCGCCGGAAACGTCATCTGCAGGTTTGCCTGCCGCGCCAGCTCGTTCAGCGCCTGCCCCAGTGGCTGCGCCGGGATGTTGATGGCGATGGGTGTGACGGCCGCACCGGCCCTGCTGCTTTGGGCATGAGCCAGCGGCACGTGGCCGGCTGCCAACGCCATGGCCGTCGCGGCGGCCATGGCCAGGGTGGCAGGGGTGAAGCGCTGGTACAGCGGCATGGGTCGCATGGTTGAAAACTCCTCGTTTGGTAGCTGATTTGCCGGGCCGGAGCACTCCGCACCAGCCCGTCGTACCGAAGAAGACGCAACACCCCTGCGCTACCCTCATGTTGCAAATGAGAATTTTTCAGAAAGTTTCTGCAACCCCGTTCATCTCACTGCGCCACCACTTCCGTGACCTCGCCCCGGCGCACCAGGCGCACGGGTAACACCCGCGGCAGGGTTTCGGCAAACCGCTGCCACTGATTGATGCTGTAGCTGCCGCCCACTGGTAGAGCGGCCACAGTGGGGTCGCTCACCACCAGGCCGGTGCGGCCGTAGCGATCAAACTCGGCAATGGCCTGGGCCAAGGGGATCTGATTGAAGCTGAGTCGCCCGTCGCGCCAGGGGGCAATGGCGTTGGCGGCCATCGTGGCCACCGGGCCGATGTGGCCACGGGCGTCAGCGCCCAGGGTCTGGCCGGCGCTCAGCTCCACGGGGTGGTCTGCCGGGGCTTCAGAGTAGAAGGCCAGGTCTTGCACCGGAGCGGAGCCGTCGGTGCTTTCGGGCGGGGAGCGCCACTTCTCCACACGCACCCGACCTTCTTCCACGGCCACCACGGTCTGGCCTGCGTCCTGCCCGGTGCCGGTGTGCCGCACCGAGAAGCGGGTGCCGACGACTGTGATGCGCAGGGCACCTGCGTACACGTGAAAGGGGCGCTGCGGGTCTCTGTGTACGGCGAACATGGCCTGCCCACTCTGCAGGTGCACCTCGCGCCGGTCGCGATACAGGCGTATCTGGGTCTGGGTGGCGGTGTCCAGTTGCAGGGTGCTGCCGGATGCCACAGCCTGGTTGGCGGCGTCGGGCAGGATGACCTTGAGCTGCTGGCCGCGTTCGGTGGCGTAAGCCTGTTCGAACACGGGCTGGCGCTGCCAATGGCTCCAGCCCATCCAGCCGCCGCCCACCATGGCAAAGGCGATGGCGGCGGCTGCGGCCTGGGGCGCCAACGGGCGCAGCAGACCTGGCAGGCCGTGCAGTCCAGACAGGGCTGTGCCCAAGCCGACGGTGAATGGCCGCAGTTTGGGCAAGGGTGGGCCTGCAGGTGGTGCAGTGCGGGGTGGAGCGGCCTGTGCGGCAGCGTCTTGCTCAGTCAGCCTGGCGCGCATCTGGGCCCGGTCGTCATCAGGCAACTCCTGCAGCTCGCCAAAGGTGGCGTCCATGTCTTCGAGGGCTTGGGCGTGGCGGGGGTCGGCGTCCAGCCAAGCACGGTGCTGGGCTTCGCCCTCGACGCTGAGTCCGCTGCGCTTGCGCGTCGCCCAGGTGGCTGCCGCAATGTCCAGCGGGTCCTGCTCCTGGACGAAGGCCTCGAACTCGCGTTCTTCGGCGTCGGGCTCAGTCCGATGGCTTGCGTCGACGTGAGCGGCCCGGTCCTTGCGCGTGGCCTGGGCGTGTTCAGGGCGAGAATCGATCGGGGTTGGAGGCATGGCAGTGTTGCAAATCGCTTTCTCTTGTCAATGTAGACGCAGGGAAGGGGCGAAACCTCACCCCTGGTTGGCGCTCAGCGGCTGAACGCTGCAGACGCACTGGGCTACCTCGGCGCCTCACGCCGCACGTCGGTCTTGCCCGGGTCCCGCCCGCCTTGGCCGCGCAGGCGGCGCTCGCACAGCTTGCATGCCACCATGGCGCGCACGATGTGCTTTTCCACCATGCTGACGGAGATGCCCATGTGCTGGGCAATCCGGGCGTGGCTGCAATCATCGAAAACGTGCAGCACGAAGGCTTCACGGCAGCGGGCGGGCAGGGCCTCGATGGTCGCCACGTACGCGCGGATCACTTGTTGCGAGGCCAGCCGCTCTTCGGGCTGCAGGTGCTGCGGCGCGGGAAGGTGCTGGTCTTCGGGCCAGGCATCCAGGTCATCGTGGCGGCGCACTTCGTTGCGCCGGTGCTGGTCGATAACGAGGTTGCGGGCGGTGCGGTAGAGGAACGCGCGCATGTCCAGCACGGCCTGGCCGGAGGATTCGGCGGTGAGCACGCGCACGAAGCTTTCCTGCGCCAGGTCGGCCGCGGTGTCGCGGTCATTGACCTGACGCGCAAGGAAGTTCAGCAGTTCTCGGTGATAGCGCTCCAGCACGTGCAGACCCTAGGAAGAACGAAGGGGCGCCTGGGCCCGTGCGTGGAGACTGGCGGCGGCTGGTCTGCGGGATCAGGCGGAATGAGAATTAATATCATTATTACACAGAACGAGATGATCAAACGCACCTGACAGGCTGGCGGGGTCCATTTTTCGCGGGGGCTGCGTGCAGCGGAAGGGCGGCCTGCCGATGCAAGTGGGGGCGTGATCGAATTGGCACGTTCTAGGCTGTAGATAAAACTGGTTCTCGCTAATACTGGCGCGGGTTTGCGCGGGAATCTTTGGTTTTTTGGCTTCGCCGCAGGCTTTGGCGAAAAATGAGCGGCCCATGGTGATGGAGCCGCATTCCGAGTTTTATGGGATGTTTGGCGTGAGCTACTTTGTGGGGCGCAAGACGCCACCGGCCACGGCAAACGACGTCACGTGAGCAACGCCACCGCCGCCGAAAAGCTCACAAACGCCAGCGCCGTGGATACCAAAATGATGCGCGCCACCCGCCCGTTGTTGGCGCCAAACTTCTCGGCCAGCAGCGACACATTGCTGGCGCTGGGCAATGCGGCTAGCAGCACCAGCACCGTGAGCGCAAACGGCGTGAGCGGCACACCCATCGCCATGGCCGCCGTGCCCACGCACCACACCAAGAACGGGTGCACCAAGAGCTTGGCCAGCGCCACGGGCACATAGTCCCGCGCTGGCACCCGCTCGTGCGCATTCATCTGCGAGCGCGCCAGCACCGCGCCAATGGTGAACAGCGCCACGGGCGAAGCCGCGTCGGCCAGCATGGCGATGGTCTTGTCCACCGGGCCGGGCAACTGGAACTGCAGCGCCGAGGCCAGCGCACCCAGCGCAATCGACCAGGGCATGGGGTTGGTGGCCATGCCCTTGAAGGCGTTCTTCAGCGCCACGCCCACGCCATGGGTACCCGCACCATCGAGGCGCGACAACGCAATGCACAGCGAGCTGGTGATGACCATGTCCACCACGATGGTGACGATGGCCGGGCCTGCGCTCTGCGCACCCAGCAGCGCCACCAGCAGCGGCACGCCCATGAAGCCGGTGTTGGGGAAGGCGGCCACCAGTGCACCAAAGGCCGCGTCGTTCCAGCCGATGCGCGCATTGCGCGTGAGCGCCACCGCCCCCCCCACCATCACCAGCGCACAGACCAGGTACACCCCCGCCACGGCCGGGTCGAGCAACTGCGCAATGGGCGTGCTCGCGCCAAAGCGATACAGCATGCACGGCAGCGCAAAGTACAGCACAAAGGCATTGAGCCCCGGAATTGCAGGCTGGGGCAGCACACCGCGCCGCGCGGCCAGGTAGCCGCAGAGCACGAGGGCGAAGAAGGGGAAGGTGATGAGGAGGACGGAAAGCACGAAAGCTATTGTCGGGCGGCCTGCCCCGTGCAGGGCCGCACCGTCAGCGCAGAGTCAGACGGGGGTCATCGCACACAACGCATGCAGCAGAAGCAAAACGCACCTCGGCATCTCCACGGATTGGCATTCAATCGGATAACCAGGCGGGGAGCCGCAGACAGTGCTGTAGCACTGCAAAGCTCCCTCCACACCCCAAAAAGGACGTTAGCCGGTTGAAGGCAAATCCGTATCACTGCTTGCGCTGGATGATCAGGTTGCGCTTGGCATCCTCGGGGTAGGCAAAGGTGATGGCGCCGTTCTTGACCATGCCCATGACCAGCATGTTGCGCGTGATCGCGTCCTTGTCCTGCGCGCTGAACGGCTTGTCGTAGGTGGTGACCACGCCGTAGTAGGTCTTCATCTTGCCCTCCAGCGACTCCTTGATGGCCTTGCCGTTCAGGTTGCCGTCGCGGATGCCAAGGAAGGAATACATCAGCAGATAGGTGGCGTCGTACGCGTTGGCCGCCGCCATGGGCACGGCCACCTTGCCTTGGTATTTGCGGGTGTAGCCCGACAGGAAGGACGCACGGCGCTCGTTGCTGGGCTCGGCAATGAAGGTCTGTACCATGAGCGCGCCCTCCGCCGCGTCCTTGGCGCCTTCGAGGAAGAACGGGAAGGACAGCGGCCACGGCCCCACCTGCGGCACCTTCCAGCCCAGGGCCTTCTTGCCGTTGGCGATGGTGGCGTTCTCCGGCCCCACGGTGTAGCTGTAGACCACGTTGGCGCCCGCGTTGCGCGCGGCGGTCAGCTCGGCCGTGAGATCCTTCACCCCCAGGTCAAAACGCGCCACGTGCACGGGCTTGAGGTTCTTGGCCGCTAGCGCGGCCACCACGTCGTTGTAGCCGCCTTCGCCATAGCCGGTCTTGTCGGCAAAGATGGCGACCTTGTCCCAGCCGCGGCGGGCGATGTCGTCCACCAGGAAGGGCGCCTGGATCGCATCGCGCGCCTGCACGCGGAAGATGTAGCTGTCGGGCGCGGGGTACTTGGCCGTCACGGCCGAGCCCGTGGCGCAGGGCACGATGAGCGGGCTTTTGGCGTCCTGGAACAGGTCGATGGCCTTGAGCGCCACGCCGGTGTTGCAAAAGCCGATGGTGGCGACGACCTTCTCGGCCAGCAGCTCCTGCGAGACCTTGCGGCCCAGATCGGGGTTGGCCGTGTCGTCCTTGACGACCAGCTCCAGCGGCCGCCCCAGGTAGCCGCCCACGGCGTTGATCTCGTCCACCGCCAGCTTGATGCCGTTGAGCATGGGCACGCCAAAGTCGGCCGAAGGCCCGGAAAACGGTCCCACCACGCCAATGCGCACGGGCGTGGTGCTACCGATCTGGGCTTGCGCCGGGGCCAAGGCCCCGACGGCCAGCAGGGCCGCGGCCACAGCAGCCACAGGCCGCCAGGCGCGGACATGCTGGCAGTGGCGGACCGGGCCGGGTATTGCTGACGAAACGACAGCAGAAAGTGCGATAGAGATCATGGGGCTTTTTGCTCGATGGCAGAGAGATGGGGCCGCACCGCCGGCACCTTCTGTGCGACAGCGGGGTCGCAAGAAGTATCAAATTGCAAAATCAAAGCCCCTAGCGGGGTTTCCCGGAGCGGCAGACCTGCGCGCCCCGCAGCTGCGCCGCCTGTCAGCGCCTTGTCAGCCCGGCACAGTGCCCCCGGGCGGGTCGCTGTCACAGACGCGCCGGTATCATTGCGCGCTTCGCAGCGGGGCGCGCCCCTGCCGCCGCCGCTCCGGCCCACCCCCCGATTTCCTCTCCTTTTCTGCGTTTCGCGCTCCCCTGCCCTCCATGTCTGCCGGTCTCAATCTCGCCCAGCTCCAGGCTGTTCACTACACCGACGGGGCCTGCCTGGTGCTGGCAGGCGCGGGCTCGGGCAAGACGCGGGTGATCACCATGAAGATCGCCCACATGATCGAAAAAGGCACGGACCCCAAACGCATTGCGGCCATTACCTTCACCAACAAGGCGGCGTCGGAAATGCGCGAGCGCGCCGGGCACCTCATCGGCAAGCGCGCCAAGGATGTGCTCATCTGCACCTTCCACGCACTGGGTGTGCGCATGGTGCGCGAGGATGGCCACGTGCTGGGCCTCAAGCCCCAGTTCAGCATCCTCGATGCCGACGATGTGACCGGCATCCTCAAGGAAGCCTCGGGCGGCACCACCGACATGGCCACGGCGCGCCAGTGGCAGTGGGTGATCAGCAAGTGGAAGAACATGGGCCTGACCTCCGAACAGGCGCTGGCCCAGGCGGCGGACGACAACGAACGCATCATCGCCACGCTGATGGCGCGCTATGAAGAGCGCCTGGCGGCCTACCAGAGCGTGGACTTTGACGACCTGATCGGCATGCCGCTGCGGCTGCTGCGCGACTTTCCTGAAGTGCGCGCCAAATGGCAGGCGGCGCTCTCGCATGTGCTGGTGGACGAATACCAGGACACCAACGCCACGCAGTACGAGCTGCTCAAGCTGCTGGTGGGCAAAGATGGCCACTTTACGGCCGTGGGCGACGATGACCAGAGCATCTACGGCTGGCGCGGCGCGACGCTGGACAACCTCAAGAAGCTGCCGGTGGATTACCCGCACCTCAGGGTCATCAAGCTGGAGCAGAACTACCGCTCCACCAGCGCCATCCTGCGCGCGGCCAACAACGTGATCGGGCCCAACCCCAAGCTGTTCCCCAAGACGCTGTTCAGCGAGCTGGGTGAAGGCGAGCCTGTGCGCGTGATCGACGCCGACAACGAAGAGCACGAGGCCGAGCGCGCCGTGGCCCGCATCCTGAGCCTGCGCGCGGCCAGCAACCCGCCGCCGGACTGGAAGAACTTCGCCATCCTGTACCGCGCCAACCATCAGGCCAAGCCGTTCGAGAAGGCACTGCGCAAGGCCAACGTTCCCTACAAGGTCTCGGGCGGCACCAGCTTTTTCGACCGCGCCGAAATCAAGGACCTGTGCGCCTGGTTTCGCCTGTGGATCAACAACGACGATGACCCGGCGTTCTTGCGCGCCATCACCACCCCCAAGCGTGGCATCGGCCACACCACGCTGGCCGCGCTGGGCGCCTTTGCCACCCAGCACAAACAAAGCATGTTCGGCGCGCTGTTCAACGGCATGCTGCCCGCCGCTGTCCCCAAGCGCGCCATGGATGGCCTGCATGAGTTTGGCCGCTACATCAACTACCTGGAATACAGCGCCCGCCGCACCCACGGCGCCGAAGAGGCCCGCGCCTTCCTGAACGAATGGCTCAAGGAAATCGGCTACGAACAGCACCTGTACGACAACGAAGACAGCGAGAAAGTGGCAGCCGCTCGCTGGAGCAATGTGATGGAGTTCTGCGACTGGATGGCCCAGCGCGCGGGCGGCCAGATCGACGACACGGCGGGCGCCGTGGTGGCCAAGGAGACCAAGAGCCTGCTGGAGGTGTCGCAGACCATTGCACTCTTGTCCACCATCAGTGAGCGCGAAAAGGAGCAGGACATGGTCACACTGTCGACCCTGCACGCGAGCAAGGGACTGGAGTGGCCCCATGTGGTGCTGGTAGGCGTGACCGAAGGCATGCTGCCCTTCAAGCTCGACGACGATGAAGGCCGCCAGCAAAAAGTCAGCGACGACACGCTGCAGCGACTGCAGGAGGAACGCCGCCTGATGTACGTGGGCATCACCCGCGCCCAGCGCACCCTGGGCGTGAGCTGGACCAAGAAGCGCAAGAAGGGCCGCGAGATGGTGTCGGCCCAGCCCAGCCGCTTCATTGCCGAGATGGGCCTGGACAAGACCACGGCCCGCGAAGACCCGCGCGAAAAGCTCAAGGCCCTGCGCGCCGAGTTCGCCGCCAAGAAGGCGCTCGCCGCCGGCGCGCCTCCTGTCGCCTGAGAAGGTATGAACGAACCCGCCATGCCCCGCACACGCCCCTCCCTCCTTGCGCAG
>NZ_QAIH01000105.1:7502-37150 GCF_003060895.1 Acidovorax sp. HMWF029 | reverse complement strand
CCCCCGCCCACCCTCTGGCCCGTCAGTCAGTCTTCGCATGGGCGTTTTTCACCACCTGCGCCATGCGCGCGGCTTCAGTGCATACGAATGCGGCGGCGGGCTCGGTTGGCTGGCGCTTGATCCCGCAGCCCAGAGCAATCAGCGCTATCCCGCGCCTCGGGCATCTCCATGGCGGCCCTGAAACCGTTGAACGACCGGACCAATCCGGCCTTGGGCTGGTGGGTGGGGCCACAGGCGGGATCAAGCCGTCCGGTTCGCAGCCCGGCAGGTCATGCCCGGCAATGGGGGTACTCCGGTCAGGTTCCAGGCTGAGTTGCCCAAAGGCGCTAGGGATGTCCTGCATAACCCTCGCGAGTCGGTGGTAGTGCGGATCGGGACAGGCCGCAAGGCGTCTTTTGGCAGCCAATAGCCCGGCTATTGGCAAGAAAAGCAACGCAGCGGACTGCCCGAGGCCGCGCTATCACAGACCGCAGGGAGTTGTTCAGGACATCCCTAGCGCCACAGTCAAGACCCCGGCGCTTCAAATGGCGATCAGGCGACGGCCCCTGCGGCGTGCAGCGCGGCCACTTCATCGGCCGTGTAGCCCAGACCCTGCAACAGCTCGGCCGTGTGCTGGCCCAGGCGGGGCGGGTCGCTGCGCACATCGAGCCGCTGGCCCGCCATGCGCAGCGGCATCAGCGTGATCTGCGCTGTCTGCCCGGCGCGTTCACCATCGGGCAGGGTGATGTCGGCCAGGCCACCGGTGGCTTGCAGGTGCGGGTCGTCAAACAGTTCCTCGGGGCGGCGGATGGGGGCAAACGGCAGGCCGTGGCGCTCAAAGATGGCCGCCAGTTCGTCGGCCGTGTGCACTGCCAGGCGCTCGCGCAGCACCGGCATCAGCGTGGGGCGGGCGCGCACGCGGTCATTGTTGGTGGCCAGGCCGGTGTCGGCCTTCAGGTCGGCATAGCCCATGGCGTCGCAGAAGGTCTGCCACTGCGCATCGCTCACGGCGGCCAGAAAGATCTGCCCGCCGTCCTTCACGCTGAACACGTCGTACACGGCCCAGGACGAGATGCGGTCGGGCATGGGCGCGGCGGGCTTGCCTGTGACGGCGTACTGCATCATGTGCTGGCCGACCAGGAAGACGTTGTTCTCGAACAGGGCCGAATCCACCTCCTGCCCGCGCCCGGTGATACCGCGCTGCATCAGCGCCGCCATGGCGCCAATCGCGCCGAACATGCCGCCCATGATGTCGTTCACACTGCTGCCCGCGCGCAGCGGGTCGCCGGGGCGGCCGGTCATGTAGGCCAGGCCGCCCATCATCTGCACCACCTCATCGAGCGCCGTGCGGTGCTCGTACGGGCCAGGCAAAAAGCCGGTGTGGTTGACGTAGATGAGGCGCGGGTTGGCCTGGCTCAGCGCGGCGTAGTCCAGGCCGTATTTCGTCATCACTCCGGGCTTGAAGTTCTGCGCCACCACATCGGCCGATGCAGCCAGCTTGCGCGCCACTGCCAAGCCCTCGGGGCTGCGCAGGTCGAGCGCAATGCTCTTCTTGTTGCGGTTGAACATGGGGAAAAAGCCCGCGCCCGCGCCCAGAAGGTGGCGCGTGCGGTCGCCGTCCACGGGCTCCACCTTGATGACCTCGGCCCCCAGGTCGGCCAGCACCATGCCGCAGGTGGGGCCCATGACCATGTGGGTGAACTCCACCACGCGCAGGCCTTCCAGCGGCAGGCGGGCAGATGAGGAGGCAGGTGTTGTGTCGTTCATGTTTGCAGCGTCAAAGAAGGAAGGGCAGGCGGTCGCGGCCTCGTGCGGCGCAGCGAGTGCCGCATTCTGCGGCAACCCGGCCTACCACAGCGTGCCGTGGCGGGTCTCACCCCGCCAGCCAGCCGCCCACGACACTGGGCCGGCACAAGCAGACCGGCCACGTCGATGCCTATAGCCACCCAAGCGCCCCCCCCGGCGGCCCAGTGGCGGGCGGGGTATCTGGCTCGGCAGGAGCATTGGCTTGCGGCTCCCTGAACCGTGGTCGGTTCGCAACATTTTGGCGACGAATGGCCCAAATTCCCCCTTCAGCGCATATGTGACGTGCATTCTGAGCTACCAAACTTGTAGCAAAATGGGTTCCGCGCTATAGTTTCAGCACAACACGGGCTCGACAACTGTCCGCCCGATCCGAATCGAGATCCAACACTTGCGCGAGGAGAAGCGTCCATGAGCTCCAAAGAAAATGTCGCCATCAACCAACTGTTCGAGCGGCTTGAATGCCGCTACGCACTGCGCGTGCTGTGGGCCCTGAAGGACGGCCACCCCCAGACCTTCCGCCTGCTGCAGGACAGCGTGGGCGGCATTACCCCCAACACGCTCAACACCCGCATCAAGGAATTGCGCGAAGCCGGTTTTGTGGACCACGGTAGCGACGGCTACACCGTCACCCCCTCGGGCGCCGACCTGCTCAAGCGCCTGTCGGATGTCCAAGCCTTCGCCACCCGCTGGGTGGCAGGCCGCGCCAAGAAGGTCTGAGCCCCCGTCGCTCTGGACCACGGCCCTGTACGGGGCATTCGATAAAATAACATTCCAAATAGCTTCTAGCGCGCGATGAGCAAGCGCTAGAAGCTATATTTTTAATAGCAATCAAGGAACCTCCAGCATGGCACTGACCACCACCGCATCCGGCCTGCAATACGAAGACACCACCGTGGGCGAAGGCGCCGAAGCCACCAAGGGCCAGAACGTGTCGGTGCACTACACCGGCTGGCTCTACAACAACGGCGAACAAGGCGCCAAGTTCGACTCCAGCCGCGATCGCAACGACCCCTTTGAATTTGCACTGGGCGCCGGCATGGTCATCAAAGGCTGGGATGAAGGCGTGCAAGGCATGAAGATCGGTGGCCAGCGTACCCTGATCATCCCCGCCGCCCTCGGCTACGGCGCCCGAGGTGCGGGCGGCGTGATCCCCCCGAACGCCACACTCAAGTTCGACGTGGAATTGCTCAAGGTTGGCCGCTGAACGCGGAGCCTTCGGTCAACAAAAAAGCAAAGCGGCCTGCGGGCCGCTTTTTGCTTTCCGAACTCAGGAGCGCCAGGGGTGGAGATCAATCAAACAGCGCATGGTCCAGCCGCTCGAACTTGTCGTCACCCACGGCTTCGCGGATCTTGGGAGCGAGTGCCGCCAGATCGTCGAAGCTGCCCGCACCTTCCACCGCCAGGTTCAGGCGAAACCCGCGCAGCCCGAGACCCGCCGTCAGCTCGGTCGCAATGGGGTAAGCGGCCTGGTAGCGCTCCTTGGGCGAGCGCCCCGAACCTTCGAGAGGTGAGGCGATGGTGCCCAGATCGGTGCCCGGCGCCTCCGGGGCCGCCACGTTGTCTGGCGCCAGGGAGGCGGCTGGGGCAAACACCGGTTGGGGCTGACCCGGCAGCGGGGCCAGCAGCCCCTGCGCAATCATGGTCTGGACGTCGTCCTGCGTGATGCCCATGGCCGCCGTGGCCGCAAGGACCTCGCCCATGCTGCGCTTGCCGTCAAAAAGGATAAACGCCGAACGCTGGCGCGAACTCAAACTGCCACGGCGATCCTTGAGGGCCTCTTGCCCGGCCTGGGTTTTGACGAGAACCATGCCTCTCCTAGGGAATGAATACGGTGGCGGCTAAGGCCAAACGGTTGCAATGACCGAAGGGCCACGCTGTGCAGCCCAGAATCCCATGTTTTGAAACCCATGGAAATCGGGGTTTACACATAAATACACCCGATCCCTGCCCGGCGGGAGACCTACATTTCCGAGCGAATGCGCGGCAGCTCAGGAGCTGGTCGTGTCATCCAGCTCAGCACCACAGTGACCAGCAGCCCGCAGGGCACACCAAACACACCGGCCGAGATGGGCTGAATGCCAAACCAGAGCCCGTCGGCCAGAAGCCAGCGGGGCAGCACGCCCTGCACGGCAGGCACGTGGGAGAGCATGTAGTACACCGCAATGCCCAACCCTGCGAGCATGCCCGCCACCGCCCCTTGCCGTGTGGTGCCGCGCCAGAAGATGCCGAGCACCATGACGGGCACAAAGGCCGATGCCGCCAGGGAGAACGACGCCGACACCATGGGCAGGATCTCGGAAGGCTTGAGCGCTGCCACAAAAGCCGCTGACAAAGCCACCGCCAGCAGCGCAAACTTGCTCAGGATCACGCGCTGCTCGGGCGAGGCCTTGCGCTGCGCGTTCTGGAAATACAGGTCGCGCACCAGCGCATTGCTGATGGTGAGCAGAAGGCCATCGGCCGTTGAAAGCGCCGCCGCCAGTCCACCCGCCGCCACCAAGCCCGACACCACATACGGCAGGCCACCCAGCTCAGGTGTGGCCAGCATGATGAGGTCGGCCCCGAGGCGGATCTCCCCGAACTGGATCAGGCCATCGCCATTCACGTCTTCCAGCGACAGGAGCGAACTGTCAACCCGCGACCATTGGGCCATCCAGGTGGGCAACGCCTCGAAACTGCTGCCCACCAGGTTCTGCATGACCTCGAACTTGACCAGCACCGCCAGCGCCGGGGCGCTGAGGTACAGCAGGGAAATAAAGAACAGCGACCAACCTACCGACGCCCTCGCCGCTGACACCGAGGGCGAGGTGTAGAAACGGGTGAGCAGATGCGGCAGGCCCGCCGTGCCCACCATCAGGCAGAACATGAGCGCCAGAAAGTTGCGACGCGTCAGCTCGTAGTCGCGCTGCTCTTCGGGCGTGCCATCAGGGTCACCCACATAAGCCTGGCTGTGTGGCGGCAGCCCGCCCAGGGGACGTGCGCGCTCGTAGTTCTCGCGCATCTCGCGGGTCCAGCGCTCGCGCGCGGCATTGGCATCGCGCGGCAGTGCGGCCAGCTCCCTGCTGGCGGCCACGATCATGCCCACGTCGGCGTTCTGGGCGCGCAGTGCCCGGATGCGCTCAAGCCCTTTCTCGCGCTCGTGCGCAAGCGAGGCCTCCACATTCTGCAGGCGCGCCTCGAAGTCCTTGGCGCGCTGCAGGTAGGCCTGCACCACCTGGTGCTCGGCCGGAGAGTCCAGCAACTGCGCCTCCAGATCGGCAATCTTGCCGATCTGCGCCCCATAGACCAGCGGCGCCAGCGGGTTGCCCAGCTGCTTGTAGGCCAGCCATGACACAGGGATCATGAACGCCAGCAGCAGCACCACGTATTGCGCCACCTGCGTCCAGGTGATGGCCCGCATGCCGCCCAGAAACGAGCACAGCAGCACCCCGCCCAAGCCCAACATGATGCCGATCTCGAACTGCACGCCTGTGAGGCGCGAGGCAATCAGCCCCACGCCGTAGATCTGCGCAACCACATAGGTAAAGGAACACAGCACCGCCGCCAGCGCGGCAATCACACGCGGCCAACGCCCACCAAAGCGCACATGGAAAAAATCAGGGATGGTGTAGAGCCCCATGGCCCGCAAGTGCGGCGCAATCAGCATGGCCACCAGGCAGAAGCCACCCGTCCACCCCAGCAGGTAGGCCAGGCCACCAGCCTGCCCGGGTGTGCCCGAAAAACCCTGCAGGTACAGCGCTCCCGACAGGCTGATGAACGACGCAGCGCTCATCCAGTCAGCCGCCGTGGCCATGCCGTTGTACATGGGCGGAATGCGGCGCCCCGCCACGTAGTAGTCCTCCGGGTCAGTGGTCCGTCCGTACACGCCAATGCCGGCATAGACCATGACGGTGAAGAACAGAAAGATCGGGCCGATCCAGTGGCGCGAGAGCCCCTGGTGCTCGGCCCAGGTCATCAGCGCCAGAAAACCCAACACCCCCACCACATAAAGCGCCAGGATGCGGTGCAGCCGCCACAGGTATGCGCGGTCACTGTCCACGCGGCCCTGCTCGCGATCAGCCATGGGGATGGTCTGCAGAGTTGCCCGACGACGACGGCGCCGATGCCGTCCTATCGCCGCGCTCCAGGCGATTCATGGCCCAGCCATAAACGACCACGATGCCAATGAACACCAGTACAGCGCCTTGCGCAGCAACCCAGTAGCCCAGCGGCCAACCACCGACCACCAGCGCCTGCAGATCCCGGGCGAAGTAAGTGGCACCAAACGATACCAGAGCCCACAGCAGCAACAGGACAGCCTTGAGCTTGAGGTGGCGCACGTCATGCAGATCAGGCGGGAAAGGCCCCGCCATCTCTGGGTCAGAGGGACGGGAGCCGGGCTGCTGCAGGGACATCACAAACGCGGTAGCAGGTGTTGCAAATGGCCCATGGCGGTGCAGCAGCCCCAAGGGTCAGCGGGCCAGTTGTTGCCAGGTGGCGATCACGCTGTCGGGGTTGAGCGAGATCGACGAGATGCCTTCCTTGGCCAGCCACTGCGCAAAGTCGGGGTGGTCGCTGGGGCCTTGGCCGCAGATGCCGATGTACTTGCCCTGGGCCAGGCAGGCCTTGATGGCTTGGTGGATCAGTGCCTCAACAGCGGGGTCACGCTCGTCAAAGTCTTGCGCCAGCAGCTCCAGGCCAGAGTCGCGGTCCAGGCCCAGCGTGAGCTGGGTCAGATCGTTGGAGCCAATGGAGAAGCCGTCGAAGAACTCCAGGAAGCGCTCGGCCAGGATGGCGTTGCTGGGCACCTCGCACATCATGATGACCTTGAGCTCGTCCTTGCCGCGTTGCAAGCCATGGGCGGCCAGCAGCTTGGTCACACGCTCGGCCTGGCCCAGCGTGCGCACAAAAGGCACCATCACCTGCACGTTGGTCAGGCCCATGTCGTTGCGCACGCGCTTCAAAGCCTCGCACTCCATGGCGAAGGCTTCGCCAAAATCAGCACTGATGTAGCGCGCTGCCCCCCGGAAGCCCAGCATCGGGTTTTCTTCCTCGGGCTCGTAGCGGCTGCCACCGATCAGCTTGCGGTATTCGTTGGACTTGAAATCCGACAGGCGCACGATGACGGGCTTGGGCCAGAAGGCGGCGGCAATGGTGGCAACACCTTCGGCGACCTTGTCCACATAGAAAGCACGGGGCGATGCATGGCCACGGGCCACGGATTCCACGGCCTTCTTCAGGTCGGCATCGATCTGGGGGTAGTCCAGAATCGCCTTGGGGTGCACACCAATGTTGTTGTTGATGATGAACTCCAGCCGCGCCAGCCCCACACCCTCATTGGGCAGCTGGGCAAAGTCAAACGCCAGCTGGGGGTTGCCCACGTTCATCATGATCTTGGTCTTGATGGGGGGCATGGCACCGCGCTGCACTTCGGTGACTTCGGTTTCGAGCAGGCCGTCATAGATCTTGCCCGTGTCACCCTCAGAGCAGCTCACCGTGACCAGCGTGCCGTCCTTCAAGCGCTCGGTCGCGTCGCCGCAGCCGACCACCGCCGGGATGCCCAGCTCGCGCGCAATGATGGCGGCATGGCAGGTGCGGCCGCCCCGGTTGGTGACGATGGCGCTGGCGCGTTTCATCACAGGCTCCCAGTTGGGGTCGGTCATGTCGGTCACGAGCACATCGCCGGGCTGGACCTTGTCCATCTCGGAGATGTTGTGCACCAGTCGCACGGGGCCGGTGCCGATCTTCTGTCCAATGGCGCGGCCTTCTGCCAGCACAGCGCCCTGGCCCTTGAGCTTGTAGCGCAGCTCGGCCTGGCCTTTGGCCTGGCTTTTCACCGTCTCGGGGCGTGCCTGCAGGATGTAGAGCTGGCCGTCGGTGCCGTCCTTGCCCCACTCGATGTCCATGGGGCGGCCGTAGTGCTGCTCGATCACCAGCGCGTAGCGGGCCAGTTGCTCCACATCGGCGTCGGTCAGCGAGTAGCGGTTGCGCTGCTCGGTGGGCACATCCACGGTCTTGACCAG
The DNA here is from genome assembly GCF_003060895.1 of Acidovorax sp. HMWF029. Classification (GTDB taxonomy): domain Bacteria; phylum Pseudomonadota; class Gammaproteobacteria; order Burkholderiales; family Burkholderiaceae_C; genus Acidovorax. The sequence continues at coordinate 29,366 of NZ_QAIH01000105.1, read as the reverse complement.
CTTGCCGCTGGCGGCCTTTTCCTCCGGCGTGGAGAACACCATCTGGATCAGCTTGCTGCCCAGGTTGCGGCGGATCAGCGCCTTCTTGCCAGCCTTCAGCATCGGCTTGTGCACATAGAACTCGTCGGGGTTCACGGCGCCCTGCACCACGGTTTCGCCCAGGCCGTAGCTGCTGGTGATGAAGACCACGTCTTCAAAGCCCGACTCGGTGTCGATGGTGAACATCACACCCGCAGCGCCGAGGTCGGAGCGCACCATACGCTGCACGCCGGCCGACAGGGCCACCACGTCGTGCTCGAAGCCCTTGTGCACACGGTAGGAGATGGCGCGGTCGTTGTACAGCGACGCGAACACTTCCTTCATCTTGTGCATGACTTCGTCAATGCCCACCACGTTCAGGAAGGTCTCCTGCTGGCCGGCAAACGAGGCATCGGGCAAGTCCTCGGCCGTGGCGGACGAGCGCACGGCGAACGAAGCAGCGGGGTTGCCAGCGCTGAGCTTGGCAAATTCGTCGGCAATGGCCTTTTGCAGATCGGCCGGGAAAGGCTGGGCCTCGACCATGGCACGGATTTCAGCGCCCACCTGCGCGAGGGCGCGCACGTCTTCGGTGTCCAGGCTCTTGAGCTTGGCACTGATCTTGTTGGCCAAGCCATCGTGGGCCAGAAACTCGCGGAACGCGTGGGCGGTGGTGGCAAAGCCCGTGGGCACGCGCACGCCCTGCGGCAGCTGGGAGATCATCTCGCCGAGGCTGGCGTTTTTACCGCCAACGGCCTCGACATCGGTCATTCTCAGGTTTTCAAACGGTACGACCAGGGCGGTCGGGCTGAAAAGTGCAGACATGGGAAAGCTCCAGAAGTTGAAACCGGGTCTGCGTGCCGGGCCCTGGATGGCTCCTGGCAGGCGGCCATGCACGGCCTGAGGCTTTGTCGTTGTGGTTGTGGGCCGACGGTGTGCATGGTGAGAATCAGATAATTGTGACAATTGTAGGCCCGAGCATCTGGCAACGGGCTGACGCTTTCACTCGGTCGGCGCAAAACGGGAGATCACCACCTGCCCCGAGTGGCAATCCTGTTGGCGCAAGCCGCATCCAAATACAAGGGGCTCCATGCACTCGCGCACCGTATTTTTTGTCTCTGACGGCACCGGCATCACCGCCGAAACTTTCGGCAACGCCATCCTGGCCCAGTTCGAGATGAAGCCGCGCCATGTGCGCCTTCCCTTCATCGACACCGTGGACAAGGCCCACCAGGCAGTGCGGCAAATCAACCACACCGGCGAGGTCGAAGGGAAAAAACCCATCGTTTTCACCACGCTGGTCAATATGGAAGTGCTCAAGGTCATTCAGGAGGGCTGCAAGGGCATGCTGCTGGACATGTTCGGCACCTTCGTACACCCGCTGGAGGAAGAACTGGGCATCAAGTCCAACCACCGCATCGGCCGCTTTTCGGATGTGAGCCGCAGCAAGGAATACAACGACCGCATCGAGGCCATCAACTTCAGCCTGGCGCATGACGACGGCCAGAGCAACCGCGACCTGGCGGGTGCCGATGTAATCCTGGTGGGCGTGAGCCGCAGCGGCAAGACGCCGACCAGCCTGTACCTAGCCATGCAGTGCGGCCTGAAAGCCGCCAACTACCCGCTGATCCCCGAAGACTTCGAGCGCCGCCAGTTGCCGCCCGCGCTGGTACCGTTTCGCAACAAGATCTTTGGCCTGACCATCAGCCCCGACCGCCTGGCCGAGATCCGCGCCGAGCGCCGCCCCAACTCCCGCTATGCCAGCTTGGAGAACTGCCGCATGGAGGTGTCCGAAGCCGAGTCCATGATGCGCCGCTCCGGCATCCGCTGGCTTTCCACCACCACCAAGTCGATCGAAGAGATTGCGACGACCATCCTGCAAGAGATTCGACCGGAGAGACTGGTCTATTGAGCCCGCTGGCGCGACACGGTGATGCCACCCGCGCAGCGGCTGAATTTGGATAAAATCGGCTCCAGCGCTTATCCCACAAGCGCAATTAGCTACAAATAATATAGCAATCGTTCATTCACGCGGGAAGTCCGTGGAACGGGTTGGCGCGCACTGCCCGTCTCAACGTCGCTCAGAACGCATGCCAGCGGTCACGGAGAACCGCTGCCAGCGGTGCTATCGCCTCCAAACAACTCGAACACCATGCCTCGCAGCCACTGGTTCACCGGCTCGCGGTGCACTTTGGCATGCCAGAACGCACTGATAGGGGCGTCGGGTAGCTTCACCGGATGCGTGCGCGACACCAGACCAAAGGGCTCGACCAGTTTCTGTGCAAGGCGTTCGGGCACGGTGGCCACGAGTTCCGTGCTTTGCAGGATATGGCCCACGCTCACGAAGTGCGGCACGCTCAGCCGCACCATGCGGGCGATGCCCGACTTCTGGATCAGTTCATCGACGGTGCCGTGCCCCGTGCCTGCAGACACGATCACCAGATGCTCTGCGGCCTTGTAGTCCGCGAGCAGCAGCTTCGGCCGGTCCAGCGCGTGCCCCTTGCGAAACAGGCACACATACCGCTGGCGGAACAAACGCCTTTGAAAAAAACCCGCTTTGAGCTGCGGCAGCAGGCCGATGGCCAGGTCCACCTTGCCAGATTCCATGTCTTCACGCAGATTGGTGGCGCTGTTGCGCACCGTGTTCAGCGTGACACCGGGCGCCTCCCGGCCCAGGCGCTCCAGCAGGGCGGGCAGAAAAACAATCTCGCCGATGTCCGTCATGCCCATGGTGATGGTGCGCTTGAGCGTGGCGGGTGTGAACTGCGTGCGCTGGTTCAGCCCGCTGTGGATCATGCCCAGCGCGTAGCCCACGGGCTCGGCAAGCTGCTCGGCAAAGGGTGTGGGCACCATGCCGCCAGAAGTGCGCAAGAACAATTCGTCGTCAAAGATGCGGCGCAGCTTGGCCAGCGCGTTGCTGACGGCCGGTTGCGTGAGCCCCAGGTTGTCGGCCACCTTGGACACACGCCGCTCGACCATGAGTTGCTGAAACAGCACCAGCAGGTTCAGGTCGATATCCGATAGCTCCATCGCCGCTCCATCAAATCAGGTGATATGAAGCTTGGATGGTATTGCAGGCGGTGATTCGTCGGCACAATCGTCGACGCAATCCTCCACACCATTGACGACGCACTCGTCTGCATGATTTGTCCGCACCATTCGTCTGCATGGCGTGCCGTGCATGACCCCAAAGGCCGCCTTCCATGGACATCCTTGTTCAACCGCTGAATCGTGTGATCCGCGCCAAGCCCGGCGTGAATCTGCTCGACGCTTTGCGTGCAGCGCAGATTCCGATGTCCTACTCGTGCCTGTCCGGCCGCTGTGGGATCTGCCGGTGCAGGGTGCTTGATGGCGAAGTGCTTGACGGTGGGCGCGAACAGCAACGCCCACTGGACGGCATGGACGGGGCCGTTCTGGCCTGCCAGACCTATGTGACCGAGCCTTGCACCATCGAAGTACCCGCCCCCGAAGAGGCCGTGGTGCACCAGGCGCGCTCGGCCAAGGCCACCGTGGTGGCCATCGAGCCACTGGCGGCAGATGTCCGGCGCCTTCGGATCAAGGTGGCCAAGCCCATTGCGTTCTCACCGGGCCAGTACATGCAGATTGCGTTCACGCCAACGCATGTGCGCCCCTACTCCATGGCGAACCTGCCGGGCGAAGACCTGCTCGAATTCCACATCCAGCTGATGCCCCGGGGCCGGGTCAGCAGCTACATCGCAGAACAACTGAAGGTGGGGGACAAGGCCAAGGTCAGTGGCCCCCTGGGCGCCGCCTATCTGCGCCAGCAGCACACGGGGCCCATGCTGTGCGTGGCGGGGGGCACAGGGCTGGCGTCAGTGCTCTCGGTGGTGCGCGGTGCGGTGGCCGCCGGCATGCGCAACCCCGTCCATCTGTACTTTGGCCTGCGCTCACCCCGCGAGCTGTATGGCCTGGCGTGGCTCAACGATCTGCGCAGCCTGCACCCCGCGCTCAAGGTGCATGTGGTGGTGGCCTCGGGCGCGGACCCTGCAACACAGCGGCGCGGCCTGGTCACCCAGGCCATCGACCAGGACCACGCCAGCCTGCGTGGCTGGCATGCCTACCTGTGCGGATCACCGCCGATGGTGGAGACAACAACCCTGCTGGCGCTGGGCAAGGGCATGGAGACGACCCACATCCATGCCGAGGCCTTCTACCTGCAGGGTGACTGAGGTTCAGCTGGCGTCGGGCTGCGCGCCCGGCGCCGCTTGGCGAAACGCGTCCAGCTGCCCACAGGCCGCATCCACGGCCTGGATCTGCGGCCAACGCGCCAGATCGACCTTGAATCGGCGCGCGCTCTCGACCTGCGGGACCAGGTAGACGTCGGCCAGCGTAGGCTGATTGCCAAAGCAGAAATCACCGCGCTGCGGGTCACGGGCCAGCAGTGATTCGATGGCGTCAAACCCCGCCGCAATCCAGGTACCGCACCAATCGTTCACAGCAGCCTCGTGGGCACCAAAGCGGTGGCGCAGGGCCTCCAGAATGCGCCGGTTGTTGACCGGGTGAACGTCGCAGCCCACGATGGCGGCCAGGGCGCGCACCTGGGCGCGGTCCCCCGCATCGCCGGGCAGCAGCGGCGGGGTGGGATAGCGCTCTTCCAGCCACTCGATGATGGCGGGCGACTGGATCATCAGGCGCTCATCGGCGTCCAGCACGGGCACGAACTGCTGCGGGTTGATGGCCTTGAAGGCATCACCCAGATGCTCCTCACGCCGCAAATCGACCGCGACCTGTTCGTAGGCCACCCCCTTGAGGTTGAGCGCGATGCGCAGGCGGTGGGACGTTCCGCTTCGAAAAAAGGTATAGAGCTTCATGGTCAGTCCAGGGCAATCTTGGCGCGCTTGACGACCTCACCGAACGTGCGCGAATCGCGTTCAATGGCCTTGGTAAGTTCAGCGGGCGGGCCGATGTAGGGCTCAAACCCGAAGGTCGCCAGGCGCTCCTTGACCTCCGCGGTGGCCAGCACCTTGCCTACGTCGGCATTGATCTTCTCGATGGCCGCCTTGGGCGTGCCAGCGGGCGCGAACAGGCCCACCCAAGTCTTCACTTCAAACCCGGCCGGGCCGCCCGCTTCGCCCATGGTCGGAATGTCGGTGAAGCCCGCCAAACGCTGGGGCGCAGCCAGGGCCAGAAACTTCACCTTCTTGGCCTGGAACATCGGCCCCGCCGTCGCTGCCGTGCCAAACGCCCACTTGATGTCGCCCGTGGCCACCGAGGTGTAGACGCTGCCCATGTCCTTGTAAGGCACATGCATCATCTTGGTGCCCGTTGCCGCCTCCAGACTCGCCGCGCCCACATGGGCCACGCTGCCGATGCCCCAGGAGCCGTAGGTAATGTCGCCTGGCGCGGCCTTGGCCGCCTTGATCAAATCGCCCACATCCTTCCAGGGCGAGTTGGCGGCCACCACCACAAAGAAGTTGGTGAAGTACACCGGAGCGACGGGCTCAAAGTCTTTGGCCGGGTCGTAGGGCAACTGCTTGAACACATGGGGCTGCAAGGCCATGTGCGTGTTGTCCACCTGCAGCAGGGTGTAACCGTCTGGCGTTGCGCGCTTGGCGTCGCCGATGGCGATGAAACCGTTGGCACCCGGCTTGTTGTCGATGACCAGTTGCTGCCCCCAGTTGCGCGACAAGCGCTCGCTGAAGATGCGCATCACCGCATCGGGGCCGCTGCCGGGCGATTACGGCGCGACGGAGCGGACGGGCTTGGCGGGGAAGGTCTGCGCCACGGCGTTGGGCACGCTCGCGGAGGCCACAAGGGCCAGCGCGCAAAGCGCCAGGGCAGGTCTAAAAATCTGTGAACGAATGGCGGTCAGCATGGGGGTGTCTCCTTGGTTTTATGAAAGCCGAATCCGGCTTGGTGAGTGATGGATCAAACAGTGACTTGCACACGGTGGCTGTGCAGCGCCTCAAAAATCGGCGCGTCGCTGAAGCGGAACAGGTCGAGTGCGCCAGCAGCAGATGCCTGGGCCGAGAACGGTTGCCACGACGGCACCACAAACAGGTCGCCCCGCGCCACGGGCCAGGTGCGCTCACCCACCGTGACGGCGCCGCTGCCGTCAAACACCTGGAACACGGACGAACCCACCTCGCGGTGCACCCGCGTCGCGCCGCCCGCGCGCACGCGGTGCATTTCGGTCCGCATCGTGGGCAACACATCGGCGCCGGTGGTGGGGTTGGTAAAGCGCACTGCTGCATGCCCGGGGCTCAGCGTGCCTGCCTGGCCTTCGTCTTCCAGCGCCAGCTGATCGGCCAGCGCACGGTCGGTGTCCACCCAGCGGTAGGCCAGCAGGGGCGTGGCGGGCTGCGCCTGCACCATCGATACCGGGCGCAGGCCCGGGTGGCCCCACAGCCTTTCTGAATAAGAACGCTCGGCGGTGGTGCGCTCGGCGGGCGGGAGCTTCTCGCGCCTCACTTCGAAGAACTGGCTCTCGGTGTAGTACGAGAACGGAATGTCCAGGCCGTCGATCCAGGCCATGGGCTCGGTGGCCGCGTTGTGGTGGGCATGCCAGTTCCAGCCCGCCTGCGGCAAAAAGTCGCCCCGCGACATGCGCACGGAATCGCCATTGACCACGGTCCACACGCCCTCGCCTTCCACCACAAAACGAAACGCATGCTGCGTGTGCCGGTGCTCGGGGGCGTCTTCGCCAGGCATCAGGTACTGAATGGCGGCCCACAGCGTGGGCGTGGCAAAGGGGCGCCCGCCCAGCGCAGGGTTGGCCAGCGCAATCGCACGGCGCTCCCCACCCCGGCCCACGGGCACGATGGCGCCCGCCTGTGCGGCCAGGGCCTTCAAGCGGTCCCAGCGCCACAAGTGCGGCACGGCCTTGGATTGGGGCTGGCGGGGCATGAGGTCGCCAATCTGCGTCCACAGCGGCACCAGCAGCTCTTGCTCGAAGCCTCGGTAGAGCTGCTCCAGTTCGGGCGTGGGCTCGGGTTGGCCCTTGCCTGCAACGGCATGCAGCCGCACAGAGGAAGGCGTGAGGTCGGTGGTCATGGTGGGGTTGTCTCCTGGATGTGGTTTTTTCTTATTCCGCCGGGCCAACGTGGAGCACGATGCTGCCCACGCCTTCAATGTGGCCGTCGATGCGGTCGCCTGCCAGCACGGGGCCTACGCCCTCGGGCGTGCCGGTAAAGATCAGGTCGCCCGGCTGCAGGTGGTAGAACTTGGACAGGTCGGCAATCAGCTCGGGGATGTTCCAGATCAGCTTGGACAGGTCGGACTTCTGGCGCACGGTGCCGTTCACCGACAACTCCAGGTTGCCCTGGCCCAGCACCACCTCCGGGAGGGGCACGATCTCAGAGACCACAGAGGACTGCTCCACATCCTTGCCCAGGTCCCACGGGCGGCCCTTGTCGCGCGCCACCAACTGCAGGTCGCGGCGCGTCATGTCCAGGCCGCAGGCATAGCCGTAGATGAGACGGTGCGCATCGGCCTCGCTCACGCGAAAACCCGACGCGCCGATGGCCAGCACCAGTTCCATCTCATGGTGGTAGTTGTGGGTGCCGGGTGGGTAAGCCACGGTAGCACCCGACTCCACCAGCGTGGACGGCGCCTTGGTGAAGTAGAACGGCACCTCCACAGACTTGTCCACCGGGCGCCCCATCTCGACCGCATGCGCGTGGTAATTGCGGCCCACAAAGAACAGGCGGTGGATGGGCAGGCGCTCGCTGCGGCCACGCACGGGCAGCGAATAGACGGGGGGTGGGGTCCAGAGGTAGGTGGTTGACGTGGTTGCGGTCATCGGTGGTTTCCTTTTTTGCTGTTGCTGTTGCTGGTAGTGGTGCAGCGGTTTCGGCATTCGCCTGCTGAAGCCGTTCACGCTGAGCGCAGTCGAAGCGCCGCGCAAGGCTTCGACAAGCTCAGCCCGAACGGATGTTTCAAGAACGGACATTTCAAATTCAATGACGCTCCATCAAATTCATTCCCCTGAGCCGTTCACGCTGAGCACCGTCGAAGCGCTGCGCAGGCTGTGTCACAGCTTGGCCATCGGCGTACCCAGGTCGGCCAGCCGCTCGTCATCCACCGGCTTGCGCTGCTCGATCGGCCTGCGGGCAAAGCGCAGGTCACGCGCTGCGTTGGCGCCCACGGCGGCCTGCACCACATCGCCCGCCAGGTAAAACAACACAAAGCTGCCGCTGGCCGCATCGCCGCGCTGCACCACGCGGTGCGCAGGCGTGGGCATGCCGTAGATCTGCAGGTTCATGCCGTACTGGTCGGACCAGAACCAGGGCAGCGGCTGGTAGTCCACGGCCTGGCCCAGGGCGGATCGCGCGGCGGCCATGCCCTGCTCCTGCGCGTTCTGCCACGACTCCAGCCGCAGGCTGCGGCCCGCCCAGGGGTTGGGTGCCACGGCCACATCGCCTGCGGCCAGGATGTGGGGGTCGGACGTGCGGCATTGGGCATCCACCCGCACGCCGCCTTCGCAGACCAGACCCGCCGCGCGCGCCAGCTCGTCGTTGGGCACTAGGCCAACGCCCAGCACGATGGTGTCGCACGCCAGCGCGCTGCCATCGGCAAGCAAGACCTCCAAGCGAATATCTGCGCCGTCTGCACCATCTGCAGCGCGGGCAAAGCCCCGCACACCCGAGCCCAGCAGCACGCGCACGCCCTGGGCGCGGTGCAGCGCCAGCAGATACGCCGACACCTCGGCGGGCACGGTGCGCTCGCACAAGCGGCTTTGCGTCTCCACCACCACCACTTCCGCGCCCTGCTGGCGTGCGGTGGCCGCCACCTCCAGGCCAATCCAGCCGCCACCCACCACCACCACGCTGCGGCCAGGCCGAAGGGCCGGGGCCAGCGCCTGCGCGTCTTCGATGGTGCGCAGCGTGTGCAGCGGCACCTGGTCAGCGCCCGGCAAGGCAAGCCGCCGGGCGCGCCCCCCGGTGCACAGGATGAGCTTGTCGTAGGGCTGTGCTGTGCCATCGGACAACAGCACCTGCTTGGCCGCACGGTCAATGCGGCGCACCTGCACGCCGGGCCGCCACTGCACCGCCAGTGCGTCAAAGGCCTCGGGCTTCATCAGGCGCGTGGTCAACGGCGCGGCGGCGCCCGAGAGCACCGCCTTCGACAGCGGTGGCCGCTCGTGCGGCGGGTGGGCTTCGTCACCGATCAGCACCACGCGGCCCGCAAAACCTTCGCTGCGCAGCGTTTGCGCCGCCCAGCCACCCGCCTGGCCTGCACCGACGATCACGATGGTGTGGGCCGAGTGGGCGTTAGCGCCTTCATGCGGCAATGCAGCGGCCTCGACCTCAGGTCGTTCGGCAGTCATGGGGGTCTCCTTGAGAGGTTCAGTCCAGGGCCAGCCACACGCGGCCGCCCTCGATCTTCACGGGGTAGCTGCGAAGCGGCTCGGTGACGGGCGCGCAGGTGGGTTTGCCGTTGCGCACATCAAACTTGCCCTGGTGCAGCGGGCATTCAATTTCGTGCCCTTCCAGAAACCCATCGCACAGGCGCGCGTTGCCATGGGTGCAGATGTTGTCGGTGGCAAACACCTCACCGCCCACGCCATACAGCGCAATGTCGCGCCCGGCCACAGCCAGGCCCATCACGTCATCCTCGGGCACATCGCCGTGCGCAGCAGCGTCAATCCAGTTCGTTGTCATCGTCGTCATGGCGGCTCCTCAGATGGGGTAGATCAGCGAGTTGGGGATCATCTCGCTGTCGTAAACGACCAGGCGCGACGCGAACTTCAAACCCTCGGGCGTTGGCACCACCTCATCCAGCGTGCGCCCCACGTTGAACACCGTCGATTCCTTCGACAGGCGCGTGCGCAGCACCGCGTAGTTGGCCTCGCAGTGGATGCGGCCATCGGCATCCACCTTGTGCACCAGCGGCGCACCCACCACGTGGCGCTGGTAGTAGGGGTCGTGGAACAGCGTCTCGCGGATACCGTAAACGCGGTCTTTCAGCATGCCCTTGCTGTCAAACGCCAGCGTGGCCAGCGGAAACCCGCGCTCGTGGTTCTCGCGCGGCTGCAGCTTGTACACACAGTGGTCGATAAAAAATTCAGGCCACGCCTCCCAGTCCGCCGCGTCGAGCGCGCGGGCGTAGCGGGCATAGAGCTGGTTCAGTTCAAAGTAGGTCTGGAAGTCCATCATGGTCAAGCCTCCGCCTCCATCACCTTGCGCCAGTATGCGTACATGCCCCGGATCAGCGTCTCAGTCACCATGTGGTCCGTGTCGCCCACCTCGCGCCCGCCCAGCTCGGCCAGCGTGCGGTGCGCAGGCTTGGTCTCAAAGCCTTCCTGCGACCACTCGATCACCTCCCCATCGTCGGCCGACACAAAGCCCGCCGGGCCGAACAGATTGGCCTGGCGCAGGCGGCGCTGCGTCATTGCTTCGCTGTCGTCCTCAAAGCCGAAATGCGTCCACACAAAATCAAAAGCCCCCTTGCCATCGGGCTGGATGTGGCGCGTGGACACGCTGTTGACCTGCTGCTGAAAGATCACGCTAGGGAACACCGTCATCATCACCGCCGTGGGCACCGGTACTGGCGCGCTGGGCACCGCTGCACCCTCCGCGTTGGCAGCCGGGGGCGGCCCCGCCCACCAGTCCTCCTGCGCAATGTCCAAAAAGCGCGGGTCGTGCAACTCCATACCAGCCTTGAAGCTCGACACCTGCGTCACATCCGCTGCCTTGCCCGCCGCGCCGCGTGTGGACACCATGGCCGCATGGCGGTGTTGCGCATCCATCAATAGCTGCGACTTGTTGTCGGCACGCCAGAGCCCAAAGGTAACGAACCAGGTGTGCAGCAGGCCGGGGTGGTACGGGTCCTTGATGTTCTCTTGCATCAGCTTCCAGTTGCCCGGAATGCGCTGGCGGTTGTAGCCCAGGATGGTGAGCTTGCGGCCATTGAACAGCCGGTCAAAGTAGCCCAGGATGGTGGGGCCCAAGAATTCCTCCAGCGGCTCCACGCTGTGGTCAAACGACGCAAACACCACGCCGCCCCGCGTGGCCACCTTGAGCTTGGTCAGCCCATGCTCTGCCGGGTTGAAGTCCGCAGGCATGCCGCCGTTGACCTTGCCATCCTGCTTCACGCCGCGCCGAAACGGCACGCCCTGCAAGTCGCCCGACAGGGTGTAGTTCCACTGGTGGTACGGGCAGGTCAGGCTCTCGCGGTTGCCATGCCGCTCGCGGCAAAACGCCATGCCACGGTGGGCGCAGACGTTTTCCACCACATGGATCGAAGCGTCCTTGTCACGCACTAGCAGCACCGAACGCTCGCCGATCACGGTGCGCTTGAAATCCCCCGCGTTGGGAATCTCCGCCTCCAGGCCAACGTAACACCAGTGCCTGTTGTAGAACAAACGGTCCAGCTCCATGCGGTACAGCGCCTCATCGGTATAGGCCTGAAAAGGAATGCGGCTGGTGCCTTCCGTCTCCCAGCGGATCTGCTGCGGGAACACGGTCACGGGGCATTCATGCATGGGCGTCTCCTTGGTTTTTTTCATCGCGAGTCGATCAATCAATCAGTCTGTGGGGCCGGTGCGGATGCACCCAGCGCCTGGGGACCGATCATTCGCGCTGCAGCAATATCAGTCAATGGAACGCCAGTGATGCTTCACATCACTGGCATGAATATGACTTTGACGGCGGCGCGGGAGATTGCTGCGCCATGCAGCGGTGCAAAGCGCGCAAGGCCGCGTTGCATGCAGGTGGCCTGAGCGAGTGAAGCGGAAGGTGGTCTTGGGGAAATCGGTCAGGCAAAAACTTCTACCGATGAGGCTGGGCCGGGCAGACAGTCCGCGTAGCAGGGAGGCCGTTGGGACCGATGCTCAGCCGAAAAGTGGCTGGGGCATGCGAGGGCATTTCAGATCTGTAGGGGCGACTTGAAGTCGGCTTTGCTGCGATAGCAGTCACCAAACGTACACCAGCGCATTCGAGGGCTCCTCCACACAGCGGTCATTCACCCAGTGATTGCGAATAGCGCCAACACCGCCAGCGCTGAGTTCAGGTCACGACTCTGACAACCGCTGCATAGTGACTCGCCGTTCCACCCAGTACAAACAAGTGCCAAACTCCATGTGCATGACGATAGCCAGCGCGATTGAGGTAGAAGATCGTGCCAGCGGTGTAAAGGACTGCCCCGATGAGCAACCACTGCAGCCCTCTCGCGTCGATCTGAGCAAGCAGCGGTACGGCAGCAACCACCATGACCCAGCCCATTCCAACGTAGAGTGCCAGGGGCGGTTTTGGGGGGGCGACACCAAGTTCGCGCGCTATTCCCAATAGGGCAATGCTCCACACGACCACCAGGAGGGTCCAGTCCCAGGCACCCTGCATCGCAACCAATGCAAAGGGCGTGTAGCTGCCAGCTATGAGCAAGTAGATAGCACAGTGGTCAGCACGTTGCCACCACAACTTCGCTTGCCCATGCAAGCCATGGAAAAAGGTGGATGCGGCATAAAGAGCAACGCAGGACAGAGCAAAAACCAGCCCCCCAACAATTTTTCCCACGTTGCCAGTGGGCAGGCTGGCTGTAAGCATGAGTGGCACGCCCAAAACAGCCAATGCAAACCCAAACAAATGGGTGCAGGTGTTGAAGCGTTCGCCAGGGCGCATTCGGATGAAGTGCTTAGTTGGCTCCAGTGAATCAGTTGGGCGTGACGTGGGCGTGAAGAAAAAGTAAAGTTCTTCATCTTGCCCAATTCGCAGCCAAGGGTCCAAGAGGTATCTGTCAGACAAGATTGGCACCATACCCGGCTGAATAGATTGATCGGGTATGGCTATTGCTTGTCACTGACAACGCAGATTTCCGCGCTGTGCGAAACTGGATTCGACACACCGAAGTCCAATTGCTTGCAACCCTTTAACACAGCCTGTGGCGTTTTAAACCAAGGTCTACCTATGCGCAAGGTTGCCAATGTTCTTTTTGTCTCCGTGGAGAACGCGCTGCGCAGTCAGCTCGCGGAAGCCTGTCTTCGGCATGTGGCCAAAGGGCGCATGAACGCCTTTTCCTGTGGCATGCCGGGACGGCTGGCGCACGCGGTCAGCCCTATCGCGCTGGAGGTGCTGCATCGCGCCGGGATGCCCATTGCCCACCTGAAACCCAAGAGTTGGGACCTTTTCAAGGCGGCAGGCTCTCCCAGAATGGATTACGTCATTTCTCTGGACGAGCAAACGGCAAGTGAGCACCCCGCCTGGCCGTCTCAGCCGGAGTTAGCACTGTGGAGCTACCCACCACTGCTGTGGACCCTTACACCCGTGCCTGATCGCGATCGGCAAGCTGAGCAGGTTCTGCTTTCGCTGCAGCGCAGAATTGAGTTCCTAGTCAGCTTGCAAGCGAAGGTTGCACATCGGAGCGAACTCCGAGGTGATCTGCGCGATCTTGCGCACATCTGAGTCGGGGCACTCGTTAGCCCTGTGCGTGCGCGGCCTGACCTATCGGATGATCAATTGGCCAAGATTCCCTAACGACTCGGATGCTTCTCCTTTTCGGATATCGGCATCCCGCACTTCGTCGCCAAAGCTCAGCCCGGTCAGTTGCTCGATCTCCTCGACGGTCGATAGAAACTCGGACACACGAGCCAGCTCCTCTTCGGCATCGAACGCTTCCATGGCCTCCGGAACGCCATTGGTGAGCCTTTCCAGGACCGCTTTCTGGTCAGCGAGCAGTGCGATCGCTTGCAACACCCTGCCGCCCTTCCAGACAACGATCTTCCAGAACTTCATGGGAATCCGTGAGCCAAACCTGTATTCGGGATCGCCGTCATCGAAGACAGGGCCCGCAAATACGCAAACCCGCTTGCGGCTGGTGACGGCATTTCGCAGAACGTAGCTTTCCACGGCTCGCCAGCGCAGGTTGCCTTTGGAGCCGGGTTGATTCTCAGGACTGCCCTGGTTGAAGAAGCCCAGTTGCGGCGCGGCGTTCGTGTAGTAGAAGGTGTCTGCTTCCGCCAAAACAGCCTCGTCTGGCGTTCCCCAGGCTGGGTCGCCGCGCAGGGTGATATGACCCTTTTGGAACATGCGCGCAGTGCGTTCGGCCATTTGCCGGTGATAGGCTTTGCGCTCCGCTTCGGGGGCGTAGTTGCCCGGAAACGCTGGCTTGTCGTAGCCGGGAACCCGCTGATCGCTATAGAACTCCACGGTCATCTGTTCGTTGGGCGCTATGCGGGAGTCCGGACGGAAATCGTCCGACGCTTCAGCGCCTTCCAAGGACTCCACACCCAAGTCGTGGGGCGTGGGATTGACCTTCGTGGTCTTCTTGTCCCGGTTGACGTACACCACCCTTCGTCCATCGATGTTGCAGGCTGTGAACGCGCAGAGCCGACGGTCCGCATTCATCACCACGGAGAAGTGGTGGTACCGCAGCTCATGCGGATCTTCATCGTGCAATGCCTGCTGGTTGACCGCCAGGCGGTAGGGAGCTTGGGAAGCATCTGGAAGTGGAACGACAAAGCCTGGGATGAACCCGGGCTCATAACCATTGCGATCCGAGAAGTCTTCTGCCTTCGCCGCTTCGCTGGCATAGCTGCGCGTTGGCAGGTGGACTGAAGGCGGTTGTTGTGGCGGGATCGACGCAGACGCCAGAGGCGTTGAACGCACTTCCTGTCCATTGCCTCCTGTTTGGAATGGCAGTCTGATACTGAGTTCGACGGGAATCGTCCAGGTCACCGCTCCATCAGGTTGTACCTGCTGGGCGATACCAGTGGACGGGTTGCCTTGTTGCGTTTCGGCTCTCCTGTTTGTCACTTCGGCGGGATGGGCTGAAATCTCTACCGGGCCGGTCCGGGGAAGCGAATCCCAGACGTTCAGCAGACTCTTCAAGGACTGGCTGCTTGCGCCTTGCAGCGAAGATGCTTTGGATCGCAAGTTTTGGACAATCGCGCTAATGCGGACACCTTCATTGACGTCACTGCGCAAAGGCTCTCCGAGCAGGTTCGTGACTTCCAGTGCGGGTTCACCCCAGTGATGGAGTGCAATAGGCTCCCAGTCGTTGTTGCACACAGGAGAGCCCGATGCGCCGCGATCGGTGTCCGCCAGATAGTGGAGCACCTGGGCCGTTTCATCCCTGGAGATGAGATTGTTCTCACGCACCACCAGCTGTTTCAAGCGCCCCTGTGGGTGCTGAATGATGTTGGCGATCTCTCCAAGCATGTGTTTATCCTTGGCGTCAGACAGAGGGTTGAAGCCAAAGGCTTCCAGGGATTTTTCTCCTGAGAGCCGACGGCCAATGGCGATCAGTGCGAAGTCAAGTCCTTTCGTGGGCTCATTCACAAAACACCTGCCAGGGTCGAACTCGAACGTAGTGATTGGGCGTTGCAGCCCCGAAGCGTCGTTCTCGTAGTCAAACTCCACGACCAGTTGTTGCGCCATATCGGCGCTGGATACGACGTGATTGTTGGTGAGAAACAAGCCTGGCCCCACAAGGAACCCACTGCCCTGGGCACGACCGGATCTGAAGACTACCCTGCCAACGGTGTTCGCTGCAATTCGGCCCCTGGCCAAGAACTCAACCCCCACGAAGTCGATGGTGGGCCCCTGAGCAGCCTCGGCACCCTTCAATTTCGTAGTGCCTGCATCAATCATGCTCGCGTTACTGGTGACCACCTCAGCCACCGCTTTTGCGTCCCTCTGGGGCAAGCCTCCTTTTGTGGCCAGCCGCGCCACGAGGCGCTCCTTGTTGGGCTCGGAACCGAGGGGATTTCCCGCCGCGATCTGCCTTAACGATCGGTCGATCTCTGAAGCCTGAGCTGCAATTCGGTTGCGCACCAGTTGTTTGAGCAACGATTCTTCCGAGCTGTCCATACCAGACTCCTCCAAGGATAGGTCTCAAGCACTCTGCAACAGTCTTCAAGGAATCTACGGCTACTTGATGACAGGTAGCCAGAGCGAGCGAAAGAGGCTTCGCACCGGGGATCAAGCTTGAAGGGCGAAGCTTCAAACGTCCAGATTTTTTTGGCCAAATTTGCGTCCAGTAGTGATCTGTCCATTTGTAAATCACCGAAAACCGCAGTCGACGTCACAGCCGTATCACGAAAGCCGCCAATGCTGTCAATGTTTTCACAAAGATTGCATTTCGGCATGCCAAACCCCAGACCGTCAGATGACTGCGCCATCGCGAATGCTCCTACCATCAAGGAGGTCGCCGCTGCCGCTTGAGTTTCTGTGGCGACCATATCGCGAGCGCTCAACGCCAACGGCCCGGTGCACGGCACAACCTAGGAGAACGTCCTGGTCATGCTGGGGGCTCAGACCCAACCTCATGGGTCGAAACCTGCGGACCACCCGCACGCGCACCCGAGGTGCATGAGCGTGCAGTGAGGATGGTGCAGGAGCAATGTGGGGAGTAGGAGGTGTCGGGATTTTCGTGAGACTCCTTACTTCAAGTGACGGTTTTTTTGACGGTCCGGCGGTTGGTCGTTTCCTGATTTGACGAATGGCCGGTTACGGCAATGGCTGTCCCTGGGCTACAAAGCCTGACCGTCTGCAACCAGCCCAAAACACCCAGACACTCCTCTGTCGATTCCCATCCACGGAAGCTCAGCACCTTGCGCCTAGCATCCATCAAATCACTACTAATTTGATAGCTATAAGCGCTTGATAGACAGGCGGTGGAGCCCAATTTTTCTTCAAATTTCAGCACATCGCACCACTGAAACCACGGGCGCGCCCATCTAGCCCGTTCTCAAGGCGCACTGCCACTGAGACAGACAACACACCGCCACGCCAGCAAAAGCCAGCGCGGCGGAGCGTCGAGCACAACGCTGGCCCTCTTTGGCAGCGGCTTACTTCACCGCAAACCGCACATTCGCCGCCTTCTTGCCCGGCAGCGTCACCAGCGCAACCACCTTGGTGCCCGGTGCCACCTTGAAGGTACCCTTGGCTTCGAGCTTGCCCTCACCGGCAGGCACCAGCACAGCCTCGGATTTTTCGGTGCCGTTGAGCAGGGTGAGCTTGGCGCTCACGCCCTCCGTCTTGGCGGATTTGCCGTGGTCGCGCAGGTGCAGGGTGATGGTGTCGGGCTTGGCGACGAGTTCGTAGTCCATGTCGTTGGCTTCGGCCACGATGCCGCCGTGTTGGGGCTTGTGGTCGTGGCCTGCGCCGTGGTCGCCAGCGGCATGGGCGGCGGTGGTGGCCGCAGCGGCGACGGCCAGGGCGGCGAAAAGTTGGCGGGTGGTTTTCATGAGAGTCCTTTCAACGGGTGAATAAAAAAGCAAACGAACAAATAAAGAGAACAAGTACAAAACAAGAAAAGCTCAGAACGCCTCGGCGTTCTTGTCGTCCAGCAGGCGTTCGGCATCCTTGCGGCCAAACAGCCAGAACAGGGCCGGGGTGAGGAAGGTGTCGAGCAGCGTGGAGCTGATGAGGCCGCTGAAGATGACCACGGCCACCGGGTGCAGGATTTCGGTGCCGGGGCGTTCGGCCTCCAGCAGCAGCGGGGCCAGGGCAAAGGCGGTGACCAGGGCGGTCATCAGCACGGGGCTCAGGCGCTCTAGCGAGCCGCGCACGATCATGGTGGTGTCAAAGCGCTCGCCCTCCACGCGCATCAGGTTGAGGTAGTGGCTCACCTTCAAAATGCCGTTGCGCACCGAGATGCCCGCCAGCGTGATGAAGCCAATCAGCGCCGCCACCGACAGCGGCTGGCCCGACACCCACAGCCCCAGCACCGCGCCCACCAACGCCAGCGGGATGTTGGCCATGATGAGGGCCGACAGCGTGGCCGAGCGGTAGCGGGTGTACAGCACCACAAACATCAGCACCAGCGAGACGATGGCCAGCAGGCCCACCAGGCGGCTGGCTTCTTCCTGCGCCTGGAACTGGCCGCCCAGGGTGATGAAGTAGCCCTCGGGCAAGCGGGTGTCGCCCACGGCCTGGCGGATGTCGGCCACCACGTCGGACAGCGCCCTGCCCTGCGCGTTGGCAGAGAGCACGATGCGGCGCTTTCCATCGTCGCGGCTGATCTGGTTGGGGCCGTCGCCCTCTTCGATGGTGGCCAGGCGCGACAGGGGCACGGGGCCACGCGGCGTGTCGATCAGCACACGCGCCAGGCCGTCGATGGAGCGTGCGCTGTCGGGCAGACGCACCACCAGCGCAAAGCGGCGGCTGCCTTCCACCACCTGGGCTACCTTCTCGCCCTCCACCAGCGTCTGCAGCGCGGCCAGCACCTGGGGTGCGGGCACGCCCATTTGTGCAGCGGCGGCGTAGTCCACGCGCACGGTGATCTGCGGCGCCAGCACCTGCTTTTCCACCTCCAGGTCGGCCAGGCCGGGGATGCCCGCCAGCCGTGCGCGCAGGGCCTCAGCCTGGCCGCGCAGGGTGTCGAGGTCGTCGCCAAAGAGCTTGATGGCGATCTGCGAGCGCACGCCCGAGAGCATGTGGTCGATGCGGTGCGAGATGGGCTGGCCGATGGCGATGGCGGCAGGCAGATGCGCGAGGCGGCTGCGGATGTCGGCCTGCACCTCGGCCATGCTGCGCTTGAGCTCGGCCGCAGGTAGCAGGCCCACGTCCAGCTCGCTCACGTGCACGCCTTCGGCATGTTCGTCCAGCTCGGCCCGGCCACTGCGCCGGCCCACGTGGGTGACCTCGGGCACCTGGCGCACCAGCACCTCGGCCTGGCGGGCCAGCGCGCTCGATTCGGCCAGCGTGACGCCGGGGTTGAGCCGCATGCCGATGAGCAGCGTGCCTTCGTTGAACGGCGGCAGGAAGGTGGTGGGGAAAAACGGCACCGCCGCTGCCGACAGCGCCACCGCCGCCGCGCTCACGGCCAGGGCCGTGCGCGGGCGCGCCAGCACGCCTGTGAGCCCGTTGCGGTAGCGCGCCTTGAGCCAGGCCACCACGCGGGTGTCGCCATGGTCGAGGTTCTTCATGCGCGGCAGCAGGTAAAAGGCCAGCACTGGCGTGACAGTGACCGACACCAGCAGCGATGCCAGCGTGGACACGATGAACGCAATGCCCAGCGGCACAAACAGGCGCCCCTCGATGCCCGGCAGCGCAAACAGCGGCAAGAACACCAGCACGATGATGGCCGTGGCATAGAGGATGCCAGAGCGCACTTCCATCGACGCGAGTTTGACCACCTCGATGGGGTGCAGGCGGTGGTTCGGGTGTTTGGCGCGGTCCATCTTCAGGCGGCGCAGCACGTTTTCTACATCGACCACCGCGTCGTCCACCAGGCCGCCAATGGCAATGGCCAGGCCGCCCAGCGTCATGGTGTTGATCGACAGGCCGAAGTACTTGAACACCAGCGCCGTGATGAAGATGGACACCGGGATGGCCGTGAGCGCAATCACCGTGGGCCTGAGCGTGCCGAGGAACACGAACAAAATCACCGCCACAAACACCGAAGCGCCCATGAGCTTGCCCTGCAAGGTGGTGACCGAGGCCTCGATAAAGCTCGCCTGGCGGAAGGTGACGCGGGGCGCCTCCATGCCTGCGGGCAGCGAGTTCTTCAGGTCCACCAGCGCGGACTCGATGCTGCGCGTGAGGCCGATGGTGTCGGCCGTGGGCTGCTTCTGGATGCCGAGGATGACGGCGCCCTGCCCTTCAAAGCCCGCGTCGCCACGTTTGGTGGCGGCGGCAAAAGTGGCATCGGCCACCTGGCGCAGCAGCACGCTTTGGCCGTTTTTGGCGGTAAGGGCCAGGTTCTGCAGGTCTTCGAGCCGCGAGGTACGGCCCAGGTGGCGGATGAGGTATTCGCGCCCGCCCAGCTCCAGAAACCCGCCCGAGGTGTTGGCCGCAAAGCCCTTGAGCGCGCCCGTGAGCTGCTCGTGCGTGATGCCCAGCGCCGCCATGCGTGCCGTGTCGGGCAGCACCTGGAACTGGCGCACCTCGCCACCGATGGGTATCACCTGCGCCACGCCAGGGATGGCCATGAGGCGCGGGCGCAGCACCCAGTCGGCGTATTCGCGCACGGCCATGGGCGTGGTCTTGCCCGCGTCGATGGGGATGGCCACCTGCATGATCTCGCCCATGATGGAGCTGATAGGCCCCATGCGCGGCGTGATGCCGCTGGGCAGGCCCTCTTCCATGGACGACAGGCGTTCGGACACCATCTGGCGCGCGCGGTAGATGTCGGTGCTCCAGTCAAAGGTGACGTAGATGAACGACAGGCCCGCGCTGGAGGTGGAGCGCACGCTCTCCACACCGGGCAGGCCGTTCATGGTGGTCTCCAGCGGGAACGTGATGAGCTGCTCCACCTCTTCGGCGGCCATGCCGCCCGCTTCGGTCATGAGGGTGACGGTGGGTTTGTTGAGGTCAGGGAACACGTCCACCGGCGTGCGCGAGAGCGTGAAGGCGCCATAGGCCATGAGCACGGCGGCGGCGATGAGCACCAGCAGCCGGTTAACCAGGCTGTTTTCGAGAAGCCACTTGAACATCGTGACTCCTTAGCGGACCTGGTTGATGAGCGTGGCGCCCCGCGTGGCCACGCGGTCGCCGGGCTGGAGGCCCGAGGTCACGGCCACCGAGGTGCCGTCGAGCGGCACCGCCGTGACCACCCGTGGCGCAAAGCGCTCGGGCGACTCCTTGACCCACACGATGGTCTGGTTGGCCGGGTTGCGCAGCAGCGCGGCGGCGGGCACCTGCACGCCATCGACCTTGTCGGTGGACTGCACGAACACGCGCACCGGCTGGCCCAGGGCCAAGGTGCCAAGCGCAGACGAGTCGCCCGCAAACTGCAGCGGCTGCGCCTGATCACGCAGGCTGCGCGCCGCGCCTAGAAAGCGCAGTGGCACGCGCTGCCCGGCCACGGCCAGCGTGGCACCGGCCACGCTCTGGGCCTGTGCCGGGTCGTAGGCCAAGGCCTCGATGCGCAAGCGCGATGGGTCCACCACCTCAAACACCAGTTCGCGCGCATCCACCACCTGCCCCGCCACGGCATTGGCCGAAGCGATCACGCCCGACACCGGGGCCACCAGCGCATCGCGTGTGGCCAGGCCCGCGCCCACGGCGCCCAGGCGCTGGGCGAGGCTTTGCAGCTCGCTCTCGGCGGCCTCGATGTCCTTGCGCGGCACGGTGTCGGCCAGCTCCGTGAGGCGCGCCACGCGCCGTGCGGCCAGGTCGCGTGCAGCACGCAGTTCGGCCTGCTGGGCCAGTTGGTTGGAGCGCTCGATGGCGCCCGCCGTGGGCACCACGTAGGCCAGCACCTCGCCCTTGCGCACCGCCTGGCCCACGCCGGGCAGGCCCTTGGGCCCGGCCTCCAGCCGCCCGGCCAGCACGGCCTGCACCTTGCCGCCTGCGTTGGGGTCCATCACCACAGTGCCTGCCAGTTCAAAGGCCTTGGCGTGCTGCCCGGCGGCGGCCACCACAGTGCGCACGCCCAGTTGGCGCTGCGCGGGCTTGGGCAGAAACACGCTGCCATCGGGCTGGCGGCTGGGGCCGTTGCCGGTGGGCGCGGGTGGCGCGTCGCCATGGTCGTGGCCGGGGCCTGCCAGGGCTGGCAGGGAGGCGCTGAGCGCGGCGGCCATCAGCAGGGCCAGCAAGGTGGGCAGAGTGGGCATGGGGTGAAAGCGCTTCATGCTGCACCTCCCACGCGCTGGGTGTTGCCAATGCGGGCAGCACGGCCCCGGCGCAGTCCCCACACGGCGACCAGCGCCAGCAGCACAGCGGCCACGGCGCCTGCGATCAGCACAGTGCGGCGGTCCCACCCTGCGGGTGCGGCATCGGTGTGGGCGGCGGGGTGCAGGTCGATCTCGCCTGCGAGCAGGTCAGTCTCATTGCCTGCGGCCACGGTGGCGGTGACGGGGCTCACGCCCTCGGCCAGCGGCGCGGCCAGGGTGGCCTGGAACTCGCCATCGGCCACGCGGGTGACGGGCACGTTGGTGCCCGCAATGTCCAGCTCCAGCCGGGCGTCTTTCACGGGGCTGTTGTCGCCTGCGTGGTCCAGGTA
>NZ_QAIH01000105.1:1874-7470 GCF_003060895.1 Acidovorax sp. HMWF029 | reverse complement strand
GTCGTGGCCTGGGCCCGCCAGTGCGGTGGGCGGCAGCAGGCCCAGCAACAGGGCCAAGCCCAGGGTGGAGAAAGCGGAAGAGAGTGTCATGGTTGTCTTGAAAAATTTGTCGGGATTCACAGGGAGTTCATTGCGGCAGCAGGCCCAGGGCCTGGCGCAGGTGAGAGACAGCGGCGGCTGCGTCGATGCGGGCGCGGGCCAGCTGGCGTTCGGCCTGGGCGGTCTCCAGCTCCACGCGCAGGCGGGTGGGGCCGTCGGCTTCGCCCAGGCGGAAGGCCTTGTCGAGAAAGCCGCGTGTGCCTTGCGCCAGCGCCGCGTGGCGCGCCAAGGCGTCGCGCTGGGCCTGGGTGGACTTCACGCGGGCCACGGCAGCGGCAATGTCGGCGGCTAGCCGGTCGCGCTCCGCAGCCGCGCGCGCCTCGGCGGCCAGGGCTTCGGCGCGGGCGGCTGCCTGCTTGGCCTGCGCACGGTCGCCCCCGCCCAGGGGCACGCGCAGACCCACCGTGAAGGTCTGTTGGTAACGGTCGCCCGCCTGCTCGCGCCCCCGCGTGGCGGCCACCGTCAGCTCGGGGTTGGCGCGGGTCTGCACGGCGGCCAGGTCGGCCGCGCGGCGGGCCACCTCGGCCTGGTCCTGCCAGTCGGCCGCCGCAGGGTGCTGGGCAGCGACTGCTGTGGCATCGGGCACGGCGGGCTCGGGCTCAGCGCCGTCGGCCAGGGCCAGGTCTTGCGCGGCCTTCACGCCCCAGGCGGCCAGCGCCGCCTGCGCCGCATCGCGCGCGCCCTGCGCCTCGGCCCAGGCGGCTTCGGCCTGGGCCACGGCGCCATCGGCCTGGGCCTGATCGGCGCGCGACAGGTCCCCCGCGCGCACGCGGCGGGCCACGTCGGCGGCCAGGCGCTGGGCGTTCAGCAGTCGGTCTTGCGCCAGTGCCTGATCGGCCTGCGCTCGCTGCGCGGCCCACCACGCCTCGCGCACGGTGGCGGCCAGTTGCAGCTGCGCGGCGCGCTGGCGACTGTCCAGCGCCTGCGCTTCGGCGTCGGCCAGCGCGGCCTTGCGGGCGCGCTCGCCCGGCAGCCACAGTGGCAGGGCCAGGCCCACCTCGGCCTCGCGGCTGCCCTGGTTGCTGCCGGGGCGGTCGGTTTTGGTGGCCAGCTCCAGCGCCACGGGCTCGGCCGTCCAGGCAGTTGCAGCACTGCGTGTGGCCTGCGCGGCCTCGCGCCTCAAGGCTGCAGACTGCGCTTCGGGCTGGCGCTGCCAGGCCTGCTCGAACAGGGCCTGGAGCGTGAGCGGCGCAATACCGGGGGTTGCGGTCTGGGCCTGTGCGGCACTGCCCAGCAGTGCCCAGCCCAGTGCCATCACCGCCAGCGCGGCGATGGGCGTGTGTTGTCGTTGTGTCTTTGGTTTCATCCGATTCCTCTGCAGTGGCCGGGGCCACGGGGTGAAATCGGCGAGGCGCGATGGAGGTCGGAAACGATCAGCGACACGCGCCAGTAAACCTGCACGCGCACACCACGACTGCCTGGGAAGGCTGGTCTCCAAACCATCAACAGATGAAACGGGGCCGCCCGTGGCCCCCGCCTCGCCGCTCAGAGGCTGGGAGTTTTTTGGCCGTGCCCGAAGGGTGCGCGAAAACGCTCCGGATCTAGGCGCAAAGCACAGCCATAGCGCGGGCTATGGCGAGCATTTGCAACGACGCGCCGGGGCGTTTTGGCTTGCCAGGCGGGCGTGGACAAAAGACTCTCAGTCTCTCAGGCGAGGACGGACCAGTTGGGGCGTTCGGGGCGTGTAAGGGGTGCGGGTGGCCAGGCGGGTGCGGCCTGGCCCGGCGGGTGCGTCACGGCCACCACGATGGCCTGGGCGCTGGCACTGTGCGCCAAGCCGCTGCCTGCGCCGTGGCAGGCGTGGCAGTCCATGTCGGCCAGGGTGCTGGGGCTGGCGCCCGGGGCCGAGTGGTCGGCACCTTCGTCGCCATGGTGCTGGTGCACATGGTGGCCAAAGTGCGATGCCTGCGGCGCTGACTCGTGCCCGCAATAGGGCGACGCCGCTGCCCAGATGGACTGGAGCGGCATGAACACCAACAGAAAGACGAGCAGCAAGCG
Organism: Acidovorax sp. HMWF029; assembly: GCF_003060895.1. Lineage (GTDB taxonomy): Bacteria > Pseudomonadota > Gammaproteobacteria > Burkholderiales > Burkholderiaceae_C > Acidovorax. Next base: position 5,373 of record NZ_QAIH01000105.1, on the reverse strand, counting down.
ACGCATGGGCAGCGGGATTCTAAGCAGGCCGCGCCACCCGCCCCGCCAGATAGCCTGACGGGTTGAGGGGCCTAGGAGTCTGTGCGGCAGAAGGCATCGAAGCGAAACGCGCGAAAACCGAGGATCGCGTGGTGCTACCGACAAGCCCAGGGTGGGGCCTTGGGCGCAGGCGGTAGTGCTGCGCGAGACCGGTTTATCGCGCGTTGCAGCCGATGCTCCTTCTGCCGCGCAGACTCCTAGGGATGTCCTGCATAACTCCCTGCGGTCTGTGATAGCGCGGCCTCGAGCAGTCCGCTGCGTTGTTTTTCTTGCCAATAGCCGGGCTATTGGCTGCAAAAAGACGCCTTGCGGCCTGTCCCGATCCGCACTACCACCGACTCGCGAGGGTTATGCAGGACATCCCTAGCTCCATAGGTTGCACAGGCACACCATGAAGACGCTTCATTTTTGATAGCAATCTTTGAGACCCATAGCGCGGCAGAGGCCATTTTGACTATAGAAATTCCCTTCACTGCGCCGCCACCAGGTACTGCGGCACCCCATCTGCCGCCTGCACTGGCGTGCTGCGCACGCCCCACACCTGCGCGATGGTGTCGGGTGTGAGCAGATGGGCCGTGGCCTGCACGCCGCGCGGGCCTGCCAGGCCCGGGGCGAGCAGCAGGCTGTCATGGGCGTAGCGCAGGGCCAGGTTCAGGTCGTGCAGCACGGCCACCACGCCCACGCCCTGCTCCACCGCCCAGCGGCGCACCAGGGCCAGCGTGTGGTGCTGGTGCGCCAGGTCGAGCGCGGCGGTGGGTTCGTCCAGCAACAGCCAGCGGGTGGCGCCCGCAGGGCCGTTTGGCTGTGGCTCCCAGATTTGCGCCAGGGCGCGGGCCAGATGGCTGCGGGCCCGTTCGCCGCCCGACAAGGTGTTGATGCTGCGCCCAGCCAGGTGCGCCACGCCGGTGGCCTCCATCGCTGCGGTCACGATGCGCGCCTCTTGGCGGCTGGGCTGCTGGCGGTGGGGAAAGCGCCCCATCTCCACCACCTCCTGCACCGTGAAGTCGAAGGCAACGGCTGTGTCCTGCGGCAGCACGGCGCGCTGGCGCGCCAGTGCCTGGGTGCCTTTACCTGACACCGGCTGCCCGCCCATCCACACATGGCCCGAGCACGGCGCGCGCTGGCCCGAAAGCATGGCCAGCAGCGTGGACTTGCCCGCCCCGTTGGGGCCCAGGATGGCTGTGACGCGCCCTGGCACAAACTGGGTGTGCACGGTGGCCAGCAAGGGCCTGCCGGGCACCCCCACGCCCAGCTGGTCGCAGACCAGCAGGTCGGCGATGGTGTTGTTCGCCATAGCAGCGACGGCACTCATACCTTGCTCCGGAACTGGCGCAGCATCGCCAGGAACAGCGGCACGCCGATGAATGCGGTGAGCACGCCCAACGGCAGCTCTGCGGGCTGGACGATGGTGCGCGCCACCCCATCCGCCGCCAGCACCAGCGCGGCGCCAAGCAGCGCCGAGCCCGGCAGCACCACGCGATGGTCAGGCCCCGCCACCAGGCGCACCCAGTGTGGCGCCACCAGACCAATGAAACCGATGATGCCGGTGGCGGCTGTCACCGCCCCCACAGCCAGCGCTGTGACCAGCACCGCAAGGCGCTTGGTGCGCTCCACCGGCACCCCCAGCAGCGTGGCCTGCGCCTCGCCCAAGGCAATCGCATTGAGTGGCCGCGCCAGCGCCAGGCCCAGGCCAAAGGCGAAGGCCACGACAGCGCCCACCAGGGCTACAGCACTCCAGCGCGCCCCGCCCAGGCTGCCTAACAGCCACATCTGGATGTTGCGCAGTTGTTCGTCGGTAGAGATGAAATTGAGGTAGCCCAGCCCCGCCAGCGCCAGTGCATTGACCGCCACACCCGCCAGCAGCATCAGCCCCATGCGCGTGCCGCCATCGGCCTGTGCCAGACCGTAGATGAGGGCAGTGACCACCATGCCGCCGCCAAAGGCCATGCCCACAAGGGCCCAGCTACCCAAGGTGCGCGGCATGTCGGGCAGCCAGTAGCTGCCCAGCACGATGGTGAGCGCGGCGGCCAGCGCTGCCCCGCTGCTCACGCCCACCAGCCCGGGGTCGGCCAACGGGTTGCGAAAAAGCCCCTGCATCAGCGCACCGGCCAGCCCCAGGCCCGCACCAGCGGCCACGCCCATCAGCAGACGCGGCAGCCGGATATTGACGAACACCAGGTATTCCGGCGCCTTTTCGGCGGTGGGTGCCGCACCCACGGCCTGCAGCAACACCTGCCACAGCTGGGCAGGTGTGATGGCATAAGCGCCCTGCGTGCTGGCCCAGACAAAGGCCAGCACGACCATCGCCGCCCCTGCGGTGAGCGCTGTGCGGGGCGACAGGCGCACGGGATTCCAGCGCACACCCGGCTGTGCCACGGCCACGCTGCTCACGCGGTGATCGCCTGTGTGCGGGTGTGCAGTTCACGCACGGCAGCAGGCAGGCGCGGGCCGAAGCCCAGCAGGTGGCTGGCTTCCATAACCACCAAGGCCTTGCGGCGAAAGGCGGGCGTGAGTGCCAGCTCAGGCCGCTGCCAGAAGGCGGCCTCACCGCCCAACGCTTCGATGCCCTGGGTGCTGTTGAGCAGCACCTCGGGCGCAGCGCTGGCCATGGCCTCGGCCGTGAGCGGCCGGTAGCCCGCGAACTGCGTGATGGCATTGGTAGCGCCTGCAAAGCGGATCAGTGCATCGGCCGCTGTGCCGGTGCCCGCCACCATGGGGCTGCCGCCGTGCGAGAGGATGAAGAGCGCGCGCGGGCGCCGTGCCGCACCCGCCACCGCCTGTTGCACGCTGGCCCATTGCGCATCCAACTGCGCCTGCAGCGCCTGGGCGGCACGTTCGCGGCCGGTCACCTGGCCCACGGCGCTGACCTTGCGGCGCACTTCGTCCCAGGTGTGGTCGGCCTTCACCAGCTCCACACGCACGCCTGCGCTGCGCACCTGGTCCAGCACCACGGGCGGCCCCGCCTCGGTGGTGCCCACCACGGCATCGGGCTTGAGGGACAACAGCCCCTCGGCAGAGAGCTGGCGCATGTAGCCGACCTTGGGGGTCTTGAGCGCTGCGTCGGGGTACAGGCTGGTGGTGTCGGTCCCCACCAGCATGGTTTCTGCGCCCAGCAGGTAGACCACTTCGGTCAGCGCGCCGCCCAACGCCACAATGCGCGCCGGGGCCGCAGCTGCGGTCCCCAACGCAGACAGCAGAGGCAGTGCCGCAGCCCCCTGCAGCCAGGTTCGGCGCGCAGGCCACATCGGCATCGGCTCACGCGGCATGGGCCAGCTCCTGCACGCGGGGCAGCCCCGACACCAGATCCCGCCAGCCCTGCAGCTCGGGCTTGCCGGGCTTGCGGGCGCCAAAGAACATGGCCATCAGCTCGCCCGCATGGTCAAACGCCTCGACGGAGGTGACGATGCCATCGGCCGTGGGTTTCTCGACCACCCACACATGGGCCACCATGTCGGTGCGC
>NZ_QAIH01000105.1:0-1864 GCF_003060895.1 Acidovorax sp. HMWF029 | reverse complement strand
GCGCGGAGGGCGTGTTCATCGGCTGGATGTTGCGCACCGGCCCGGTGTGGATCTGGATGCAACCGCCGCTGCCCACAAACACCATGATGGGCAGGCCATCCACCGCAGCCTCGTCCAGCAAGCGTGACACAGCCTGGGGCGCAGCGCGCCACGCAAACTGGCCTTCGACGAGGCGAAAGCTCTGCTGGCGTTCCACGCCGAACTTCTTGGTCAGGGCAAAGAACTCGTGTGTGTCCTGCATGGCAGCCCAGGCTGCGCGCAGCCCATCCGCGTCGATGTCGGCATCGGGCCGCACCGGCTCAGGCGCCGGCGCAGCACCAAACACATAGCCCGCGCTGGGCTGCGCAAAGCGCTGCACCACGGCGTCAAACGCTGCCAAATCGGTCGCCTCGCGCACAAACACCTTGTGCACAGCGCGGCCTTGCGCGTTGAAAAACTGCAGGCTCCGCGCGGGTGCACGGGCGGGGTCGCTGGCCAGTTCCGTGACCGCAAAGCCAGCATGCCACTGGGCAAAGAACAAGCGCAGATCAATGTCCTCACCCAGCGCAATGCCTACCGGGCCTGTGGCCGACACCTTGGTGTAAACGCCGGTCTTCTCATGCACCACACCTTCATTGCGCGTGAGGGCCATCAGCGGGCCGCAGGCCTCCAGTGCCTGCAGCAGTGCCAACCACGAGCCCTGCAAAGGCAAGGCTTTGAGCGGGTAGTCATGCTCCCCCGCATGCGCAGCCACGGCAGCGCCTTCCGACAGCCCCAGGCTTTCGGCAGCATCTTTGGCGCGCTTGCCCATGGCGCGCGCCGCCGCAAACTGCGCGCGGATGACGGGCGCCGTCAGCAGGCGTGCACCACCGGCATCCGTGAGATGGACAGGTGCTGCGGCGCTCATTGCATGGCCTCCGGGGCAGCCAGCCACAGCGCTCGGCGCTGCTCAGCCGCCGACAGGGCCACGTGGGCCGCGCTGTCGGCGTTGCCATCCTGGGACTGGGCCTGCTGTGCCCAACGCGCCTGCAGGCTCCAGACCACAGTGCGAAAGTGCCCGGTAAAGCCATCGGTCTCGGCCAGCAACCGCAGGTTGGCCGCAATCTTGTGGCCCATCGCTTGGCGGTGGCTGTCGCAGCAGGCCTGGACGTAGCCAGTCATCAGCGCCAGCGTGCCCGCCAGCAAGGCCTCTGCGCAGGGCATGCTGTACTCCTCATCGCGGTGGCCGCCCGAAGCGGGCGTTTCAGGAACGTGGCTCATGGTGTTCTCCTTGGTGAATCTGCCTGGGATGGTGTGCCTTGGGGATGTCCTGCATAACTCCCTGCGGTCTGTGATAGCGCGGCCTCGGGCAGTCCGCTGCGTTGCTTTTCTTGCCAATAGCCGGGCTATTGGCTGCAAAAAGACGCCTTGCGGCCTATCCCGATCCGCACTACCACCGACTCGCGAGGGTTGTGCAGGACCTCCCTAGAAATCAGCCACCAGCGACACGCGCACGGCGCGGCCCGGCTGGCTGTAGGCGTCGATGAAGCTGGCGTTGGCGGCCAGGCCGCGCACGTCAGCCCAGCGCCAGTGCTTTTTTTCGGTGAGGTTGTAAATGCCTGCGTTCAGGCGCAGGTCCTTGCGGATGCGCCACTGGGCCGACAGGTCCAGCACCGTGTACGACGGGGTGAGGAACTGCGTGCTGCCGGTGGCCACGGTCACGTCGCTGGCCTTCTTGGCGGCGGCGTGGGTCATGTCCAGCCGCGCCATCCAGCCGCCGCTGTCATAGCGCAGGCCCGCCGTGAGGCGCGATGGGTCCACCGTGTTCACCGGCTTGCCGGTGGCCGTGTCGCGGCCGCGTGTCTGGCCATAGGCAAACGGTGAGCTCCACTGCCCGCCCGCCCAC
>NZ_QAIH01000104.1 GCF_003060895.1 Acidovorax sp. HMWF029 | reverse complement strand
GTGTTGACGCCTGTGGGCGAATTTGAGGTGCGCGCGCTGCTGGACAACCAGGAGCTGGACAGCAGTGGGTCCAGCGGCGCGATTTACTGGGAGGGCTTGTCTGACCTGCTGGACGGCGGCGGGCAGCCCGTGGGCCGGGGCTATCTGGAGATGACCGGATACGCAAAGCCGCTGCGCCTGTGAGGGCGGCAGCGGCTTTTTTGAGCTGTAGCAAAGAGAAAGCCCGCCGTTGCGGGCCATGGTCAGATCAATGCTTGGCGGCGTTGCCCGCGCGGCGCTGTGCCAGCCAGGCAATGATCTCGCCCATGATGCCCCGGCGGAATGCCAGCACACAGATCACAAAGATCAGGCCGGTGACCATGGTGACGGATTCGCCCAGGGTCTTGAACCATTCCACACTGGTCAGGGCGGCCAGCAGGTTGCCGAATTCGCCGATCTTGTTCTCCAGTAGCACCACCACGGCCGAGCCGATGAGCGGGCCCGACAATGTGCCCAGGCCGCCCACCAGCGTCATCAAAATGACCTGGCCCGAGGCTGTCCAGTGCACATCCGACAGCGTGGCAAAGCCCAGCACCAGTGTCTTGAGCGAGCCTGCCAAGCCCGCCAGCGCAGCCGACAGCACGAAAGCCAGCAGCTTGAAGTGCTGCACGTCGTAGCCCAGCGAGATGGCGCGGGGTTCGTTCTCCTTGATGCCCTTGAGCACCTGGCCAAACGGCGAATGGATGGTGCGAACGATGAGCAGGAAAGCCGCCACCACGATGACCAGCGCCACGTAGTACATGACGAGGTCGCTCTTGAGATCAATCACACCAAACAGCTTGCCGCGTGGCACGCCCTGCAGGCCATCCTCACCGCCCGTGAAAGGCGCTTGCAGGCAGGCAAAAAACAGCATCTGCGCCAGCGCCAGCGTGATCATGGAGAAGTAGATACCCTGGCGGCGGATGGCCAGCCAGCCAAACAGCAGGCCCAGCAGGGCCCCACCGCCGGTGCCCAGCAGCAGCCCCACTTCGGGCGTGAGGCCCCAGACCTTGATGGCATGACCCGTGACATAGGCTGCGCCGCCCAGAAACGCCGCGTGTCCAAAGGACAGCAGCCCGGTAAAGCCCAGCAGCAGGTTGAAGGCCGAAGCAAACAGTGCAAAGCACATGAGCTTCATCACGAAAACAGGGTAGGCACCGAAGAATGGTGCAACAACCAGGCCCAGCAGCAGCAGGCCGTATCCGATGGGGGCAATGTTCTTGAAGTTCATGCTGGCTGCCCCTTATTTTTCTTTGCCGAACAGGCCGGCGGGGCGGATGAGGAGAACGATGACCATGATGACGAACACCACGGTGGACGACGCTTCGGGGTAGAACACCTTGGTGAAGCCTTCGATGACGCCCAAGCCGAGCCCGGTCAGGATGGAGCCCATGATGGAGCCCATGCCGCCGATGACCACCACCGCAAACACCACGATGATGAGGTTCTGGCCCATGAGCGGAGTGACCTGGTACACGGGAGCAGCGAGCACACCGGCAAACGCCGCCAGCGCGGCACCAAAGGCGTAGGTCAGTGTCACCATCACTGGCACGTTGATGCCGAAGGCCTCCACGAGGCGCGGGTTTTCGGTGCCGGCGCGCAGGTAGGCGCCGAGCTTGGTTTTTTCGATCACATACCAGGTGGCCAGGCACACGACCACCGATGCCACCACGACCCAGGCGCGGTAGTTGGGCATGATCATGAAACCGAGGTTGGTGGCGCCTTCGAGCAGTTCGGGCGTGTCGTAGCCCAGGCCCGATACGCCGTAGATGGAGCGAAACACGCCTTCGATGAGCAGCGTCAGGCCCAGTGTGAGCAGCAGGCCGTAAAGGTGGTCGAGCTTGTAGATCCAGCGCAGCAGCAGGCGTTCGATAAGCACACCGAACAGCCCCACCACCAGCGGCGCCAGCACCAGCATCAACCAGTAGTTGATGCCCAGGTAGTTCATGGCCATCCAGGTGATCAGTGCGCCCGTCATGAACAGCGCACCGTGCGCAAAGTTGATGACGTTGAGCAGGCCGAAGATCACGGCCAGCCCGAGGCTGAGGATTGCGTAGAACGAACCATTGACCAGCCCCAGAAGGAGCTGGCTCAACAGGCCGGGCAATGAGACACCAAAGATTTCCATGGGAGGCAGCAGCAGGTGGAGGGGTTCAGGTCAGAGGGCGCCCACGGGCCAGGCCCCGCCGGCAGCGGCAGGGTCGGGCGCGGGGGCTTTCTCTCAGGGGTTTACTTCCAGAGCGCGCACTTGCTCTCGGCCTTGGTGGTGAACACCTGGTCACCGGGTAGCTTCTTGATGAGCTTGTAGTAGTCCCAGGGCTTGGTGGATTCCGAAGGCTTCTTCACTTCCATGAGGTACATGTCGTGCACGTAGCGGCCGTCAGGACGCAGCTGGCCGGAGCCGAAGAAGTCGTTCATCTTCATGCCGCGCCAGGTGGTCATCACCTTGTCGGCGTCCACCGTCTTGGCGGCTTCCACGGCCTTGAGGTAGTTCATGGTGGCGGAGTAGTCGGCCGCCTGGATTTCAGTGGGCATGCGCTTGGTCTTCTCGAAGAAGCGGGCGGCAAACTTGCGCGTCTCGTCGTTCAGGTCCCAGTACCAGCTGGTGGTGAACTGCAGGCCTTCGGTGTTGCGCAGGCCCAGGCTGTGCACGTCAGAGATGAAGATCAGCAACCCAGCGAGCTTCATGCTCTTGCCAATACCGAATTCTTTGGCGGCCTTGATGGCGTTGATGGTGTCGCCGCCGGCATTGGCCAGCCCCAGGATCTGGGCCTTGGAGTTTTGCGCCTGCAGCAGGAAGGAGGAGAAGTCCGACGCGTTGAGCGGGTGGCGCACGGCGCCCACCACGGTGCCGCCCTTGGCCTTGACCACGGTGCTGGTGTCAGCCTCCAGCGCGTGACCGAAAGCGTAGTCTGCCGTGAGGAAGTACCAGCTCTTGCCGCCGTTGTCGATGATCGCAGAGCCCGTGCCCTTGGCCAGGGCGACCGTGTCGTAGGCGTAGTGCACGGTGTAGGGCGAGCATTGTTCGTTGGTCAGTGCCGAAGATGCTGCGCCATTGTTGATGTACACGCGCTTCTTCTCCAGGGCCACCTTGGCTGTGGCCAGTGCCGTGCCGGAGTTGGTGCCGCCAAAGACCATAGTCAAGCCCTGGGTGTCAATCCACTCGCGGGCCTTGGAGGCAGCGATGTCGGCCTTGTTCTGGTGGTCGGCCGTGAGCAGCTCGATGGGCATGCCCAGCACCTTGCCGCCGAAGTCGTCAATGGCCATCTGGATGGCGACCGCACCGTTCTTTCCCTCCAGGTCGGCATACAGGCTGGACATGTCGGTGATGAAGCCGATCTTGACCTTGTCCTGCGCCTGGGCCGTAGAGGCCAGCCCTGCAGCGGCCAGCATCAGGGCCAGCAGTGTGAGTTGTTTCTTCATGGATTTGTCTCCTGTGGGTGTGGTGGTTGAAGAAAGCGGAAAAATGTGAAGCGGGCTGCGTTCAGACGCCCAGCAATTCGTTGAGTACGGGCATCTTGGCGTCGAGTTCGGCCGCCCCGAATTTCTCGACGATGCGGCCATGCTCCATCACGTAAAAGCGGTCGGCCAGCGGTGCGGCAAAGCGGAAGTTCTGCTCGACCATGACCACCGTGTAGCCCTTTTCGCGCAGCATCTTGATCATGCGGGCCAGGGCCTGCACGATGACGGGCGCGAGGCCTTCGGAGATTTCATCTAGCAGCAGCAGGTTGGCGCCAGTGCGCAGGATGCGGGCCACGGCCAGCATCTGCTGCTCGCCGCCCGATAGGCGCGTGCCCTGGCTGTTCTTGCGCTCGGCCAGGTTGGGGAACATGGCGTAGATCTCTTGCACTGACATGCCCGGTGTGCCGGTCTTGAGCGCAGGTGGCAGCAGCAGGTTTTCTTCGCACGACAGGCTGGAGAAGATGCCGCGCTCTTCGGGGCAGTAGCCCACGCCCAGGTGGGCGATGCGGTGCGTGGGCATGTTCACGGTTTCCACGCCGTTGATCTTGACCGAGCCCTTGCGCGCGCCGGTCAGGCCCATGATGGCGCGCATGGTGGTGGTGCGGCCTGCACCGTTGCGGCCCAGCAGCGTGACCACCTCGCCGGGCTGGACGACGATGTCCACGCCGTGCAGCACATGCGATTCGCCGTACCAAGCTTCGAGGTTCTTGATTTCCAGCGCAGGCACGCCGTTGTTGTTGGAAGGATTAGCCATCTCAGTTGTCCATTGCGTTCCGCGCTGCCTGTAGAAACCGGCACGCACAAAGCCAGTGCCCCCGCGCAAGGGCCGCCGAACTGCTCAGGCAGCGCTTCGCTTGCGTGCGCTGGGGGCGTCCCCCTCCCGCATAGCGCAGCGAGGCGAGAGAGGGGGAAGGCGAGAAGCGACTCAGGGGGAGCTTCATTCAATGCGCTCCTTGGAGTTGGCCGTCGGTGGTGCCCATGTAGGCTTCCATCACTTGCGGGTTGTTGGAGACTTCTTCGTAGGGCCCTTCCGCCAGCACAGCGCCGCGCTGCAGCACGGTGATGCGGTCGGCTATGGTGGAGACGACCTTCATGTTGTGCTCCACCATCAGGATGGTGCGACCCGCCGAGACCTTTTTGATGAGCTGGGTGACGCGGTCCACGTCTTCATGACCCATGCCCTGTGTGGGCTCGTCGAGCAGCATCAGCTCGGGCTCCATCGACAGGGTGGTGGCGATCTCCAGCGCGCGCTTGCGGCCATAGGGCAGGTTCACGGTGACTTCATCGGCCAGGTCTTCCAGGCCCACCTCGGTCAGCAGTTGCATGGCGCGGTCGTCCAGCTGGCTCAGGGTGCGTTCGCTGCGCCAGAAATGGAATGAGGTGCCCAGCTTGCGCTGCAGCCCCAGACGTACGTTCTCCATCAGCGTGAGGTGGGGGAACACCGCCGAGATCTGGAACGATCGGATCACACCGCGCCGTGCAATCTGCGCGGGCTGCTCGCGTGTGATGTCGTGCCCGTTGAATCGGATGAGCCCCGAGGTGGGCTCCAGGAACTTGGTCAGCAGGTTGAAGCAGGTGGTTTTGCCTGCGCCATTGGGGCCGATCAGCGCATGAATCGAACCACGGCGCACGGCCAGGTTCACATCGCTCACGGCAGTGAAGCCCTTGAACTCTTTGGTCAGGCTTTTGGTTTCAAGAATGACGTCGCTCATTGCGCCTGGGCCGCTCCGTAGGGTGCTGAGGAATGGAGCCTTGCAGCAAGGTCTCCGTGTGTGGGGGTCTCAGCGCATCGTATGTCTCCCTACCCTGCGGTAGATACTGGGACTAATGCCTATGTATAAATGCCTACGTACTCACCGACCGCCCCGCAGGCACGCTACCGGTTGCTGGCCCACACCGCAGGCCAGCGCTCAATCTCGCCCTTCGCGCCGCCCGCCACAACTCCGGCACCAAGGCCCGTCATGCGGGCGCATCACTGACGGTTTACTGACGGCGCGCCCAGCAAGCCCACCGCGCGTCTCGCCACGCATGCTTTCGTTGACCGGGCCTACACTGCCACCATGGCATCTACCCCCTCCTCCCACCCGGCACGCGGGGCTCCGCGCTCATTGACCGGACTGCTTCCATTTCTGCGCCCGTACCGCGTGCACATCCTGCTGTCGGGGGTCTTCCTGGTGCTGGCTGCGCTGGCCACGCTGGCGTTTCCGATGGCGCTGCGCGGCCTGATTGATGGAGGCCTGGTGGGTGGCTCGGCCAGTGACAAGGGCGCGCAGGCCATGGCGCTGCGGGGCCACTTCGAGGCATTGTTCGCCGTCGCGGTTGCGCTGGGCGTGTTCTCTGCCGCGCGCTTTTACATGGTGAGCTGGCTGGGCGAACGGGTGACCGCCGACCTGCGCAATGCGGTCTACGGCCATGTGCTGCGCCAAAGCCCTCAGTTTTTTGAAACCACGCAGACAGGAGAGGTGTTGTCCCGCCTCACGGCCGATACCACCCTGGTGCAGACCGTGGTTGGCTCGTCGCTGTCGATGGGGCTTCGCAATGCGGTGATGGGCATTGGCGCGCTGGCCATGCTGGTGTGGACCAACCCGTATGTCATGTCGGTGGTGTTGCTGGCGGTGGTGCTGGTAGTCTTGCCCACCATGTGGATCGGGCGGCGCGTGCGGCGGCTGTCGCGCGACAGCCAGGACCGGGTGGCAGATTCCAGCGCCATTGCCGCCGAGGTGCTGAACGCCGTGCCGGTGGTGCAAAGCCATGCGGCCGAGCCGCGCGAGGCGGCCCGATTCATGCGCGCCACCGAAAACGCCTTCCAGGCTGCTATCCAGCGCACCCGTGCACGCGCAATACTGGTCGCCTTCATCATCATCGCCAATGCCGCCCTGCTGCTGTGGGGGCTGTACCGGGGCACCGAGGCCGTACTGGCAGGCAAGATGAGTGCGGGCCACCTGGGCCAGACTGTGGTCTATGTGATCCTGCTTGCGGGGGCCGTGGCCGTGCTGGGCGAGGTGTACGGCGACCTGTTGCGCGCCGCAGGCGCCACCGAACGACTGATGGAACTGCTGGAAAGCAGCTCCCCCGTGGCAGATCCCGCCACACCCAAAACCTTGCCCACTTCAGGCCAGGGCCTGGAAGTGCAGTTTGACAATGTGTGGTTCCACTATCCGTCGCGCCCGGAGCAGGCCGCCTTGCACGGCTTTTCGCTGCACTTGGCCCCCGGGGAGACCGTGGCCCTGGTCGGCGCGAGCGGTGCGGGCAAGACCACGGTGCTGCAGCTGCTGCAACGCTTCTATGACGTGGACGTTAGTGCCCGCGAGGCCCCTGGCACGCCGGGCACATCGGCGCCACGGCAAGGGCGCATTCTGCTCAATGGAGTGGACATCCGCGACATGGCGCTGGGCACCCTGCGGGCCCACACCGGCACGGTGCCACAGGACGCGGTGATCTTCTCAGCCTCGGCCATGGAGAACATCCGCTATGGGCGCCCCGAGGCCACAGACGAAGAAGTCATGGCCGCTGCCCGCGCAGCCTTTGCCCATGACTTCCTCACGGCCCTGCCCGAGGGCTACGCCACCTTTCTGGGTGAGCGCGGCGTGCGGCTGTCGGGTGGGCAGCGCCAGCGTATCGCGATTGCGCGGGCCATGCTCAAGAACCCGCCCCTGCTGCTGCTGGACGAAGCCACCAGCGCACTCGATGCCGAGAGCGAGCGGATGGTGCAAGCGGCACTGGACACGGCCATGCAGCGCCACACGGGCCGCCGAACCACACTGGTCATTGCACACCGGCTCGCCACCGTGCAGAACGCAGACCGCATCGTGGTGCTGGACCACGGGCGCATCGTTGAACAGGGCACCCACACCAGCCTGCTGGCGCAAGGGGGTGTTTATGCCCGCCTGGCCGCTCTGCAGTTCGCGGCGTGATGCGCGCGGGTGCAACTTGGCAGAGACAGGGAGTTATTTACTATCAAATTGATAGCTATTAGTGCTTAGTGGTCGCGCGGAGACGGGCTAAAAAGGCACAAATTTTGTCTCATCCATCCCGCCCCAGAGCAGAAAAGCCTATTGCAGGGTTTCTTTGGCAGCCGCTGGCAGGGGCAGGGGCATGACGGCAATGCCCTCTTCCAGCAGCTGCACCGCCTCATCAGGCGTGGCCTGGCCCCGGATGGCGCGCTCCTGCACCTCTCCGTGGTGCATGCGCCGGGCCTCCTGGGCAAAACGCTCGCCCACATCCTCGGTGTTGGCCACCACTTTGCGAGCCAGCGCCAGCCAAGCGGCCTGCAAGGCTGGGGGCAGTGCCACCGTTTCAGATGGAGTTACGCCTTGGGAGCCCTCCGTAGCGATGGGTTGCGCTAGCGCGGCGGCGGCGGCAGGTGCCCGGGCACCCAGATTCAGGCGCGGGGCGCTGAGCCGCTTTTCAATGTGGTCGTCACCGCACAGGGGGCACTGCACCAGGCCGCGTTGCTTCTGACCTTGGAAGTCGTCCTCGGAGCCAAACCAGCCCTCAAAGACATGGCCTTGCCGACATTGGAGGTCCAGCACCTTCATGGCAACACTCGTGCGCGACGCAATCGTGGGGGAACAGTTTCGGCCAGATCAGCTGTGGTGACGCCGCAGCAAATACCGGTAGACAAAACCAGGAAAGGCAAAGGTCAGGAACATGGTGCCGGTGATGGCGTAGAACTCCCAGCCCTGGGGGGCGATCTGGCCAGCACGACGCTCAAGGACCAGCGCCAACGCCCCCACCACAAAGTACAGAACAACCAATTCCAGCAGTCGCCCCACCAACGGCTTGGCATGGGCTGCGACCGGCCCGACCACCAGCCAACGCTGGTTGACAAAAGGCAGGTTGGCGGCCACGAAGGACGCCACGATGATGAGCCAGACCGATCCGGTAAGCGACACGGCAGTACGAGCCCAGATCGGTCAGCGACCGAAGAAGAAAACAGAAGCAGCGCACCGCTGCAGCGTCAGCATGTGAACCAGCGTCAGATCAGGTCGCCAGCGCGCGCACCACGGCGTCCGCACACAGGGCCATCAGGCCACCGGGCAGCAGACCCAGCCCCAGAACCAAGGCGCCGTTGATGGTCAGCACCACGCGCACGTCCATGGGGGCAGACACGTTCGTGGCCGTCAGCGGCGCATCGAAATACATGACCTTGACCACGCGCAGGTAGTAGAAAGCACCGATCAGCGACATGATGACGGCAAAGACCGCCATGGCGATGTACAGGCCCTGGCCTGAGGCGACCAGCGCCTGCAGCACCGACAGCTTGGCGTAGAAACCCACCATGGGCGGGATGCCGGCCATGGAGAACAGGCACACCGCCATCACCCCCGCGTACAGCGGGCTACGCTGGTTCAGGCCAGCAAAGTCAGAGATCTCTTCGCTCTCAAAGCCTTCACGCGCCAGCAGCAAGATCACGCCAAAGGCGGCCAGCGTGGTCAACACATAGGTCACCACGTAGAACATGGATGCGCTGTAGGCGTTCTCGACCGCCGTGGCATCCACGTTGCCGTTGATGACACCCGACATCAGGCCCAGCAGCACAAAACCCATTTGCGAAATGGTCGAGTACGCCAGCATGCGCTTGAGATTGGTCTGCGCAATGGCAGCCAGGTTACCCACCAACAGCGAGCCAATGGCCAGCACAGCCAGCATCTGCTGCCAGTCGATCGCCAGCGGGAGCAAGCCATCCACCAGCAAGCGGATGGTGATGGCAAACGCTGCCAGCTTGGGCGCGCCGCCGATCATCAGTGTGACTGCCGTGGGAGCGCCTTGGTACACGTCAGGGATCCACATGTGGAAAGGCACCACGCCGAGCTTGAACGCCAGGCCAGCCACCACAAAAACGAGACCGAAAACCAGAACCTGGTGCTTGATCTGCCCGGAGTTGACGGCCTTGAACACTTGGCCGATGTCCAGGGAGCCAGTGGCACCGTAGACCATGGACAGGCCATACAGCAGGAAACCACTGGCCATGGCGCCGAGCACGAAGTACTTCATGGCTGCTTCGGTCGCCGTGGCGTTGTCACGGCGCAGGGCCACCAGAGCGTAGCTAGACAGCGTGAGCAGTTCCAGGCCCAGGTAGATCACCAGGAAGTTGTTGCCGGAGATCATGATGAACATGCCCAGCAGCGCAAACATCGACAGTGTGAAAATTTCGCCGCCGCGCATCATGTCGCGATCGGCCGCGTAGGGGCGGCTGTAGACCAGCGTGACCATCATGGCCACGGTGGCGAAACATTTGAGCCAGTTGCCCATGGCGTCGCTCACCACCATGTTGCCAAAGCCATAGAAGGTGTTGCCGCTGCTGGCATACATGGCCTGCAAAGCAGCCACCACGGCCAGCGTGAGCATGGTCAGCACATAGGTGCCAGTGCGGCGGGCGCTGTGGACCCCCAGATCGACCAGCGCAATGACGCAGGCCATGGTCAACAGCACGATTTCGGGGTAAATCGCGAGCCAGCTGATGTTGTCAATCATCTCGAATCTCTCAGTTCAGTCTGGTCAGTTCAGCTTCGTCAGTGCGACATGCTTGAGCAATTCCGCGACCGATGTGTCCATCACGTCCGTGAAGGGGCGTGGGTACAGGCCCATGGCCAGCACGGCAATCGCCAGCAGCGACATCACCAGGAATTCGCGGCTATTGATGTCGGTGAGTTCCTTGACGTGGTCGTTGGCCACAGGGCCCAGGTACACGCGCTTGAACATCCACAGGGTGTAGGCCGCACCGAAGATCAGCGCCGTGGCCGAGGCCAGGCCAATCCAGAAGTTGGCCTTGGTAGCGCCCAGGATCACCATCCACTCGCCCACAAAACCAGCCGTGCCCGGCAGGCCGCAGTTGGCCATGGCAAACAGCAGCGCGAAGGCCGTAAAGTTGGGCATGGTGTTGACCACGCCGCCGTAGGCAGCGATTTCACGCGAATGCACGCGGTCATACAGCACGCCGATGGACAGGAACATCGCGCCCGAAACGAAACCGTGGGCAATCATCTGCACAAGGCCACCTGATACACCCAGGTCGTTGAAGATGAAGAAACCCAGCGTCACGAAACCCATGTGCGCCACGGACGAATAGGCCACCAGCTTCTTCATGTCCTTCTGGACCATGGCCACCAAGCCCACATAGATCACGGCGATCAGCGACAGAGCGATCATCAGCCAAGCCCATTCGCGCGAAGCGTCGGGGGCAATGGGCATGGAGAAACGCAGGAAGCCATAGGCACCCAGCTTGAGCATGATCGCCGCAAGCACTGCGGAACCACCGGTGGGCGCTTCCACGTGCACATCGGGCAGCCAAGTGTGGACAGGCCACATGGGCACCTTCACCGCAAACGCTGCGAAGAACGCGAAGAACAACAAGGTCTGCGACTTGCTGCTCAGGGGCAATTGGTGCCAGGTCGCGATATCAAAACTGCCACCGGACTGGTTGTACAGGTAGATCAGCGCGATGAGCATCAGCAGCGAGCCGAGCAGCGTGTACAGGAAGAACTTGAACGCCGCGTAGATCTTGTTGGGGCCGCCCCAGATACCGATGATCAGGTACATCGGGATCAGCGTGGCTTCGAAGAACACGTAGAACAGGATGCCGTCGAGCGCACTGAACACGCCGATCATCAGACCCGACAAGATCAGGAAGGCGCCCATGTACTGGTTGACACGCTCGGTGATGGCCTCCCACGAGGCGATCACCACAATCACCGTGATGAAGGCTGTGAGCGGTACGAACCAGAACGAGATGCCGTCGACGCCCAGGTGGTAGTGCACATTGAAGCGTTCAATCCACGAAGCCTTCTCGACAAACTGCATGGCAGCAGTGCCCAGCTTGAAGCCGTCGTACAGAGGCAGCGTGACCAGGAAACCCAGCAGCGCCCCCAGCAAGGCCAGCCAGCGCACGACACGCGCGTGTTCATCCCGCCCAATGGCAAGCAGCAGCACACCGAAGGCAATCGGTGTCCAGATTGCAAGACTCAACAGACCCATTTGTTGTTTTCCTTATTTGATGAGCTGCAGGAGCGTGTCGCCCCAGACGAACCAAGTCATCAGAGCGAAGACACCCAGAATCATCACCAGCGCGTAGTGGAAGATGAAGCCTGACTGAACCCAGCGCACGATGCCAGCTACACCCCGCACGACCTTCCAGGAGCCGTTTACCAGGGCACCATCGATCACCGCCTGATCACCGCCCTTCCACAGGCCCACGCCCAACAGGCGGGCGCCACGGGCCAGGATGTTTTCGTTGATCCAGTCCATGCCGTACTTGTTTTCAAGCAGCTGGTACACCTTGATCGATTCAAAGAAACGCTTTAGTGCTGCAGGCAGTGCCGGATTGACCATGTACATGTAGTACGAAGCCGCCACACCTGCCAACGCGAGCCAGAAAGGGGCCGTCTGCAGGCCATGTACAGCCATGGCCACGGGGCCGTGGAAGATTTCTGCGAGCTTCGCCATCGCGGGGTGCTTGGCAGCGTCCACAAAGATCACATCCTTGAAGAAGTCGCCAAACAGCATGGGCTGGATGAACATGAAACCCACCACCACAGATGGAATGGCCAGCAGCACCAGAGGTACCGTCACCACCCAAGGCGATTCATGCGGCTTGGCATCATGGCCGTGATGGTCGTCATGGCCATGATGATCATCGTGGTGGGCGTCAGGATTCTGGTCGTAGCGTTCCTTGCCATGGAAGACCAGGAAGTACATGCGGAACGAATAGAACGCCGTGATGAAGACACCGGCCAGCACGGCAAAGTGCGCAAAACCAGCGGCAGGGAGCTGGCTGAAATGCACAGCCTCAATGATGCTGTCCTTGGAGTAAAAGCCCGCGAACAAAGGCGTACCGATCAGCGCCAAAGAACCCAGCAGCGAGGTGATCCAGGTGATGGGCATGTACTTGCGCACACCGCCCATCCAGCGGATGTCCTGGTTGTGATGCATGCCCATGATGACCGAGCCGGCACCGAGGAACAGCAGGGCCTTGAAAAACGCGTGGGTCATCAGGTGGAACACCGCAACCGAGTAGGCCGAAGCACCCAGCGCCACGGTCATGTAGCCCAACTGCGACAGTGTGGAATAGGCCACCACACGTTTGATGTCGTTCTGGATGATGCCCAGGAAACCCATGAACAGCGCGGTGATAGCACCGATCACCAGGATGAAGTTGAGGGCGGTGTCCGACAGCTCGAACAGCGGTGACATACGCGACACCATGAAGATACCGGCGGTCACCATGGTGGCCGCGTGGATCAGAGCCGATATGGGGGTCGGACCTTCCATCGAGTCGGGCAGCCAGACATGCAGCGGAAACTGGGCCGACTTGCCCATGGCGCCGATGAAAAGGCAGATACAGATAACGGTGATCAGCAGCCAGTCGGTGCCGGGGAATGCCAGTGCGCCGAGTTCACCCGACTTGGCGAAGATTTCGCTGTAGTTCAACGTGCCGGTGTAGGCCGCGATCAGACCGATGCCCAGGATGAAGCCGAAGTCACCAACACGGTTAACCAGAAAGGCCTTCATGTTGGCGAAAATCGCCGTGGGCTTGTTGAACCAGAAGCCGATCAGAAGGTAGGAAACCAGGCCCACGGCTTCCCAGCCGAAGAACAGCTGCAGCAGGTTGTTGCTCATGACCAGCATGAGCATGGAGAACGTGAACAGCGAGATGTAGGCGAAGAAGCGGTTGTAGCCGTCATCTTCTTCCATGTAGCCAATGGTGTAGATGTGCACCATCAGCGACACGAAGGTCACAACCACCATCATCATGGCGGTGAGGCTGTCGATCAGAAAGCCCACTTCCATCTTCAGGCCACCCACCACCATCCAGGTGTAGAGCGTCTCATTGAAACGGGCACCATCCACGGCCACGCTCTTGAGCGTCATGGCCGAGAGGATGAAAGCGACGAGCACGCCAAGGATCGTCAGCGTGTGGCTCAGGCGGCGACCAATCCAGTTGCCACCAAAGGTTGTGCCGAAGATACCGGCCAGCAGAGCGCCCGCCAGCGGAGCCAGTGGCACGGCCAGGAGCGTTGAAGCAGAGAGGGTTTGACTCATTCTTGAGAACCTTGGGAATACTGGTGGCTCATCAGCCCTTGAGGGTGTTGAGGTCTTCCGCGTTGATGCTGGATTTGTTGCGGAACAGCAGCACCAGGATCGCGAGGCCGATGGCCGACTCGGCAGCCGCCACGGTCAGGATGAAGAACACGAACACCTGCCCGTGCATATCGCCCAGGTAGTACGAGAACGCCACGAAGTTCATGTTCACTGCCAGGAGCATCAACTCGATCGCCATCAGCAGCACGATCAGATTCTTACGGTTCAGGAAAATGCCGATCACAGCAAGCGCGAACAGCATCGCACCCAGAGAGAGAAAGTGGCCCAAAGTCAGCGTCATGTTTTTTTCTCCTCGGCAGCGGGTTCGGCGGGCACCTCGGGCTGCGCCTTCTGGGTGGCTGCCACCTTCACGACTTCCAGACGATCGCTGGCGCGAACCCGGACCTGCAAGGAAGGATTGATGGCCTTGCTGTCCTTACGCTGGCGCAGGGTCAGTGCAATGGCGGCGATCATGGCCACCAGCAGGATCACGGCGGCGATTTCAACGGGGTAGAGGTACTGGGTATACAGGAGCTTGCCCAGCTCCTTTGTGTTGGAGTAGGGAACGACCTTGCCGGCCGCATCCAGCACCACGGCGGCGGCCTTGGGCTCATCCATGCCACGGAAGCCGCCCATCAGCACGGCCGCCATTTCGAGCGCAATAAGCGCTCCCACGAAGGCCGCGAGCGGAAAATGCTTCCAAAAACCCTTGCGGATGGAGTCGATGTGGATGTCCAGCATCATCACCACAAACAAGAACAGCACCATCACCGCCCCCAGATACACCAGTACCAGGGCGATGGCCAGAAATTCCGCCTTGAGCAAGAGCCAAACAGCGGCAGCCTGCGAAAAGGCAAGAATGAGGTAGAGCACCGCATGCACAGGATTGCGCGCGGTGATCACCCGGAAGGCTGCAAACAGCAGCACCACCGAGAAGAGATAGAAGAAACCGGTCTTGGCGTCCATGAATCGGGTCTTTATAGAAAGTCTGGCAAAGAGGCCGCGCTCAGTACCGCTCAGCGGTACTTGGCATCCGCAGCCTTGGCTGCCGCGATTTCACCTTCGTAACGGTCACCAACGGCCAGGAGCATGTCTTTCGTGAAATACAGGTCTCCACGTTTTTCACCGTGGTACTCAAAGATGTGCGTTTCGACGATCGAGTCCACCGGGCAGCTTTCTTCGCAGAAACCGCAGAAGATGCACTTGGTCAGATCGATGTCGTAGCGGGTGGTACGGCGCGAACCGTCGGCGCGAACGTCAGATTCAATCGTGATAGCCATCGCGGGGCACACGGCCTCGCAAAGCTTGCAGGCAATGCAGCGCTCTTCGCCGTTTTCATAGCGGCGCAGCGCGTGCAAACCACGAAATCGGGGCGACAGGGGCGTCTTCTCTTCAGGAAACTGCACGGTCACCTTGCGGCGGAACGCATAGCGGCCAGTCAAGGCCATGCCCTTGACCAGTTCCACGAGCATGAAACTCTTGAAGAAGTCTTTGAACGAAAAAGGTGCAGCAGCAACAACGGCAGTCATGTGTGATGTCCCCGCTTATTTCCAGATGTTCCAGGGCGAGAGCAGCCAGCCGCCCACAAAGAGCAAGTAAACCAGCGTCACCGGGATGAAGATCTTCCAGCCCAGACGCATGATCTGGTCATAACGGAAGCGTGGGAATGTGGCGCGGATCCAGATAAACATGGACACCACGAGGAAGGTCTTGAGCCCCAGCCAGATCCAACCGGGTATCCAGTTGAAAAGTGCGCTATCGATAGGCGACAGCCAGCCGCCCAGGAACATCAGAGCGGCCAGGATGGATACGAGCCACATGCTGGCGTACTCGGCCAGGAAGAAGATCGCGAAGCCCATGCCCGAATACTCGACCATGTGACCGGCCACGATTTCGGCTTCACCTTCGACCACGTCGAAGGGGTGGCGGTTGGTCTCGGCCACACCTGAGATCAGGTACACCAAGAAGATAGGCAGCAGGGGCAGCCAATTCCAAGACAGGAAGGTCAGCCCCTTATCGGCCGCCATGCCCTTGGCCTGCGACATGACGATCTCGGTCAGGTTCATGCTGCCCGAAACCATGATCACCACCAGGAAGCAAAAGCCCATGGCGATTTCATAGCTCACCATCTGGGCCGAGGCGCGCAGCGCCCCTAGGAAGGCGTACTTGGAGTTAGACGCCCACCCGGCAATGATCACGCCATAGACTTCGATGGAGGTAATAGCCATCACCAGCAGCAAACCGGCATTTACGTTGGCCAGCGCCACATCGGGACCAAAGGGAATCGCCACCCAGGCCGCCAACGCCGGCATGATGGCCATGACAGGACCCAACACGAACAAACCCTTGCTGGCCGCTGTCGGCTGGATGATTTCCTTGGTCAGCAGCTTCAGTGCATCGGCGATAGGCTGCAGCAACCCCATGGGGCCCACGCGGTTGGGACCGTGACGCACTTGCATGAAACCCAGCAGCTTGCGCTCCCACAAAGTGAGGTAAGCCACCGCGCCCATCAAAGGAGCCAAGATGCAGACGATCTTGATCAGAATCCAGAGTACTGGCCAGACAATGCCAGTCCACCAGCCAAAGGAGAGCAGGTTCAGGCCCGCGTTGTAGATCGCGTCGATCATGCGGCCACTCCTTCACGTGCCATGCGCGCGTCGGCAGTGAGCTGCAGCGACGTGGAACGACGCACCAGGCCGTCCAATTGATAGATGGAAGCCACCACGGGTTCGCCAGCGGCGGTTGTGGCTGCAGGCATTGCCTTCACAGCATTCGACAGCTGCGCTGCCGGCACTTGCGTGACCGTGCCCGCAGGGGCGTTGGTGGCGCGGGCCAGCACCTCCTGCGAGGTTTCGAAGTCGAACCCAGGCACGCCCAGCAGATTGGCCAGTACGCGCAGAACCTTCCATGCAGGGCGGGTGTCACCCAGGGGGCGCACCACGGCGTGGAAACTTTGCAGGCGGCCTTCAGCATTGACGAAGCTGCCCGAAGTTTCCGTGAACGGAGCAATTGGCAACAGAACGTCACTGAACTCCATGTTGGCCTTGAAGGGGCTCAACGTGACCACCATCTCTGCACCAGCCAGAGCAGCGGCAGCCTGGGCACCCGCAGCCGAATCATGGACTGGCTCTGTGTTGAGCAGCACCGCCGCCTTCAAACCACCGGAGAGCATTTGAGCCGCATTCAGACCACCGTTGACAGGGTGAGCGCCCGCAAACTGCGCCCCCACCGTGTTGGCGGCTTCCGTGAGGTACCCCACGCTCGCGCCGGTGTTCTCACCGATCCAGTTGGCAAGCGCCAGCAGCTGGCTGGCCTGCACATGGTGTGCAGCTGCATTGCCCAACAGCACGGCCTTGCGTTCGCCACCCAGCAAGGAGCGAGCAATGGCCTGGACCGACTCGCTGGCAGCAGCCGCGCCTTGGGGTGCGGCAATACCTTTCTCCTGGGCCACTGCGGACGCAATACCGCCCAGGGCCTGCACCCATTCCGCTGCGCCTTGCGCCAAGAAGGACTGCACAGGCATGGCCCAGTCCTGGGTCACCGACGCGATGGCACTGACCTGGCAGCCATGGCGCACAGCCTGGCGAATGCGCTGGGCAAACAGCGGATGGTCCTTGCGCAGATTCGAACCCACCACCAGCACGCGTTGAAGCGTGGACAGGGAAGCGATGGACGTGCCCAGCCAGCGAATACCCTCGGGAGCAGCAAACTCGGCGTTGCGCAGACGGTAATCGATGTTGTCACTGCCGATGCCACGCACCAGCGCGGAGGCAAGATACAGCTCTTCCACAGTGCTATGCGGGCTGACCAACGCACCGATACTGCTAGCCCCGTGGTCGTTCTTGATGTTTTTCAGGCCATTGGCCACGTATTCCAGCGCGGTCTGCCAATCGACTTCCTTCCACACCCCACCCTGCTTGAGCATGGGCTGGGTCAGGCGGTCATCACCATTGAGCGCTTCATAGGAGAAACGGTCGCGGTCAGCAATCCAGCATTCATTGACGGCTTCGTTTTCGAGGGGCACCACGCGCATGACCTTGTGGTTCTTGACCTGGACAATCAGGTTGGAGCCGGTCGAATCGTGGGGGCTCACCGAACGGCGGCGCGACAACTCCCAGGTGCGCGCGCTGTAACGGAACGGCTTGCTGGTGAGCGCACCGACGGGGCAAATATCGATCATGTTGCCCGACAGCTCGGAGTCCACCGTGTCACCCGTGACCGTAGTGATCTCGGAGTGCTCACCGCGATGGATCATGCCCAGTTCCATCACGCCAGCCACTTCCTGGCCGAAACGCACGCAGCGGGTGCAGTGGATGCAGCGGCTCATTTCCTGCATGGAAATCAGCGGGCCCACATCCTTGACGGGCACCACGCGCTTTTCTTCCTCGTAGCGCGAAGAAGAGCCGCCATACCCCACGGCCAAGTCCTGCAGCTGGCACTCGCCGCCCTGATCGCAGATAGGGCAGTCCAGCGGGTGGTTGATCAGCAGAAACTCCATGACCGACTGCTGTGCCTTGATGGCCTTGTCGCTCTTGGTGCGCACGATCATGCCTTGCGTCACCGGCGTGGCGCAGGCGGGCATGGGCTTGGGAGCCTTTTCCACATCCACCAGGCACATGCGGCAGTTGGCAGCGATGGAAAGCTTCTTGTGGTAACAGAAATGGGGAATGTAGGTGCCAGCTTTCTCGGCAGCATGCATCACCATGCAGCCTTCAGCGACTTCTACTTTCTGCCCGTCGAGTTCGATTTCAACCATATGCGTTTCTCGCGATCAGGCGGAGGTGGAAGCCTGAGGGGTCTTCTCTTGGCGGATCAGCGCTTCGAATTCAGGACGAAAGTGCTTGATCATGGCGCGCACCGGCATGGCCGCCGCGTCACCCAGCGCACAGATGGTGCGGCCCTGGATGTTGTCCGCCACCGAATTGAGCAGGTTGAGGTCGCCTTCGCGCCCCTGGCCATGCTGGATCCGGTCGATCACGCGCCACATCCAGCCAGTGCCTTCACGGCAGGGCGTGCACTGACCGCAGGACTCGTGCGAGTAGAAGTACGACAGGCGCAGCAGGCTCTCGACCATGCTGCGGGAATCGTCCATCACGATCACAGCGCCCGAGCCCAGCATGGAGCCAGCCTTGGCGATGGAGTCATAGTCCATCGTGCATTCCATGATGATGGACGCGGGCAACACAGGGGCGGACGAGCCACCAGGAATCACGGCCTTGAGCTGGCGGCCCTTGCGCACGCCACCGGCGAGCTCAAGCAGCTTGGCGAACGGCGTGCCCAAAGGCACTTCGTAGTTGCCTGGCTTTTCCACGTCGCCCGAGACCGAGAAGATCTTGGTGCCACCATTGTTGGGCTTGCCACACTCCAGGTACGCTGCACCGCCGTTGCGGATGATCCACGGCACGGCAGCGAAGGTCTCGGTGTTGTTGATCGTGGTGGGCTTGCCGTACAAGCCGAAGCTGGCCGGGAACGGTGGCTTGAAGCGCGGCTGGCCTTTCTTGCCTTCCAGCGATTCGAGCAACGCGGTTTCTTCGCCGCAGATGTAGGCGCCGAAGCCGTGCGCCGCATGCAGCTGGAAGCTGAAGTTGCTGCCCAGAATCTTGTCACCCAGGTAACCAGCGGCACGCGCCTCTTCCAGCGCCGCTTCGAAGCGGTCGTAGGTCTGGAAAATTTCACCGTGGATGTAGTTGTAGCCCACGGAGATGCCCATCGCGTAAGCCGCGATGATCATGCCTTCGATGACGATGTGCGGGTTGAACTGCAAGATGTCACGATCCTTGCACGTGCCCGGCTCACCTTCGTCGGAATTGCAGACGAGATACTTCTGGCCAGGGAACGAGCGGGGCATGAAGCTCCACTTGAGACCGGTAGGGAAACCCGCACCGCCGCGGCCGCGCAGACCTGATTCCTTAACGGTGGCGATGACCTGGTCCTGCGTCAGCGGTTCGCCGCCATCGGTGCCCAGGATCTTGCGCAGCGCGGCATAGCCGCCGCGCGCTTCATAGTCCTTGATGCTCCAGTTCGTGCCGTCCAGGCCCGCGTAGATCTGCGGGTTGATATGGCGGTCGTGAAAGCAGGTCTGGACGCCAGTGGCTTGGAACTGCGAGAGGATCTGTGCAGCGGTGGTCATGCTTGTCCTTCCGCAGCACGCAGGCCGTCCACTAACTGGTCGAGCTTGTCGTTGTCCATGAAGCTGCACATGGTACGGTCGTTGACCAGCATCACGGGCGCATCGGCACAGGCGCCCAGGCACTCGCACTGCTGCAGGGTGAACAGGCCGTCGGCAGTGGTCTCGCCCATGGCCACACCGAGCTTCTTTTCGAGGTGGTGCAGTGCCTTCTGGCCATCGCGCAGTTGGCAAGGCAGGTTGGTGCAGACGTTGAGCTTGTACTTGCCCGTCGGCCGCTGGTTGTACATGTTGTAGAAAGTGGTGACTTCGTGCACCGCGATCTGGGCCATGCCCAGGTAGTCGGCGATCAAAGCCTCGCTCTCAGCGCTGACCCAGCCCTGCTCCTGTTGCACGATGGACAGGCATGCCATCACGGCGGACTGCGCTTGCTCGGGCGGGTATTTGGCCACTTCGCGCGCAAAGCGCGCCAGCGTCGCCTCGGTGATCTTGGTATTGCTGCTGTTCATCGATCGATCTCCCCGAACACGATATCCATGGTGCCAATGATGGCCACGGCGTCGGCGATCATGTGGCCACGGGCCATTTCGTCCAAGGTGGCGAGGTGCGCAAAACCAGGCGCACGAATCTTGAGGCGGTAAGGCTTGTTGGCACCATCGCTGACCAGATAGATACCGAACTCGCCCTTGGGGTGCTCCACGGCGGCATAGGCCTCGCCTTCGGGCACGCGGAAGCCTTCGGTGAAGAGCTTGAAGTGGTGGATCAGCTCTTCCATGTTGGACTTCATGGATTCGCGCGCAGGTGCCGCCACCTTGTGGTTGTCGGTGATCACAGGGCCCGGATTGGCGCGCAGCCAGTCCACGCACTGCTTGATAATGCGGTTGGACTCGCGCATCTCCTGCACGCGCACCAGGTAGCGGTCGTAGCAGTCACCAGTCTTGCCCACAGGCACATCGAAGTCCACACGGTCATACACATCATAGGGTTGCGTCTTGCGCAGATCCCAGGCAATGCCAGAACCACGGATCATGGGACCAGTCATCCCAAGATTAAGCGCACGCTCGGGCGATACCACGCCGATGCCCACGGTGCGCTGCTTCCAGATGCGGTTGTCAGTCAGCAGCGTCTCATACTCGTCCACACAGCCGGGGAACCGCTTGGTGAAATCGTCGATGAAATCGAGCAGCGAGCCCTGGCGGTTCTGGTTCAGAGCCTCCAACGCCTTGGCATTCTTGATCTTGCTGACCTTGTATTGCGGCATGCTGTCCGGCAGGTCACGATAGACACCACCAGGGCGGAAGTACGCTGCGTGCATGCGCGCGCCAGAGACGGCTTCGTACATGTCGAACAGGTCTTCTCGCTCACGGAAGGTGTAGATCAGGATGGTAGAGCTGCCACAGTCGTTGCCGTGCGAGCCCAGCCACATAAGGTGATTCAACAGGCGTGTGATCTCAGAGAACATCACGCGGATGTACTGTGCACGCACCGGCACGTCCAGACCCAGCAGCTTTTCGATGGCCAGGCAGTACGCATGCTCATTGGACATCATGGACACGTAGTCCAAGCGATCCATATAGGGCAGCGACTGGATGTAGGTCTTGTGTTCGGCCAACTTTTCGGTGGCACGGTGCAGCAGACCAATGTGGGGGTCGGCACGCTGCACGACCTCGCCGTCCAGCTCCAGGACGAGGCGCAACACACCGTGCGCCGCCGGGTGCTGGGGACCAAAGTTCAGGGAATAGTTCTTGATTTCAGCCATGATGGTTCACGTGGGGCGCCGGGCGCCTCAGTGCAGGCCTCCGTACTTGTCTTCGCGGATGATGCGCGGCGTGATCTCACGCGGCTCAATCGAGACGGGCTCGTAGACAACCCGACGCTGCTCAGCGTCGTAGCGCATCTCGACATGGCCCGACAATGGGAAATCCTTGCGGAAGGGATGGCCAATGAAGCCATAGTCGGTCAGGATGCGGCGCAGGTCGTTGTGCCCATCGAACACGATGCCGAACAGGTCAAACGCCTCGCGCTCGTACCAGTTGGCCGAGTTCCACAGATCGGAGACCGACGCCACCACCGGGAAATCATCGTCGGCGCAAAACACCTTCACACGCACACGCTGATTGAGACTCACGGACAACAAGTGCGACACTACACAGTAGCGCGCCCCTTCGTTCACAGCATCGCCATATGCGGAGTAATCCACGCCACACAGATCCACCAGCTGCTCGAAGCGGCAGCCCTCGGCGTCGCGCAACAGACGCATGGCATCCAGATAGTCTGCAGCAGACACCACCACTGTGACCTCATCCAGGGCCACCGAAATCTGGCGCACCTTGGCACCCAGCGCGGCAACAATGTTGTCTTTAAGTTTCTCAGGCCGAATGGCAACAGCAGTCATCATCAACCCTTCAGACACGAGCAATGGTGTTGGTGCGGCGAATCTTCTGCTGCAGCTGGATGATCCCGTAGATCAGTGCTTCCGCCGTGGGCGGGCAGCCTGGCACGTACACATCCACAGGCACTATGCGGTCGCACCCACGCACCACGGAGTAGCTGTAGTGGTAGTACCCACCACCGTTGGCGCACGAGCCCATCGACAGCACCCAGCGGGGTTCGGACATCTGGTCGTACACCTTGCGCAGCGCCGGTGCCATCTTGTTGCACAGGGTACCGGCCACGATCATCAGATCTGACTGACGAGGACTGGCGCGAAACACTTCGGCGCCGAACCGACCGATGTCATAACGAGCAGCGGCCGCGTGCATCATCTCGACAGCACAACAGGCCAAACCAAAAGTCATCGGCCACAAGGAACCGGTCTTGGCCCAATTCACCACCGAGTCATAACTCGTGGTGATGAAGCCTTCCTTCATCACGCCTTCAATCATTGCATCAGTCCTTGTTGAAGCCCGCTCATTCCCAATCCAGGGCGCCCTTTTTCCATTCGTAGGCAAAACCCACGACCAGGATTGCCAGGAAGATCACGACCGCCACGAAACCCGCCATACCCACATCATGCAGCGCCACCGCCCAGGGGAAGAGGAATGCGATTTCGAGGTCGAACAAAATGAAAAGAATGGCCACAAGGTAATAGCGCACATCGAATTTCATGCGCGCGTCCTCGAAGGCTTCGAAGCCACATTCGTAAGGGGAGTTCTTTGCGGCGTCCGGGCGATTGGGGCCCAGTATGTAGCCAAGCACAAGGGGGACAACGCCAACGGCGATGCCAACCAAGATGAACAAGAGGACGGGGAGGTACTGATCGAGGTTCATCTTGAGGATGTGCTCACCGCTGCGGCCTTGCCCGACATGAGCCCTACTGGGTCATGCGGGGAGGCCTTTGTTTTGGTGCCGTCGGCGAGACTCGAACTCGCACAGCTTTCGCCACTACCCCCTCAAGATAGCGTGTCTACCAATTTCACCACGACGGCTGGTTGCTGCGTCTGGATGGCATGAGGAACCTTGCGGTTTTGGCTTTCCAGACAATCCAGAATTCTACTCCGGAAAAACCCTGCTTCAGCCTGCAGGACTCAATTAAGTGCAGATTATTTGGTGGGAATCTGCGCTGCGCCCGATGCTGGCGCAGCGGGTGCCACCGCTGCATCCGAAGTCGCGGCAGCGGGTGCTACGGCAGCAGGCGCCTCCAGCACACTGCCAGAGCTGGCAGGACGGGCGTTGCCAAAATAGGCCAGCGCCAACGTGGACACAAAAAAGACCGCTGCCAGCACCCCCGTGCTACGCGACAGGAAGTTGGCGCTGCCACTGGCGCCAAACAGGCTGCCCGAGCTTCCACTGCCAAATGCAGCCCCCATGTCCGCCCCCTTGCCGTGCTGGATGAGGATCAGGCCAATCATCACCAAGGCCGCCAACATCTGCACCGCCAAAATCACATTCACGATCACGCTCATTCTCTGTTCACTCCTGATTGAATAACTTAGGCAGCCTTATCGGGTAGCCGCAATGATTTGCAAAAAGTCGGAGGCCTTCAACGAGGCCCCCCCCACGAGTCCGCCGTCGATGTCAGGCTGAGCCAGCAGTTGCGCCGCGTTGCTCGCATTCATACTGCCGCCATACAACAGGCGAATGCGGTCGGCATACTCACTGGCCGCAGAGAGCTGCGCACGCAACACTGCATGGACAGCCTGCGCCTGCTCTGGAGATGCCGTACGCCCCGTCCCAATGGCCCAAACGGGCTCGTACGCGACCACAATCTCGCTGATGCAGTGACCATTGAGGTGAATCACTGCGGCCAGCTGGCGCTTGACAACCGCTTCGGTTTGACCGGCTTCGCGCTCCAGCAGGGTCTCTCCCACACAAACGATGGGAGTGACACCTGCGGCCAGCGCGCGCTGCGCCTTCTCCGCCACCGCCACGTCGGTTTCGCCATGGTATTGACGACGTTCAGAGTGCCCCACCAGGGCATAACGCACACCAAAGTCCTTGAGCATCGCCACGGAGACCTCGCCGGTGTAGGCCCCAGACTCGTACCGGGATACATCCTGTGCGGCCGCAGCGACCACCGTTCCAGCTGTGAGCACCTGCACCTGCGCAAGATACGGCGCGGGCACCGCCACCGCCACGTCGCAAGCTACATCATCCAGACCAGCGATGAGCGCTTTCAGCAACACCTCGTTGGCAGCCAAGCTGCCATTCATCTTCCAGTTGCCTGCGATGAGTTTTTTCTTGTTGTTCATGGTTACCACGTCAAAACAATCTTGCCGATATGCTGGTTCGATTCCATCAGGGCATGGGCTTGAGATGCATCTGCCGCAGCAAACGTGCTGTGGATGACAGGGCGCACTGTGCCCGCCGCCAACAAAGGCCACACCCGCTCACGCAGTGCGCGGGCAATGGACCCCTTGAATGCCACAGGACGCGGACGCAATGTAGACCCAGTGATGGTGAGGCGGTGCCGCAGAACCAGCCCCGCATTGAAGTCGCTCTTGACTCCGCCCTGCACCGCGATGATGACCAGACGGCCATCTTCGGCCAAGCATTCCACCTCCCGCGCCACATAGTCGCCAGCGACCATATCGAGCACCACGTCAACGCCTCGCCCTTCCGTGATGCACCGGGACTCTGCCACAAAGTCTTGCGACTTGTAGTTGATGGCGTGGTGCGCACCGAGCGCGAGGCAGGCTGCGCATTTTTCGTCGCTGCCCGCCGTTGCAATGACCACCGCACCGAGTGCCCGCGCCAACTGGATCGCCGTGACGCCGATACCGCTGGTGCCACCCTGCACTAGCAGGATCTCACCTGCGTGCAGACGGCCACGGTCGAAGACATTGCTCCACACTGTGAAGAAAGTTTCCGGCAGCGATGCAGCCTCCACATCACTCAGCCCTTGGGGCACCGGCAAACACTGCACTACCGGAGCGACACACCACTCGGCATAGCCGCCACCGGACACCAGCGCGCACACACGGTCGCCCACGCGCATGCCCGCCTCGGCCAGAGCCGCGGCATCGCCAGACTCCACCACCCCCGCCACCTCCAGCCCTGGCAGGTCTGAGGCGCCCTGAGGTGGCGCATAGTGCCCCATGCGCTGAAGCACATCAGGACGGTTGATGCCACTGGCGGCGACGCGGATCAGCAGCTCGCCCGCGCCAGGCTCCGGCCTGGGGCGATCCCCCAAGGCCAGCACCTGAGGCCCGCCAAACGACGTGATCTCGACTGCACGCATATTGCGACCCATGGAAAGTAAGAATTGGAATGATTTTGGCCGTTTGCGCCCTATCTATAAGCGCAAAAGCTACAAAATCAATAGCAATCAATAACTCAGCCAACCACCTGCTCGGACGCACCATCCGACAACAGAGATTGCTGCTGTTGTTGTTGCTCCGCAGGCTGGCGGCCACCGTCACGACCATGGTCACGGCGGGGCTCGCGGTCACCGCGCTCGGCAGGCGCGGGGCGGTCGCTGCCACCGGCTGGGCGCTCAGCCAGCACCTTCATCGACAGCTTGATGCGACCCTTTTCGTCGGTTTCCATGACCTTGACCTTCACGATCTGGCCTTCGGTCAGGTAGTCGGACACCTTCTCGACGCGCTCGTGCGCGATCTGACTGATGTGCAGCAGGCCGTCCTTGCCGGGCAGCAAATTGATAAGGGCACCGAAGTCCAGGATCTTGGTCACAGGGCCTTCGTAGATCTTGCCGATCTCGACTTCGGCCGTGATCTGCTCGATGCGCTTCTTGGCCTCGTCCGCCTTGGCGGCATCGGTGGCAGCGATCGTGATCGTGCCGTCTTCCTCGATGTTGATCTGGCAACCGGTTTCTTCGGTGAGCGCACGGATCACCGCACCGCCCTTGCCAATCACGTCGCGGATCTTCTCAGGGTTGATCTTCATCGTGTAGAGCTTGGGCGCGAAATTGGACACTTCGGTCTTGGCTTCGCCCATGGCTTCCTGCATCTTGCCGAGGATGTGCATGCGCGCCTCCTTGGCTTGCGCCAGCGCGACTTGCATGATTTCCTTCGTGATGCCCTGAATCTTGATGTCCATCTGCAGCGCAGTGATGCCACTAGTGGTACCAGCCACCTTGAAGTCCATGTCGCCCAAGTGATCCTCGTCACCCAGAATATCGGTCAGCACGGCAAAGCGGTTGTCCTCCTTG
The DNA here is from genome assembly GCF_003060895.1 of Acidovorax sp. HMWF029. Classification (GTDB taxonomy): domain Bacteria; phylum Pseudomonadota; class Gammaproteobacteria; order Burkholderiales; family Burkholderiaceae_C; genus Acidovorax. The sequence continues at coordinate 9,320 of NZ_QAIH01000104.1, read as the reverse complement.
ATCAGGCCCATGGCAATACCGGCCACGTGCGCCTTCATGGGCACGCCGGCGTCCATCATGGACAGGCAGCCGCCGCAAACAGAAGCCATCGAGGACGAACCATTGGACTCGGTGATTTCCGACACCACGCGGATGGTGTAGGGGAATTCTTCCTTGGTAGGCAGCACAGCGACGAGCGCGCGCTTTGCCAAGCGGCCGTGGCCAATTTCGCGGCGCTTGGTGGAGCCCATGCGGCCCACCTCACCGGTGGCGAAGGGAGGCATGTTGTAGTGGAACATGAAGCGGTCTTCGAACTCGCCAGCCAGCGCGTCGATGCGCTGCGCGTCGCGCTCGGTGCCCAGCGTGGAGATGACCAGCGCCTGGGTTTCGCCGCGCGTGAACAACGCAGAGCCGTGGGTGCGCGGCAGCACAGAGTTGCGGATCTCGATGGGGCGCACGGTGCGCGTGTCACGCCCGTCGATGCGGGGCTCGCCAGAAAGGATCTGGCTGCGCACGATCTTGGCCTCAATGTCGAACAGCAGGCCTTCGACCTTCACAGAGTCGAACTCCACACCCTCAGCCTTGAGCGACGCGAACACGGAAGCGGTGGCTTCACGCAATGCGTGTGTACGGGCTTGCTTGCTGCGGATCTGGTAAGCCGCGCGCAGCTTTTCTTCAGCCAAGCCAGCGACCTTGGCGATGAAAGGCTCGTCCTTGGCAGGCGCCTGCCAGTCCCACACAGGCTTGCCAGCGTCGCGTACCAATTCATGGATGGCGTTGATGGCGACTTTGCCCTGTTCATGGCCGAACACCACGGCGCCCAACATCACATCTTCGGGCAACTGCTGCGCTTCAGACTCGACCATCAGCACAGCAGCCTCGGTGCCAGCCACGACCAGGTCCATCTGCGAACTCTTGCGCAGGGTCTGGCCGGGGTTCAGCACGTATTCGCCGTTGATGTACCCCACGCGCGCAGCGCCGATGGGGCCATTAAACGGGATACCGGAGATCGACAGTGCGGCACTCACGGCAATCATGGCGGCGATGTCAGCGTCCACTTCAGGGTTCAGCGAGATGGTGTGGATGACCACATGCACGTCGTTATAGAAACCTTCGGGGAACAGCGGGCGGATCGGACGATCGATCAGACGGCTGGTCAGCGTTTCAAGCTCGCTGGGCTTGGCTTCGCGCTTGAAGAAGCTGCCAGGGATCTTGCCAGCGGCATAGGTTTTCTCGATGTAGTCCACGGTCAGCGGGAAGAAGTCCTGTCCGGCCTTGGCAATCTTGGACCCCACCACGGTGGCCAGCACCACGGTGTCATCGATGTTGACCAGCACGGCGCCGGAAGCCTGGCGGGCGATCTCGCCCGTTTCCATGACGACGGTCTTGTCGCCCCATTGGAAGGACTTGGTGACTTTATTGAAAATGCTCATGTTCAGCTCCTGTTTTAATAGCTGGTAGCGCGCTACCAGATTGTCGTGGAGGGCAATTCAGAACACGATGCCATTCCAGAGAACCTGCCTGCCTGCGCATGACGGCAACTTCGTTGGAATGACACAGCTTCGCTCTGTTTTGCAGCTCCGAAGTAAAAAACGCCTGAGCTAGCGGACTAACCCAGGCGTTTTCGCATGCAATGAAAATTACTTGCGCAGACCCAACTTGGCGATCAGCGCGGTGTAACGGTCAGCGTCCTTGGCCTTCAGATAGTCCAGCAGCTTGCGACGACGGCTCACCATGCGCAGCAGGCCACGACGACCATGGTGGTCCTTGGCGTGCGTCTTGAAGTGGGGGGTCAGTTCGTTGATGCGGGCGGTCAGCAGGGCCACTTGCACTTCTGGGCTACCAGTGTCATTGGCAGCGCGGGCGTTTGCCTTGACGACTTCAGCCTTGATGGAGGATGCGATCATGTTTTTCCTTTGATGTGGCCTTGCGGAAAGCAGGCCATGGTTTTTACTTGCGCCAGCAGCTGGAACGGCAGCTAGCGTGCGTCTTGCACCATGCAAAACCTTCGGATTATACCTCGAGCCAGAATTCCATCCCCCCGCGCTCGCTGGACAAGCAGCTCTTGCACCCCAGATGCAACGTAGCAGCGCAACGACATTGACACCAGAGAAACAGAACTCGACCAACTCGCGCAGGCGAGGGGTCATGATGAACACCCCCTCCCCCAATCAAGCCACCAACCTGCCATAGAACCAAAAGTGAATCACCCCGGTTCGCGGAGGTTGTTTGGTTGAGCCGCGCGCTGCAGCAGTTGGCCGCCCACCGCCTGAAACAGCGCCGTCACCCCGTCGACGCCCAGGCACTGCCGGGAATGCTGGTGGATACTGCGATTAGGGATCGCTGGCACTACCGAAGAGCAGGCTGGAGCACTTATGGCCCGTGCCGTCAAGCAGCTGGCGCTGGCACTCCATCTACTGATCGCCAAGACTGCACAAATGCCTCAGGCCAAGATGCACACCATGACCGCGGCGGGACATGCGGGAGCCCGCCCTGCCCCCCTCTGGGCAGCAGTCCATCAAAGAACTGCAATGGATCGCCCAACGTCTCGATCAATTTGCTTGCGCGTAGCATCGGCAACGAGGTCCAATTTGCGGACACTGCGCGCTTACGCCTTGGGTTTGCCCATATTTCAATTGTCGCGTTGGCTCGAAGTGATTTCGAGCAGGGGATTTTAGAGGCCTCCGATTGCATCTACTGACCTTATAGGCTGGCAGGTTTTGCATTTCACTTTTGAACCCGCCGGATGACTGATTTCGAGAATGAGAAATGAAAACATAGGCAGCCGCAACATTGACAATCAAGCAGACCTAAAAAATCGGCAGCACGCAGCAACACCATTTAGATCCAACAGAATTCAACATCCACCCAATTCTCAGAGCAATTAAACCTCAAAACAATCACACAGAAAGCCCAGCACATCCACCACTCGCCCCACATCAACCGCAAAACTAATTTACACAATCAATCCAAATGCAACTAACTAATTTCAATATTTTTTACGCAATTATTTTTCTAGCAACCCTTAGCACCCCCAATACAGCCCACCTAAAAACCAACTCCGAAAAATACTCTATTGCCGCATCAAGCACCGAGGCCCCTACAAAAAAGCAGACTCGCACCAAGCAGCCAAAGAGTAGCTCAGAGGAATCCAGCGCCGAAAGAGACCGCCGATTGAAGCGCGAATGTCGAGGCCGCAACAACGCAGGCGCATGTCTCGGCTACACACGATAGAGAACGCCACTCATCGCCTCTGCAAAGCCACCCATCCACCCCACCTCTCCCTGGGCGGACTCCGAAAATATGATGCAACGCATGCAAGCACCCCACCCACATACAGCTAGGCGAAGAGCCCAGATGCCGCGACGCGCACTGGGTTTCACCGCCATTGAACTGCTCGTTGTTGTCACTATCCTGGCCGTACTTGCAGCCCTGGCAGGGCCAAGCTTCGGGCCCTTGATTGAGCGTTGGCGCACCAATCAAGCTGTAAACAACATAACTAGCACAATTTATTTGGCGCGCTCGGAAGCCATCAAACGAGGCGGCAAAGTTAGTGTTAGAAAAATTGCAAATGGCACAGATGGATGCACATTTGCCCCGGACAACGATGAATGGAGTTGTGGATGGATTATTTTTGTGGACACGGATGAAGACGGAAATTTGGATGCGGGAGAGGAAATTCTGCAATCTTTTCCAATGCCTACAAATGTTGATATTTCAAACAAAAATAACACCGTATCATTTCGCTTTGATCGGTGGGGCCGCACCAACAATATCAATGCAGCCAGCTTTGCAATTGTCCCTCGAGCAGGCGGAGTTGCCTCGCCTGCGGCGACTGCAGTTTGTTTTTCGACGGGCGGGCGAGTCCGTGTTGTAAAAGAAAGCGTGACATGCTAAAAAATCCCGTCTCCAGCAGGCGCGACGCCTTACAAAACGGAATTACGCTCCTTGAATCACTTGTGGCGATCGTAGTGATGGCGCTCGGCCTTCTTGGCATCATTGGCATTCAGATGCGAACATTGGCCGACACCCAAACCGGCGTCAGGCGCGCTCAAGCCGTCAAACTGATTGAAGACCTCAGCGAACGAGTCAGAGCCAATCCGAACGCAATTGGAAATGCCGCCAGCTATGCGGTCGCTTGGGGCTCAACCCTTGGCACCCCTCCAACATGCGCAATTAACTCGGGCTTTCCCGCATCGAGCTGTACTGCTGCTCAGCTGGTTACTTATGACATCGATCGCTGGTTGCGCAGCGTGAGGGCAAATCTACCCCTTGGTGATGCGACAGTTTTTGTTTCTGGAAGCGATGTTAGGCAACTGGGGATAATGCTCGCCTGGCGAGAAAATGAGCGCGCTCGCGAAGGCGACTCTGCAGCGGAGACTTCTGCATATAAATCTATTTTCTCGGTAACAGGCACATCAGCCTCCGGATCTGTAACCTGCCCAGCAGGGAGAATATGCCACTTACAGTATATCAATCTCACCCAACGATGCATACCCAGCGGCACACTGGTCTACTGCTCTGAAATTTGAATAAGGCCTATGTTGTACTTCAGCTCAAAAGAGCATAGCGCTCTCGATTCATACGTAGCCGTTCGCATGCGCAATAAAGAACGCGGAGCCACTCTTATAGAGTTGTTGGTTGGACTCACCATTGGACTCCTCACAATCAGTGTTGGCCTAGGCGCAATTATGATGTCGCGAGGAGTAACTACGACGGTTAGCGACACAACAACCCTGCAGCAACAAGCATCTTATGCCTTCAGAGTAATTGGGCAGCAACTGCGCCAAGCAGGAGGAAGACCACTCAATGCAGCGGCAGATCCCCGAGACGCTGCGACGTTTGTTCAACCGACTGCTATTTCATTGTCTGACCTCCCACCCATAGCAGGACTTGACGCACCCACAGCCAGTCAATTCGCAATCTCGTTGCGATCTGTCAACACAAGTGAGTCTATTTACCCAACCCCCCCCTCGTCCACACCAATTACCGGATACCTAACAAGAGACTGCCTAGGAAGCAACTCCGGGATAGCATCAGCCCCCATCATCCTCAATCAATTTAGGAAAAATGGAACTGATCTGGAGTGCTCAAACAGCATCGGCGATGTGCAACCGATCATTAGTAATTTGGTTGACATACAGATTCGCTATCTACAACAGAGATTGAACATAGCAGATAGCCAACCACAATTTCGCTATGCATCAGCAGCCAACCTGAGCTCTACCGATTGGCCAGAGGTATATGGTATTGAAGTATGCTTAGAGCTGGAGGGAGAGCAATTAATAGATACCGTCGGCGCCAGCTATACAAAATGCAATGGAACTACCGCAATCCGTGGAAATAAGCTTCGAATGGTTTTCAAAAATGTATTCCACATTCGCAACCATGCTTGGCCCAAAGCCATATCGTGAGCTAGCAATGAAAAAATACAAGAATCAGCAAGGCATCTCACTCTTCATTGTCATTGTATTGGTACTGATGTCAATGTTGCTAGCGTTATGGGCATCGCGAACTGCGCTTTTTAATGAGCTTATCGTTAGCAATGATACTGATTACCAAAGGGCGTTTGAGGCTGCACAAGTGATGTTGCAGGATGCCGAACTAGATATTCGCCAGGGTTCTGAAATCGGCACAAACCAACGCGCAGTTGTTAGCTCTACCTTTTATCCCACCGCTCATGACGAACTGGATGCACTGACATACACACTGGATGCGCAGACAACAAAATGCTTCAACGGCATTTGTCAGTTTCGCACCAACGCACAGGATTTCTGGAATGACTCCGCAACAATGAGTGCCATGATTGCTGCCAATATTGGCGCAAGATACGGCCAGTACACAGGGGCGAGCGCAGGCACTTCCAGCAATCCCATTTTGGCAGACACCACGGCAGGCAGAGGTGCTTGGTACTGGGTTGAAGTCATCAAGTACGAACCCAAAGCAACAGGCCCTGGCATCTTGGCCGGAGCTGAGCCCGAAGTGGTAAATGCAAAAATCTTCTATCGCATTACCGCCATCGCTCGCGGCCTAAAACCGAGCACGCAAGTTGTTTTACAAAACATTGTTGCCTTCCCATCCATATCTGGCGAAGCTAAATAGTTCGCGGAAAAATCAGGAAATTATATGAAAACAAATCATAGCTTTCAGAAAACCGCTATCGCACTGATAATCGGTACTATTGGCCTCCCCCAAATAGTTTTTGCGGGCGACTTCCTGAGTCTCGTTCAGTACCCAGCCGGATCAGCGAGTAGGGAGCCTGCACCCAATATCATTGTTTCGGTTGACAACTCTGGCAGTATGGGTGCAGCAGGCATTACCGCCTTAAAAGATGCACTGAAAGAAACTTTCCGACCTGCGAACGTGCCAGATGACTCCATACGGCTTGCCTATCAAGCACTTTGGGGCTGCAACACCATACCCAGCAACCATGCGAGCTGCAATAGCAAAAACTCGATGAAGGTTCTGCGTGGTCTTGACAACGCCGCAGACGATAGTCATCGCGGAAATTTCATCAAATGGGTGGACACACTGGTCGCGGGCGGAAACACCCCCACCCACCGCATGCAAGGGGTTGCAGGTGAATACTTGAAGACAACAGGGATCAACAACCCATACAATTTTGATCCAGGTACCACCGAGGCTCCGATACACGCATGCCGTCGCTCGTACAACATTTTGATGACCGATGGTGGCTGGAACAACAACCCAGCCAATACGATCAATAATGACGATGGCACCAATCACACATTCCCAGACGGAACATCCTACGATGTAACAGCACCCGAAACCCGCATATACCGGGATGACTGGGGAACAAATGCCGTATCCACGTTATCTGATATGGCATTTCACTACTGGCGGCAAGACCTTCAACCGGGAATCAACAACCAAGTTGTTCCACTCATCAAAAAATCTGGCTCCGAAACATTTGCCGACGGAGCTACCACGGCAACCATTCCTCAGTATTGGAACCCGAAAAATAATCCTGCCAATTGGCAGCACATGGTAACTTACACGATTGGATACAATGCAGCGGCAAACTGGCCCAACATTGGAACCAATCCCATGTTCAACATTGCGCAAGGCATGTATGGTGGTGATTTTTCACGCGCCATTGTTGGCACGAGGCTCTGGCGAGACCCCTTGACTACCAATGAAACCGGTCGACAAGAGGAGCTCTGGCACACTGCCATTAACAGCCGAGGCAAATTTTACCCAGCGCAGACATCACAAGATCTGGTTAATGCCTTCAAGGATATTGTGGGCACAATTATTGCCGACTCTACCAGACCGATAACTGGATTTTCAAGCGCTTCCAGCTCTATCAGCAACCAGGGAACTACAGCTTTCTTCTCTACCTATGAAGCGGATGGTTGGATTGGCGGCATTGGATCTAAAACCGTCGCAGCGGCGACTGGGGCACTTTCAGACAATTCCGCATGGGGGGTAACTACTACACTCCCGATTCGAGGAAAAACGACGGGCGATAAACTGGACGAACTGTCAGCGACTGACATCTCCTCAAGACTCATTTTCACATACAACGACGCAACAACGGCTGGCACAACATTTACCTGGGCCAATATAAGCCCTGCCCAGAAGGTTCTTTTGAACACCGTTGATACCGTGACCGATGCATTGGGAGAGGATCGGCTCAACTATGTGCGAGGCGATAGAAGCAAAGAGGGAGCAACAGCGACGGAGCCTTTCCGCGTCCGCAGGTCCAGACAAGGCGACATCGCCAACTCTACACTGTGGTATGTGGGTCGCCCAAACAACGGCATGACTGTGGATGGGTACCGAACTTTTGCAAACGCCCAGCGCTACCGCATGCCCATGATATACGTCGGCGGAAATGATGGCATGTTGCATGGCTTTTCAGCCGCAGATGGTACAGAGAAGATTGCGTATGTTCCGCAGGGGGTCATCAAAAATCTGTCCCAATTGACCAAACAAAACTATAGCCATCGCTATTTTGTTGATGGTTCGCCTTTCACAGGAGATGTGAACACGGGAACCAGTGCGCTTCCATCATGGAAAACAATGCTGGTCGGCACACTAGGAGCTGGTGGCAAAGGATACTATGTCCTGGACGTCACCAGACCCGGATACACGGGAGGCACAGAAACTTCTAATTTTTCGGCGGCCAACGCATCTTCGCTCGTCGTGATGGACAAGACCGATGGGGCAGATTCTGATATTGGTCATATTTTTGGAGATCCTGTAACGTCAGAAAACAACTCGCAAATTGCGACACAGATCACACGCATGAATAATGGCCGCTGGGCTGTAGTTCTTGGCAACGGGTACAACAGCGGAAGCGAAGATCCAGTTCTTTTGATTCAATATCTAGATGGAGATAAATCCATCAAAAAAATCAATGCCGCCAGTACTGGAGCGGAGTCTTCCGCGAACGGCCTTTCCACGCCGCAGTTGCTGGACGTCAATGGCGACGGCACGGTAGATTTTGTTTATGCGGGCGATCTGCGCGGGAATGTTTGGAAGTTCGACGTATCTAATGCAGATGCTAGCAACTGGAAGGTGGCGTTCTCAACTGCTGGGTGTACAGCATGCACGCCCTTCTACACGGCTGTAGAAAAGGCAAATACCGCAAACCGCCAGCCGATTACATCTGCCCCCAACCTCAGACCCAATGTGACGGTGGGTGGCATGATGGTCGTTTTTGGCACGGGTCGAAACGTAACTGAAGGCGATCGTACCGATGTGACAGTGCAAACGCTGTATTCGATACTGGACAATACACGTTACAAGCTGGATACAGTTGCGGGCCCCAACCTTGGCAAAGTCGTTATAGACACGTCTGCGGTTACGCCAGCTGCCATAGGAACGAACGGGCGGGACACCAAACTGGTAGAGCGTGTTTTCAGCGCAGCAGTCATTGCCGGACAAGGAGTTAGTAGCAGTGAGAGTTTCTGGCGCATGCCCGCCAGTCAGACAACATTGGCTTACTCAGTCGCTGGCACTCAAAAAGGCTGGTATTTCGAGTTACCGATTACTGGGGAGCGGGTTTTGAACATGCCCACCTTCTATGATGGTAGCGACGTAATTGACCTCCTTAGTATTGTTCCGGCTTCCGGGGGCAACACAACTGGAGAGACTTGCCAACCCACCTCAACGCCTGCCAGGGGCTACAGAACATTTTTGGGTGTTCAGTATGGTTTGAAGCCCACGCAGCAAATCTTGGATGCGAATGGTGATGGACTCTATCAAGCAGCGGCCGCACAGGACAATGACACCAATCGCACAACTACTTCTCCCGAGGGGATCTCCTTAAGAGGGAGGGGGATCATTATTAAGATTGGTGCTGGTGGTGGTGG
>NZ_QAIH01000103.1 GCF_003060895.1 Acidovorax sp. HMWF029 | reverse complement strand
CCTGAGAGCCCCCGAGAACTTTCCGTCCCCATGCTGTTCCTGCTGTCCCCCGCCAAATCGCTCGACTACGACACGCCCCTGCCCGAAGGCCTGCCGCACACCACGCCTCAGTTCGTGGCGCAATCCACAGCCCTCATCGAGGTGCTTCGCGCGCAGTCACCGCAGCAGATCGCCTCGCTCATGGAGCTGAGCGATACCCTGGCGGCGCTGAACGTAGCGCGCTACCAAGCCTGGCGACCCCGGTTCACGGCCACCAACTCGCGCCAGGCAGTGCTGGCCTTCAACGGCGACGTATACGAAGGACTGCAAGCCCGCAGCCTGGGCACTGAAGACCTGGGTTGGGCGCAGAGCCATGTAGCCATCCTGAGCGGCCTGTACGGCGTGCTCAGGCCGCTGGACCGCATGCAGCCCTACCGCCTGGAGATGGGCACACGCCTGGCCACTGGCGCGGGCAGCAACCTCTACCAGTTCTGGGGCAGCCAGATCGCCGAACATCTCAACACCCGGCTGCGGGCCGACAACACACCCGTGGTGGTCAACCTGGCATCGCAGGAATACTTCAAGGCCGTGGACCGCAAGGCGCTCAAGGCGCGGGTCATCGAATGTGTGTTCGAGGACTGGAAAGGCGGCAACTACAAGATCATCAGCTTCTTTGCCAAACGTGCACGGGGCCTCATGGCGCGCTATGCCATCACCCACCGCATTGCCACGCCGCACCAGCTGGAAGGCTTTGATCTGGACGGCTATGCCTTTGCCCCGGCATCATCCGAACCGGAGCGCCTGGTGTTCCGGCGCAAGGCGGCACCTACCGCATAAATTGTTCTGCCCCCACCCCGTTGAAGGACCGCCATGGCATCAAGCTCTGACACGCATTCCGACAGCACCACCACGGCCCAGCGCACCCAAACGGCGCGGCAGGCCATCACGCCCGAGCTGCGCCGCTGGATCATCGAGCAGGCCCAGGCCGGCCACCCCGCGCCAGTGGTGCTGCAGTCCATGCGCGACGCAGGCTGGGACGAGGACGTGGCGGCCGATGCGCTGGAGATCACGCTGCAGGACCACCTGAACGAGCTGGCCGTGCAGCAGGGCCTGCCGCCTGCCGTGCCCGTGCCCGAGCCACAGCTCGACACATCGCCCTCGCAGGTGGACTGCGGCGACCGTATGGTCAACGTGCTGCTGGCCATGGCCCAGCCGCGCATCGTGGTGTTTGGCAACCTGCTCTCGCCCGAAGAATGTGATGCCCTGATGGCCGACGCCGAGCCCCGCCTGGCGCGCTCGCTCACCGTGGCCACCAAGACGGGGGGCGAAGAGATCAACGCCGACCGCACCAGCGATGGCATGTTTTTCCAGCGTGGCGAAACCCCGCTGATCCAGCGCATCGAGGCGCGTATCGCGCGCCTTTTGAACTGGCCCATCGAAAACGGCGAAGGCCTTCAGGTGCTGCACTACCGCCCCGGCGCCGAGTACAAGCCGCACTACGACTACTTCGACCCCGCCGAGCCCGGCACGGCAAGCATCGTCAAGCGCGGCGGGCAGCGCGTGGGCACGCTGGTGATGTACCTCAACACGCCCGAAAAAGGCGGCGGCACCACCTTCCCCGACGTGCATCTTGAGGTGGGCCCGCAGCGCGGGAACGCGGTGTTCTTCAGCTACGAGCGACCCCATACCTCCACCCGCACCCTGCACGGCGGCGCGCCCGTGATCGCGGGTGAGAAATGGATCGCCACCAAGTGGTTGCGCGAACGAGAATTCAAGTAAAAACAGGCCTCTCCGCGCGTCCACATTACCTTTCTTGCTATTAAATATATAGCAAACATCTTCACCACCACAACCGCATGAACACGCCCGAACAATCCCAGCTTGGCAAGACATCCGCCTATGTAGACCAGTACGACGCCGCGCTGCTGTTCCCCATCCCCCGCGCGGGCAAACGGGCCGAGATCGGCATCACGGGCGCTGCGCCCTTCTTCGGCGCCGACCTGTGGACGGCGTTCGAGCTGTCATGGCTAAATGCGCGCGGCAAGCCGCAGGTGGCGCTGGCGCACATCACTGTGCCCTGCGAAACCCCCAACATCGTCGAGAGCAAGTCGTTCAAGCTCTACCTGAACAGCTTCAACAACACCCGTTTTGCCGACATGGCCGAGGTACAGGCCCGCATCCGCAACGACATCAGCGAGGCCGTGTGGCGGGGCGCCGACCACCCGGCCACCGTGGGCGTGAAGCTCATTGCACCCGAGCTGTTTGACCAGGAGCCCGTGCACGAACTGGACGGACTGAGCCTGGACCGCCTGGATGTGGAATGCACCCGCTACCAGCCCGCGCCCGACCTGCTGACGGCAGAATTCAACGAAGCCCCCGTGACCGAAACCCTGACCAGCAACCTGCTCAAAAGCAACTGCCTGGTGACGGGCCAGCCCGACTGGGGCAGCGTGCAGATCAGCTACAGCGGCCCGCAGATCAACCAGGAGGGGCTGCTGCAGTACCTAGTGAGCTTTCGCAACCACAACGAATTCCACGAGCAGTGCGTGGAGCGCATCTTCATGGATGTGTGGACCCGCTGCAAACCCATCAAGCTCACGGTGTATGCACGCTACACGCGCCGGGGCGGCCTGGACATCAACCCCTTGCGCACCAGCCACCCGCAGGGCCTGCCGCGCAACGTCCGCACGGCGCGGCAGTAAGCCTTAGAACCTGTTCAAGATCTTTTTGGGGTCGCACAAGTCCCTAGCCCGACGGGTTGGAGTGAAATCGGGCGAGCAGGCCGCCCCGGTTGCTTGCATGGACATAAGCCCATGCTGCGCATCCGAAGCGTTCACTTCATCACGATGGCACTCCAATGCGATCCCCGAAAAGACTTTGAACAGGTTCTCAACCACGCCCATCCAGATTGATCCAGTCACACCGCAGGGTGTGGCGGATGTGCGCGCGTGTACGCCAAGCCACATACAGGCTGGGTACAAAAATGCCGATCAGGCACACCAGTGCGGTCAGGGGCTCGCCAAAGGCGAAGAAGGGAATCCAGCCCACCCAGCCCAGTACCCACAGCGTCAGAACCAGGTCCCACAGGTGGTATTCCAGCGGGTGGTCAACCTTGTGCGCAACATGCCATTGCTTGATGCGTTGCAGCTCGTTCAGCGACATCTGAATCTCCCGGAAAGCGGGTGATTTCAATGTAAGTTACCAGTAAGAATACGTCAAGAAGCGCGATCCTCAACGCGGGTGTTGTGCATCAGTCCCTGCGTGCCAGCGCCCATGACATGGCCCTGCTCTGCGCTGCCAATGACAAGTGGGACAGGCGGGATGAGAGAGCATATGGGGCACTTTGCCCCGTCTCAGCCAAGGCGGAACACATCCACCGAGCGAGCCAGCGACACGGCGCTTTCCCGGAGGCCCTGCGCCGCCGCCGCAGACTCCTCCACCAGCGCGGCGTTCTGCTGCGTCACGGTGTCCAGTTGCGCCACAGCCGCATTGACCTGGGCGATGCCTTGCGACTGCTCTTTGGTCGCGCTGCTGATCTGCTGCACCAGCGTGCTCACGCGCCCCACCGCATCGACCACGCCATGGATGGTGGAGCCGGCATGGTCCATCTGCTGGGCTCCGCTGGCGATCTGGTTCACCGTCACGCCAATCAGCCCGCTGATCTGCTTGGCCGAGCTGGCACTGCGCTGGGCCAGCGCCCGCACCTCGCTCGCCACCACGGCAAAGCCCCGCCCCTGCTCGCCCGCGCGGGCCGCCTCGACGGCCGCGTTCAGGGCCAGCAGATTGGTCTGAAAGGCAATGCCTTCGATCACCCCCACGATCTCGCTGATCTTGGTGGACGACTGCTTCATCTGCTGCATGGCTGCGCCCACCTCCTGCACCGCCTGGCCGCCGCGCGTGGCAATGTCGCTGCTCTGGGCGCTCTCGTGCGACACCTTGGCTGCCGTTTCAGCCGTCTGCTGCACCGTGCCGGCCAGTTGCTCCATGGCCGCAGCGGTCTCCTCCAGGCTGCTGGCCTGCGATTCGGTGCGGGCCGACAGGTCCAGGCCGCCGCGCGAGATTTCGTCGGCCGATTCGATGAAATGGCGCACCTCGGTGCGCACATCGCCCACCACCGCACGCAGGTTGACCTGGGTCTGCTGCAAGCGCTGCATCAGCGCGCCCAGGGGCTGGGGATAGTTGGTGCCCACCGACGTGGCCAGGTTGCAGGCCGAGATGTCGGACGCGAAACGGGTGGCGTCATGAACGCCCTGCAACACGGTGGCCTGAAAGCGCCACAGCGTCCACCCCGCCCCCAGCAACAGCAGCACCATGCGCGCCACCCAGGCAGTGGTGCCTTGCAACCCCAGCAGGTCAGGCAGCAGGGCCAGCAGCACGGTCACCAAGAGCAGCAGCGCCATGCGGGGCAGCAACGCCATCTGCGCAAGGCGCTGCTGCCAGCCACGCATGCCGCGGTAGCGAACATTGCCCGAGTCCAGGTAAAAACTGCTCGCGCCCGAAGCCGCCTCGCTGCGCATCTGGGCGTACAAGGCTTCGGCGGCAGCCGTTTCGGCCGCAAGGGGCTTGGTGCGCACCGACATATAGGCGCGTGGCTTGCCGCCCTCCATGATGGGGGTGACATTGGCACGCACCCAGTAGTGGTCGCCGTTCTTGCGGCGGTTCTTGACCAGACCCGTCCAGGGCTCCCCCCGACCGATGGTGCGCCACATGTCCTTGTAGGCCTCTGCAGGCATGTCGGGATGGCGGATGATGTTGTGCGGCTGGCTGATGAGTTCGTCATAGCTGTAGCCGCTCACACGCACAAACGCCGGGTTGCAATGGGTGATCTCGCCTTTGGTGTTGGTACAGGACACCAGCAGCTCATCGCCGGAGTAGTCGTAATTCTGCTGGGTCACCGGCAGGTTGATGCGCATGGGGACTCCTGGTAGGCCGCAGCATGGGCAGGCTGTCCGGCTCGAAAATTGTTACCCATTGATGCCAGTCAAGTCAAACCGGGCGGTCGGGGCCCTGCACACCCACACAACCAGGAGCCTGGGGTGGTTTACTGCACCGGCTTGTACGCCGCAATGGCTTTGGCCAGATCGGTGGTTTCTTCGCACTGCGCGCAGATGGCTTGCAGCTTGGCGAGCTGGGCTTCGGCCTGCGCCTTCTTGCCGACCTTGAGGTAGCCCATGCCTGAGTATTCAAGGGCTCCCTTGTGGCGTGGGTCCAGCGCCAGGGCCTTGTCGTAGGCCGCAAAGGCCTCGTCGTATTTGCCCAGCCAGCGGTTGGAATAGCCCAACAGGTTGTAGGCGTCGGCGTTCTGCGGGTTCTGCGCGACCACTTTGCTGAAGCTGCTGGCGGCCAGTGCCCAGTTCTTTGCCTCGATGGCTTTCTTGCCCACGGCAAAGTCGTCAATGCGGGCATTCTGGACAGGCGTGGTGGGCGTGTCAGCGGCCTGCGCTGCGGGCAGCACCCACACGGGCACGACCGCCAGAGCCAGGCTCAGCGCAGGTGCAGACATCCAACGGCGAATGGACAAGGAAGGCATGTAAAAACTCCTGAAAAGAGAACGCAGACAAGAAACAACAATTGGGGGGCACACGGACCCCATGCCAGGCAACGGCGTTCCTCACAAACGCCACAAACCAGCAAACGGATGCAGGCCTGGCAAATTTTTCCCGATGCTCCAGGCGGCTACTGCGCCTGGGGTGAGGCACTTGCCTGAACCCCGTTGTGCGCAAACTATCACCTGCGCGCCATAGCTTGGCACAGTTGCCGGTGAAAAGCACTGTGCCGCTGCGTCACTGCGTTACTGCGCTACGGCATTGCCAGGCGCGGGCGGCGTGGCAAATGCTGCCAACGCAAACGCTGCGCCCCCCGGCGCTCTAGGGATGTCCTGCATAACTCCCTGCGGTCTGTGATAACGCGGCCTCGGGCAGTCCGCTGCGTTGCTTTTCTTGCCAATAGCCGGGCTATTGGCTGCCAAAAGACGCCTTGCGGCCTGTCCCGATCCGCACTACCACCGACTCGCGAGGGTTATGCAGGACATCCCTAGAAAAGTTGCGCCGTGCCCTCTGTTCGGTCTGGCTTGCGCCGGCGCGCATCCACCAGGGCAGCGGCCCGTGGTTCCAGCACTGGCTCTTCGCCCTGGCGCGCCAGCGAACTCGCCCGCACGCCCAGCAAGCGCAAACGCTTGTCCAGCGGCACGCGCTTGAGACACTGCCCGGCCAGCTGGCGGATGGTGGCACCGTCGGCGGTGTAGATGCCAGCCGTGTGGTCTCGCGTGGCGATCTTGAAGTCGTCGTAGCGCAGCTTGATGCCGATGGTGCGCGCCACATAGCCCTTGCGCTGCAGGTCTTCGGCCAGGCGCAAACACAGGTCGGTGAAGATCGCGCCCAACTCTGCCTTGTCGCGCACAGCGTGCAGATCACGATCGAAGGTGGTCTCGCGGCTCATGCTCACGGGCTCGCTCTCCGTCACCACCGGGCTGTCGTCCTGGCCCCAGGCCACGCGGTGCATCCAGGCACCGGTGGACTTGCCAAAGTGGCCGATGAGCCACTGCGCATCCTGCGCGGCGAGCTGCCCGATGGTCTCGATACCCAGCCGGGCCAGCTTTTCGCCCGCCTTGGGGCCGATGCCGTTGATCTTGCGCACGTTGAGCGGCCATATCTTCGTCTGCAGGTCTTCCTCGTAGACGATGGAGATGCCATTGGGCTTATTGAACTCGCTCGCCATCTTGGCCAGCAGGCGGTTGGGCGCCACGCCGATGGAGCAGGTCAGCCCGGTCACGTCAAAGATGCTCTTCTGGATGAGCCGCGCCAGCACCCTGCCCCCTTCGCGCTGGCCGCCGGGCACATCGGTGAAGTCGATGTACACCTCGTCCACGCCCCGGTCCTGCATCACCGGCGCGATCTCCACAATGGTGCTTTTGAACAAGCGCGAAAACCGCCGCACTTCATCAAAATCCACCGGCAACACGATGGCCTGGGGGCACAGCTTGGCCGCCTTCATCATGCCCATGGCCGACCCCACGCCAAACTGCCGCGCGGCGTAGGTGGCCGTGGTGATCACGCCCCGGCCCACATAGTCCTTGAGCCGGGGAAAGTCTTCCACCGGTATGAAATGCCGCTCCCGTAAGCCCGTGCCATCCGGGCCTTGCAACAGCAGTTCATCCACCTTGCGCCGCCCACCTCCAATCACCACCGGCAGGCCCTTGAGCTGCGGGTAGCGCAGCAGCTCGACCGACGCGAAAAAGGCGTCCATATCGAGGTGGGCAATGCGGCGCAGCCGCTGCCCGCCGCGCTCTGGCGAGGCGCAAGTTATAGGCTCATTGTGGGAAGAATCGGGCGCTGAGACAGTCACGCCCACTATTGTGCGCGGCAGCGTGACAGGCTGCTGCCACAGGCCACACACAGGCCACAGGGCTTGCCCGTGCTATCGCTTGGCCATGGCCGCGCTGCGAATGCCCTGCAGCGTGCCAGTGGGCGTGATCGCCTCGGGGTCGATCAGGCAGTGCAGCACGCTGGGCAGGCCGCTGGCGCGGGCGCGGGCCAGTGCGGGGGCGAAGTCTTCGGTGCGCTCCACGCGCTCACCGTGGCCGCCAAAGGCCTGGGCATAGGCCTTGAAGTCGGGGTTCTTGAGCTGCGTGGCGCTGACGCGGCCGGGGTACTCGCGCTCCTGGTGCATGCGGATGGTGCCGTACATGGCGTTGTCCAGCAGCACCACGATGATGGGCAGGCCGTACTGCACAGCGGTCGCAAACTCCTGGCCGTGCATCAGGAAGTCGCCATCGCCCGCGAACACCACCACCTCGCGCTCTGGCCACAGGCGCTTGGCGCCCACACCCGCAGGCAGGCCGTAGCCCATGGAGCCGCTGGTAGGTGCCAGTTGGCTGGCGTAGGTGGTGAAGGGCCAGAAGCGGTGCACCCAGGTGGCGAAGTTGCCGGCGCCATTGCAGAAGATGGTATTGGCCGGCAGCGTGGATTTGAGGTGCTGCATGACCCGGCCCATCTGCAGATTGCCGGGGATCTGGATAGGGTTGGTGTCGCTCCAGAGGATGTACTCAGACCGCGCCATCTCCGCATGGGCCAGCCAAGCCACCGGCGCTGCAGGGCGCACGCTGGCCAGCGCCGCCGTGAAAGCTTGCGGCGTGGCGTGAATGGCCTGCGCAGGCCGGTACAGCTTGCCCAGTTCATCCGCATCGGCATGCACATGCACCAGTGGCTGGTCTGGGTTGGGGATGGCAAACAGCTCGTAGCCCTGCGACGGGATCTCTGACAGCCGCCCGCCCACCACCAGCACCAGATCGGATTCGCGGATACGCGCCAACAGGCGCGGGTTCACGCCCAGGCCCAGGTCGCCGCCATAGCAGGCGTGGTTGGCCGGGAAAAGCATTTGCCGCCGGAACGAGCAGTACACCGGCAGCGACCACGCCTGCGCAAACGCCACAAACTCGCGCACCGCCTGCTCGGACCAGCGGCTGCCACCCAGGATGGCCACGGGCTGGTGCGCGGCTTTCAGGCGCTGGGCCAGCTCGGCCATCTGCGCGGCACCGGGGTGCGTTTCCGTCACCTGGTAGGGCAGCGCATCGGCCACGGCGGCGGCTTCGGTCAGCATGTCTTCGGGCAGCGCCACCACCACGGGGCCGGGGCGGCCCGAGGTGGCTACGTGGAAGGCACGCGAGATCAGCTCCGGCACACGGGCGGGGTCGTCAATCTGCACCACCCACTTGGCCATGGTGCCGAACACCGCGCTGTAGTCCAGCTCCTGAAACGCCTCGCGCCCCATGGCGCCGCGGGCCACTTGGCCCACGAAGAGGATCATGGGCGTGGAGTCTTGGTGCGCAATGTGCACACCGGCCGAGGCATTGGTGGCACCCGGCCCGCGCGTCACAAAACAAATGCCGGGCTGGCCCGTGAGCTTGCCCTGCGCCTCGGCCATCATGGCCGCGCCGCCCTCCTGGCGGCACACGGTCACGCCGATGTCAGCGTCATGCAGCGCATCGAGCACAGCCAGGTAGCTTTCGCCGGGCACACAAAAGAGCTGCTTCACACCATGGGTGATGAGCTGCTGCACCAGGATCTGGCCGCCGGTGCGGGGGGTGAGGGAGGTCGTGGTCATATCAACGGTGTCTCAGCGGTATCGGGTCAGGAATTCAGAACAGGGCCTGGCAGGCGCGCTGGATGCGTGCGCAGGCTTCTTGCAGGTCGGCCGTGGACGCAGCGTAAGAGATTCGAAAGTACGGCGCCAGCCCCAGCACCCCACCGGGCACCACAGCGACATGGTGCTCGCGCAGCAGGTAGGCGCAAAAGTCCGCATCGGTGCGCAGCAGCACGCCGCCCGGCGTGGTGCGGCCCAGCACACCTTCGCAACTGGCAAAGGTGTAGAACGCGCCCTCGGGCACACGGCAACGCAGGCCGGGTGAGGCATTGAGTGCGGCCACGACGAGATCGCGCCGGTCCTGGAACGCTTGGCAACGCTCGCGCACAACGTCCTGCGCCCCCGTGAGCGCAGCCACCGCCGCCGCCTGGCTGATGGACGATGGGCACGACGTGGCTTGGCTCTGCACCACGGCCATGGCCGCAATCAACGCCTTAGGGCCTGCGCCGTAGCCCAGGCGCCAACCCGTCATGGCATACGACTTGGAGACGCCGTTCACCGTGAGCGTGCGCTCGCTCAGCGAGGGCAACACGGCAGCGGGCGTGGCAAAGGCGCGGCCGTCGTACAGGATGTGTTCGTAAATGTCATCCGCCAGCAGCCACACCTGCGGGTGGCGCTCCACCACCTCCAACACGGGGCGCAATTGCTCGGCGCTGTAGGCCGCGCCACTGGGGTTGGAGGGCGAGTTGATGAACACCCAGCGCGTGCGCGGCGTGATGGCGGCCTCCAACTGCTCGGGCGTGATGCGAAAGCCGTTGGCCTCGGTGCAGGGCACCACCACCGGCACGCCACCGGCAATCAGCACCATGTCGGCGTATGACGTCCAGTACGGCGCGGGCAGGATCACCTCGTCGCCAGTGTTCACCGAGGCCATCAGCGCGTTGTAGAGAATCTGCTTGGCGCCCGCGCCAGCAGTGATTTCGTTGAGCGCAAAGTCCAGCCCGTTGTCGTGCTTGAACTTGTGCTGGATGGCGGCCTTGAGTTCGGCCGTGCCATCCAGCACCGTGTAGTGGGTATCCCCCCGCGCCATGGCCTGCTGGGCGGCTTCCAGGATGTGCGTAGGCGTGTCGAAGTCGGGCTCGCCCAGGCCCAGCACGATGACGGGCTGGCCCTGGCGCTTGAGCTGGTGGGCCTCTTGCGTCAGGCGCACGATTTCGGAGACGCCGATGGCGCCCAGGCGGTCGGCCGCGCGAAAGGCCGTGGCGGGGATGGGAGCGTTCATTGCTGGTAGGTCTCCAGGGGCTTGTCGTTGGGGGTGGCAAACAGCTGGCGCAGCGTGGTGCCCAGCGGCAGGTTCAGGCTCATGTTCTTGGGTGGAATGGGGTTCACAAACCACTTGGTGTAGATCTTTTCCATCTCGCCGCTCTGCATGAGACGGGTCAGCACACCATCCACCGCCGCCTTGAAGGCAGGGTCGTCCTTGCGGAACAGCAGTGCAATCGGCTCAGCACCCAGCGGCTCGCCCACGATGCGGTAGGCCGAGGGGTCTTTGGAGTTGGCGATCATCCCGGCCAGCAGGTTGTCATCGAGCACAAACGCGTCGGCACGGCCGGTTTCGAGCAGCAGAAAGCTCTCATGGTGGTCCTTGCCCAGCACGGTCTTGATGGGTACGCCGCCCAGCGCGCGCTCTTGCTTGCGCAGCAGTTGCACAGCGGTGGTGCCGGTGGATGCGGCAATGGTGCGGCCTGCGAGCTGGCTGACGGACTTCAGGTCCGAATCCTTGCGCACCGCCATGCGCACTTCACTCACATAGGTGGTCACCGCAAAGGCCACTTGCTGCTGGCGCGCGGTGTTGTTGGTGGTGGGGCCGCAGCCGATGTCCAGCGTGCCGTTCTGCACCAGGGGCAGCGTGTTCTGCGCCGTCACGGCCATGTATTCGAGCCTGGCGTCGGGCGCGATTTCCTTCAGCACGCGCTCGCACAGCTCGACGTGGTAACCCACGTATTTTTCATTCGCGCCCAGCGCGTAGGCCATGGGTGGCGAAGTCTCGCGCACGCCCAGCACCACCTTGCCGCTGGCCTTGATCTTCTCCAGCGTGGGCTGGGTGACCGTCTGCGCCTGCGCGGGGGCGGTGGCCATGCAGGCCAGGGCCAAGCCTGCAGCGATCGCAGTGAAGGTCTTGCGGGAAATTGCCATGTCGTTGTCTCCGTATGTTTTGTGGTTGGCAGGTTGAGAAAAGGGTGAGGGGAAACTGGCGGTACCGATGGTGCTCAGATCACGTTCTTTTCGAGCAGAGGCGCATTGCGCGCGATGCGTTCGATGGACAGCGGCGACAGGTCCAGGCTTTGGTAGCCGCCCGTGAGCAACAGTTCGGCCACGCCCCGGCCCACGGCCGGGCACTGCTGCAGGCCATGGCCCGAAAAGCCGTTGGCAAACACCAGGTTGTCGCACGCCGGGTGCAGGCCCACGATGGCGTTGTGGTCGAAGGTGTTCATCTCGTAGTAGCCCGCCCAGGCGCCCTGCATGCGCAGTGCCTCAAAGCTGTGGATGCGCTCGGCCAACATGGGCCAGATGTGGTCCTCAAACGCGGCGTACTCGGGATCCAGCGGCGCAAAGTCGGCGTCGTTGTCGGCGTCGGGCGCAAAGCCGCAAATAAAGCCTTGGCCCTCAGGCCGCAGCCAGATGCCGCTGGTGTCGATGAGCAGAGGGCAACCCGGCAGCGCCGCAGGGCTGGCCAGGTTGAACACCGTGCGGCGCTTGCCCACCACGGGCAGATCAACGCCCGCCCAGCCCGCAATGGCCGCCGCCCAGGGGCCACCCGCGTTCACGGCATGGCGGCAAGGCAGCACGTTGCCGCTTTGCAGGCGCACCGCGTTCACGTGCAGCACGCCATCGCTGCTCACCGCGTCCAGCCCCACAGCCTCATCGGCCACGTAGCGCACGCCCTGGCTCTGTGCCTTTTTGCGCAGCGCCGTCAGCAGCAGGTAGCCATCAAACCAGCCTTCACCCGACAGGCCCAGCGAGCCCAGCGCCACGTCCTGCAGCGCCAGCCACGGAAAGCGCTCTGCCAGTTGCTGCGGGCTCAGCAGCGCCACATCGGCACCGTGCTGCTTTTGCAGTGCATGGTTCTCGCGCAGCGTGGCCTCGCCCGCCTGGGTGGCCAGGTACAGGTAGCCGCCTTCATGCAGGCCGATGTCGGGCACGTCGCCATGGCACGCCAGCGTGCCCACGTTGCGCAAAAAGCCAATGCCGTAGGCCGATATCTGGATATTGATGTCGGTAGAAAACTGCTGGCGGATGGAACTGGCCGATAGCGCAGACGAGGCGCGCGCGTAGGTCGGGTCACGCTCGACGACCACGACATCGCAGCCCGGCTGCTGCAGGGTGAGAAAGTAGGCAATGGCACTGCCAATGACGCCACCGCCGATGATGACGATGGGGTGTGATTCCTTAGCGATAGACATGAACGGGCAACCAGCGTGGGTTACACGTCGAACGTCACGCCTTGCGCCAGCGGCAATGCGGTCGAATAGTTGATGGTGTTCGTCGCCCGGCGCATATAGGCCTTCCAGCTGTCCGACCCCGCCTCACGGCCGCCTCCCGTTTCCTTCTCTCCACCAAACGCGCCGCCAATCTCGGCACCGCTCGGCCCAATATTCACGTTGGCAATACCGCAGTCCGAACCCGCTGCCGACATGAATTGTTCGGCCTCGCGCACATTGAGCGTGAAGATGGACGACGACAGGCCCGCGCCCACGGCGTTGTTCATGGCGATGGCTTCATCCAGCGTGCTGTAGCGCACCACATACAGGATGGGCGCAAAGGTTTCGTGCAGCGCGGGGCCTTCATGGGCTTTCAACTCCACCAGAGCGGGGCGCACGTAGTACGCATCGGCACCGCCCAGGCCTTCCACACGGCCACCGCCGTGCACCGTGGCACCCAGCGCACGGCTTTGCTCCAGCGCCTTTTGCATGCCGTCAAAGGCCATGCGGTCGATCAGCGGGCCCACCAGCGTGCCAGCGGTGCGCGGGTCGCCCACCTGCACGTTGGCGTACACCTTGGCCAGCTGGGGCACGAGCTGGTCGTAAATGCTCTCGTGCACAAACAGGCGGCGCAGCGTGGTACAGCGCTGGCCTGCGGTGCCCATGGCGGCAAAGGCAATGCCGCGCAGGGCCAGGTTCAAGTCGGCCGTGGGCGCCACGATGGCCGCGTTGTTGCCACCCAGCTCCAGAATGCCGCGCGCAAAACGCGCTGCCAGGCGCGGGCCCACGGCGCGGCCCATGGCGGTGGAGCCGGTGGCCGACAGTACGGGCACGCGGGCGTCATCCACCAGCACCTCGCCAATGTCGCGCTGGCCCACGATCAGCTCCAGCAGGCCTTCGGGTGCATCGGCCCCAAAGCGTGCGATGGCGCGCTGCGCAATCGCGTGCGTGGCCAGGGCCGTGAGCGGCGTTTTCTCCGACGGCTTCCACACCACCGAATCGCCACACACCAGCGCCAGCGCCGCGTTCCAAGACCACACCGCCACCGGGAAGTTGAAGGCCGAGATCACGCCGCACACGCCCAGCGGGTGCCAGGTTTCCATCATGCGGTGGCCGACTCGCTCGGTGGCAATCGTCAGGCCGTACAGCTGGCGCGACAGGCCCACGGCAAAGTCGCAGATGTCGATCATCTCCTGCACCTCGCCCAGGCCTTCGGACGGGATCTTGCCCGCCTCGATGGTCACCAGCAGGCCCAGGTCGGCCTTGGCGGCGCGCAGCTCTTCGCCCAGCAGGCGCACCAACTCGCCCCGGCGCGGTGCGGGCACATTGCGCCACGCCAAAAAGGCGGCATGCGCGCGGCCAATGGCGGCGGTGGCATCAAACGCGCTTTGCTGCGGCACCTGGGCCAGCATCTCGCCCGTGATGGGCGAGCGCGCTGCCAGCGTGCCGCCGGTGTACGCCTCGCGGGGCACACCCAGGCGTTGCAGCAATTGATCGACTTCAGACACAAGGGGAGTGGCAACAGGGGTGGCGGCAAGGGTGGCAGACATGGCGACTCGCGAGGATGGGTGAAAGCAGAGAGAAGCAAACAGCGTGGGAGAAAACACGCAATGAATGCGCCAATATCCGCCAATCGCGTCGCGCTGGATAGCGAAAAAATGGAACTACTTGATCACAAATCAGAATGAAGTGCCTGAAAAAATCAGGACCGCCACCCTATATCCATAGCGCGGAAGAGGCTCAAAAGGCTTAATTTTTGGCACCATTCATCATTCCCACAGTGCATAACCCGGTATGACCCTGCTGCGCCGCGCCTTCCTCCCCTCCACCGCCGACCTGCTGGCCTTTGAGGCAGCCGCCCGCCACCAAAGCGTGTCGCGCGCGGCGGAAGAATTGCACCTCACGCAAAGCGCCGTGTCGCGCCAGATCCGGCAGCTGGAAGATCAGATTGGCACCGCCCTTTTCCACCGCGTGCGCCAGCGTGTGGTGCTGACCGACGCGGGCCGCGTCTATGCCGCAGACGTGCAAAACGTACTGCAGCAACTGTCGGCCAGCACACAAAAAGCCATGGCGTTTTCCAGCACCGACGGCCTGCTCAACCTGGCCGTGCTGCCCACGCTGGGCACGCGCTGGCTCATCCCGCGACTGGGCGGCTTCATGGCGCTGCACCCCGAGGCCATGGTCAACTTCTCGGCCCGCACCGAGCCGTTTGACTTTGCGGGCACGCCGTTTGACGCCGCCATCCACTTCGGCACGCCCCACTGGGCGGGCGCCGTGTGCGAATACCTGATGCACGAAGAAACCGTGCCCGTGTGCAGCCCCACCTACCGCGACCGCCACGGCATCCACACCCCGCACGACCTGACGCGCGTGGTGCTGCTGCAGCAAAGCACCCGCCCCACGCAATGGGCCGAGTGGTTCGAGTTGGTGGGCGCCCCCACCGCCCTGGCCCTGCGCGGCCCGCAGTCCGAGCACTTCGCCATGATTGCGCAGGCTGCGGTCTCGCACCTGGGGGCGGCGCTGCTGCCACGCTTTTTGATTGAGCAGGAGCTGGCGACGGGGAGTTTGGTGGAGCTGTCAGACCAGGTGCTGACGAGCACCGATGCGTACTACCTGGTGTACCCGGAAGCGCGAGCGCAGACGCCACTGGTGAAGGCGTTCAGGGATTGGGTCGTGGGGGAGTGCGGGGGACAGCAGCAAGGTTGAGAGCCGAGCGCTCGCAACGGTCGGTCGACTGCTGCACATCACCAAGCGAATGAGACGGCAATCAGAATGACCTCTTGCGCCATATTTCGAAGCAGCTATAGCTATCAAAACTGACGCAAAAAACCTAACTAAGTAACTAACACTTCATGCCCGTATCGGGACCTTGCGCGGCAGCTATCGGCCATTGGACTAAACCGCTCGCGCGGTAGCGCTCCGCGAAGGCCCTGACGCTCAGTGTGGGCGCCAACGTCAAACCGACAAGAACGCCGATCCAGCATTGACCATTGGCAGCTTGTCCCAAAGGTGTGCTGGAGAGCGTTCTAAGCCGTCATTTGGTGGTCACGCCCCAATCGGCACATTGGGACGGATCTGATCAACCCAGCACACGCGCCAACAGACTCTGGAGATCGATCCATCGGCGCTATGCACTTATCCCCGTCGTGCTTGGCGTCGTTGCCAACGCACTGCCAGCAACCCAAGCATGGCCGACAAAGATACAAGGGCCCATGGGGCATCTACCGGGATGGCGGCGGGATCACTCGCGGCGGCAAGCACCACTGGTGCGAATGGATCACGGATGCTGCCGACAGTTCCGTCGGAGTCACCCGCGCCGTTATCCGCAATGCTGTACGTCACCGTCTTGCGGTCACCGCTGATGCTCACACCGCTGAGCTGAAACCATGTGGACGCAGCCACCACATTACCCACTGCGGCTGTAGCAGGACCGAACTTCCAGAACTGCACCCCGGCCGGCAGGGCTTGTGGATAGGTAATCGCCATTGTCACAGTCCCTGTGCAGCTTGTGGACTCGAAAGCGTATTCCCCATAGGGCATGGGCTTGTCTGCGCTTGCAGGGTTGCTCACAGAGCCAAATCCGCTGGTTGGCTTCAGCGTACAGGAAGAGCCGCCCCCCGAAAGGGTGGCTGTGGCCGTACCTGCCATGCCGGGCACGGTGTTCGACACAGTGAGCAGACGTGGCGTTACAGCGGCAGATGCCGTGGATGCCGCGCTGGCGCCTGCCTGATTGGTCGCAGTGACTGTGAACGTGTATGCCGTGCCATTCGTCAGGCCAGTGACAACCAGTGGGCTGGCCGCACCGCTGACAGTCGCCCCACCAGGGCTCGCAGTGACCGTGTAGCCTGTGATCGCGCCACCACCATCAGATGCCGGTGCGGTAAAAGCGACAGACACTTGTCCGTTTCCGGCTGTGCCCACAACACCGGTCGGTGCACCCGGTACGGTGCTTGGTGTGACCGCGGTCGAAGCGGTCGATGCCGCACCTGTACCTGCGCTATTGGTCGCTTTGACAGTAAAGGTATACGCCGTACCATTGGTCAGACCGGTCACGCTGATCGGACTTGCCACACCACTGAAGGTCGCGCCGCCCGGACTCACGGTCACGGTATAGCCGGTGATCGCCGCACCACCATTCGATGCCGGTGGGGTATAGCTCACGCTGGCTGTGGTATTACCTGCGGTTGCCGTTGGCGCAGCCGGTGCACCCGGTACGATGGCGTTGACTGCAAAGGTTTGCTGTACCTGGGGCGCAGCACCGAAGCTGGCATCACCTGCCTGATTGGCGTTGATAGTACAGTTACCTGCTGTCACGAAAGTCAATGTGCCGCCGCTGACAGTACATACGCCAGTGGTGGCGCTACTGAACGCAACAGCTAAAGTCGAGCTGGCGGTCGCAGTCAACGTCGGCGTGGTACCAAAATTCTGGCTGCCTGGATTATTGAAGGTAATGCTCTGTGTCGCTTTCGGGGTCACCGCTGTCGAAGCGCCCGATGCCGGACCTGTACCTGCGCTGTTAGTCGCTTTGACGGTAAAGGTATACGCCGTACCGTTAGTCAGACCAGTGACGCTGATTGGACTTGCCGCACTGCTGAAGGTCGCTCCAGTTTCAACCACCGTCACTGTGTAGCTGGTGATCGCCGCACCACCATTCGAAGTAGGTGCACTGAAGCTCACGCTGGCCGTAGTATTACCTGCGGTTGCCGTTGGTGCAGCCGGTGCACCCGGTACGATGGCGCTGACAGCAAAGGTTTGCTGTACCTGAGGCGCGGCTGCGAAGACGCTATTACCTGCCTGATTCGCATTGATAGTACAGGTACCTGCTGTCACGAAAAACAATGTGCTGCCGCTGACAGTACACACGCTAGTGGTGGCGCTGCTGAAATTAACCGGATAAAACGAGCTGGCTGAGGCGCTCAGTGTTGGTGTCGTGCCAAAGTTCAAGGTACCTGGATTATTGAAGGTAATGGTCTGTGCTGCCTTCGGTATGACCGCCGTTGATCTGAGAGACGCCGGACCGGTACCCGCGATATTGCTTGCCCTCACCGTAAACGTATAGTCAGTACCGTTAGTCAGTCCCGTCACAGTGATAGGACTGCTGGCACCAGTAAAGGTCGCACCAGTCTCAAACACGGTCACGGTATAACTGGTGATCGTTGCACCGCCATTCGAAGCAGGTGCACTGAAGCTCACACTGGCAGTACCATCCCCCGCGATCGCGGTTGGTGCAGCTGGCGTACCAGGTACCGTTCTTGGTGTCACCGGTGAGGAAGAAACAGACGCAATGCCCGTTCCAGCCGAATTGATCGCCTTAACGGTAAATGTATATGTAGTACCGTTGGTCAGACCCGTTACATTGATCGGACTGGATGCCCCTGATGCTGTGTTACCGTCCGGGGTGGCTGTCACGGTATAGCCAATAATGGCCGCACCGCCGTTCGAGCTTGGCGCCGTGAAGCTGACTGAGGCCAATGCATTACCCGGGATTGCACTCACACCGGTTGGTGCGCCTGGCGCTGTGGCACCGCCAGTTACATTCAGTGTTAAATTAACTATACCAAACAGTGCTGAAAGTTGATCCTGATAGTAAATCACCACTGTATCGTTACCGGTATACCCGATGCTTGGAGGGGTATAGATAAAACCGTTAAAATATTGATAGCCAGGCTGACTATTCGGAAGCAGGTTGCCTCCAGCACTCGTAGGAACTCCACCGGTATTTCCGTTTGTATCGGTGAATACGCCCCCGCCCGATCCCATTCCGTGCACACCCGGATCGCACTGGTTCAAATTTTGCAACGTATAAATGTATGTATAACTGGCGGCACCGGTATTGGTGATGTTAATGGTGCAAGAAGTTGATGGAGCAGTATCAGCCAAGCTTGTACCAGCCATACCAAATAGCATAAACAATGTGAGCCAAGCAGTTTTCACGCCCATCCTTGCATCCGCCAAAAACCTCCGCCCCGAATATCTGGAAAAGAAATGCAATAAAATATGCATAAATAAAACAAAGAATTTTGAAGATAAAGCGAATGCTTGCAATTACATGCTCCAGAGAATTGGGCGGCAAAACACCGCGCATTAACCATGGTTTCAGTTGCGCCAAACTGCGCACCGGGCACTACGGCAAAAAACGCAAGAGTTGGCTATGCCCTGCGCAAAAGCATTGTAACTGCCTGTTTTTGACTGATTCAAGAAATGATACAGGTGTCAGGCGTGACCAGGGTCAGTGTTGTGCCACTGACGGCACACACACCGGCAGCGACGCTGGTGAAGGCGACTGTCAATTCTGAGCTGGCCGCGCCACTCAGCGTCGATGTACCGCCAAAGTACTAGTTACAGGGATTCACGAAGTCAAGCGTTTTATTGCCTTTTGCAGCCTACTGAAATACTGGTACTCCTATCGCCTGCGGAAAACACCGACCGCCCAAAATGGGCTCCAAACGATTTTTCAGGCCCGACAAGGGGTGAGGCACCCCAAAATTCTTCATTATTTGCGTCCTCCGGCAGTATTTCAGCCACCTGCTATTGCAGTTGCACCGCCGGGGCTGGCTACTACGGCATGGTTGGTAATGGTCGCCCCACCGGGGAGCGACGGGCAAGCCGAGGGGCCGCCCAGCACTGCGCCACCAACTTTTGTCTACAGAAATTTCGACCACGCGATGGTCACCTTGCACAGTTGGATGCGCGAGCAAGCCATTCGGGCACCGCCTCCATCAGGAACAGCCCCCCCCGCCCTGAGTCACTACTTGGTTGGTTGCCGATCAGCTTGGGAGCGTCGGCGGAGTCGGGGCGGCGCCCGGTGTTGCGAGCAGCTGCCCAAAACGCATGCGGCGCCCGGCGAACAGTGCGCACTCGCAGTTGCGTGAAGCCCCATCCGTACACGATGGCACACTGGCGCTGCTTGTGAGCTTTGGTCGTGAGACCCCTGCCAGAGTCCCCATCGCGTTTGCGCCCTGAACACAAGCATTGGCGTTCTTCGCGGTTTCCTCCTCAAAGGCTTATTTGTGCGACGCCGCCCCTCATGTCGGGGACGAATCGACCCTCACGGCGGATCGGGGCAGGCTTACCACAACCCTAAACAAAAGCAGAATCCCGATCATTGTCGCCTTCGTTCAAGACCCCACCCCAACGCACGGGCACCATCCCGCGCCATGCAACTTGAACCCCTCGACACCCACCTCTGGCACGCCACCCACGCTTTCAAGGCCAACGGCCTTCCCATCACCACGCGCATGACAGTGGTGCGGCTGCCAGGGCGCAAGCTTTTGATCCACTCACCCACTCCGATGCCGCCCGGCAGCGCGTTGTTGCGCCAGGTGCAAGACCTCGGCAGCGTGGCCTTTATCGTGGCGCCGAACAAGATGCACCACCTGTTTCTGGCGCCCTGTGCACAGGCCTTTCCGGG
This sequence comes from Acidovorax sp. HMWF029, assembly GCF_003060895.1. Taxonomy (GTDB): domain Bacteria; phylum Pseudomonadota; class Gammaproteobacteria; order Burkholderiales; family Burkholderiaceae_C; genus Acidovorax. The sequence goes on along the minus strand of NZ_QAIH01000103.1, from coordinate 1,987 downwards.
CGCAGTGGTCTACGGCCCGCAAGGGCTTGCGCAAAAGCGGCCAGACCTTGCCGCAAGGCTGCGCGTGCTGCCTGCGGGCGACCTGCCGGAGTGGCTGCCGGACCTGGAGCACTTTGCCTTCGAGGGTATTCCGGCGGGCAATGAGTCAGTGTGGTTTCACCGGCCGACGGCCACGTTGATCGTGACGGACCTGCTGCAGTGGATGGCTGGCGATCTGCCCTGGCCCACGCGGGCCTATGCCACGCTGACGGGGGTGCGCAGCCAGCTGGCCGTGCCGCTCACGGTGCGAGCGCTGGTGCGTGACCGGACTGCGGCGGCCCGCAGTGCAGAGCGTGTGCTGCGCTGGCCGTTTTCACGGGTGGTGATGGCCCACAACCAAGTGGTTGACAGCGATGCACGCGCGCAGGTGGCACAAGCTCTGTCGGTATTTCTGGGAGCCTGACTGCGATCTTTTTTGGCGACCGCAAAGCAGCACAAGGGCCCAGTCAACGCGTGCACCGCCACCCATGCTGTGGACCTGGACAAGGTGCGCAATGCAGAGTGCGGCCTCGTGCAGCCTTGCCCACAGGGTCGCCCGCAAAAGCGCTATCCACGGCTTTGCTCATCTTCGCCGGGCCACCAGCCCGACGGCGGTAGTCGCCTGGCAGCTGCCGCTTTTGCGGACAGCGGGCACTATGAACAGTTCGTAAACGACCTCTGTCGGCAAGGTGATCCCCACCAACCCCAAGGCACCGGCCGTGGATGAAGGTGCGGCCCAGGTTGCGCAGATCACGCAGTGGATGAAAAACGCGGTGATGCGGGATTGGGACAGCGTCAACGCCAACCGCCCGGCCTGGAACACACGCTGGAACAAGACCATCGAGCGCTAAGACCCTGTTCAAAGCACCCGGGCGTTGGCGCACAGCCCGCACACTGCCGGGCAGTGTGTGACAAATGTCACCGGCTGTTCCACCCCCTGCAGCGGGAGGGCGTCACAAACCGCTTCTTCGAATCCAGAATCCGGCGCCTGAACGCGCAGATGCGCTGCGCTGGCGTTCAGTCGCCATTCATTCAAAAGAGAGGGATACCACCATGAAACGCTGGATCAAATGGACCGCAGGCGGCACGCTGCTGCTGGGAGTGGTCGTTGTGGCCACCGCCGCCAGCGGCCTGTATCTGGCCGAACAAAAACGCACCCGCTACATCGACATCAAGCCCCGCCCCGTCGCCTACACCACCGATGCGCAGACCATAGAGCGTGGGCGGTATCTGTATGCATCGCGCGGCTGCACCGACTGCCATGGCGCGCAAGGCACGGGCCGCGAGTTTGTCAACGACGGCAAGGGCACGCGCATCGTGGGCCCCAACATCACGCCCGCTGGCGTGGTGGCGCGCTACCAGCCCGAAGACTGGAACAGCGTGATCCGCCACGGCGTCAAGCCCAACGGCCGCCCACTGCTGGTCATGCCCAGCGAAGACTACAACCGCTGGACCAACGATGACCTGAATGCACTGGTGTCGTACGTACGCCAGTTCAAGCCCCAAGAGGGCGCACAGGCCGTGGTGGAACTGCCCCGCCCCGCCTGGGTGCTGTACGGCCTGGGCGCCATCCTCGACGCCGCCGCACGCATCGACCACCAGCTGGCACCTTCGCGCCCCGTGCCTGCGGGGGTCACGGTGGCCAACGGGCAGTACGTGGCCAACATGTGCATCGGCTGCCATGGCGCCAACCTGGCGGGCGGCAAGATCCCTGGCGGCCCGCCCGACTGGCCCGACGCGGCCGACATCCGCCCTGGCAGCCAAAGCGCCGACAGCACCATGGCCCGCTACCCTGAGGCCGCCAGCTTTGTAGCAATGCTGCGCACCGGCAAGCGGCCGGATGGCACGCCGATCCAGGCGATGCCGTTTGAATCTCTGGGGCAGTTGAGTGATGTGGATGCGAAGGCGCTGTACCTGTTTCTGACTGCACAGGGGGGCGTTGCCAAGGCAGGGGACGCTGGTGCGGAGG
>NZ_QAIH01000102.1 GCF_003060895.1 Acidovorax sp. HMWF029 | reverse complement strand
CTTGTAGGTCACCACACGCGAACCAGCGGGCTCGATGGAGCGGGTCTGGGCCACGGTGGCGGCTTCGGCGGCCACTTCGGCGCGGGTACGGTTGGTTTCAAACTTCGTGGCGAACTGCGAAGCATCGGCTTCGTCGGCGTGGGCGCCAAAAGAGGCGAAAGCAGCAACAGCGGCGATAGAGAGGAAACGTGCGGTGTTGTTCATGATGAAAATCCTTGAAGTTAAAAAGCGTCTCAAAAAAGCCGGGTCAAAAAACCATTCCTGAACCGGGTTCGGTGAGTCGCCTTGCGGGTTCGGCTCATCGATGGGATGAACTGTACGCCGATGGTGTTCAAGGAAAAACTATCTGGTCGCGAACTGACTGTTTCAGTATTTGGAACAATGATGCGCGACGTGGACAGACAAAAAAACCCGTGGCTGCTTTCAAAAGCCACGGGTAAGGCGGGCGCAAAGGAATGGTGAACACCGCCAAGCGGCCTGCTCCAGCACCCTCTGACCCAGGCCGCGCAACCCGCCCAAAGGCGAAGAGTTTTTTGGCTGCACGCAAGAGCTTCGCGCAAATGCCCTGGCAGCAGCCTCTCAGTACAGGTACACCGCGCCCGCGTTGGTGCGGCTTTCGTCGGCCTGGTTGCCGCCAATGCCGTTCGCCCCTCCGTCTTCGGTCGAAGCCCCGACAGCCAGCGTGTTGCCGTCGCCCGACAGCGCCACCCGGCCACCAAAGCGGTCGCCACTGCCGGTGTTCGGCGCTTTCAGATAGGTTTGTTGCGCCCAGGTGCCTGCGGTGCGGCGAAACACCAGCACGGCGCCCGCATCGGCGGCCGTGGTGTCGGCCTGGTTGCCGTTGAAGCCCGTGGCGGCGCTGTTGTCGCGGTAAGAGGGCACCACCAGCGTGTTGCCGTCACTGGACATGGCGAGGTTGTTGCCGAAGCGGTGAGGAGTGCGGGTGTTGGAGGCCTTCAGGTAGGCCTGCGGCTGCCAGGTGCCGCCTGCGCGGGTGTAGACAAACACGGCCCCCGAGTTGAGTGCCAGGCTGTTGCTGGCAGGCTGCACCACATAGACGCCCGTGTGGTCGCTGCTGTCTCCGTCCATGCCCACTGCCAGCGTGTTGCCGTCCCCCGACAGCATGACCGCTACGCCAAAACGGTCCAGTGCCAGAGGGCTGGGCGCCTTGAGGTAGGCCTGCTGCGCCCAGACCCCAGCATTGCGCTGGAACACATAGGCAGCCCCGGCGTCCTGCAAAGAGTCGTCGCCCGGGGTGGCTGCCGAGGCGCTACGCTCAAAGAATGCACCCACCGCCAGCGTGTCGCCGCTGCCAGACAGGCTGAGGTAGATCCCAAAAAAATCCCCTGCCCCCGCGTTAGATGCCTTGATGTAGCCCTGCTGCGCCCAACTGGTGCCGGTACGGCTGAACACATAGGCTGCGCCGGAGGACGCGAACGCCGCATTGCCATGGGCGCCGGTCAGGTCGCCGCTCTCATAGTAGGCGCCCACAGCCAGGGTATTGCCATCGGCCGAGAGCGCAACAAACGCGCCGAACAGGTCGAACGCAAAAGTGTTGCTGGCCTTGATGAAGGCCTGTTGCGACCAGGCGCTGCCCGAGCGGGAATACACGTACACCGCGCCGGAGCTGCTGGCCAGGTTGTTGCTCGGAGGCATCACCGCGAAGGTTCCTGTCTGGTCGCCACTTTCACCATCCGCACCAATGGCCAGCGTGTTGCCGTCGGCCGACAGAGCCACTGCGTTGCCAAAGTAGTCGTTGGCGTCGCCACCAGGCGCGGTAATGCGCGCCTGTTGTGTCCAAGTACTGCCGGTGCGGGTGAAGACGTACACCGCCCCCGTGTTGCCCCCCTCGCCATAGGCCCCAACAGCCAGCGTGGTGCCGTTGGCGGACAAGGCCACCCTGTTCCCAAACCGCGCTTCAGCCGTGGTGCTGGAGGCTTTGAAGTAACCAACGGCCTGCACCATGTCTGCCGCCACCGGGGCCGACGAGACGCTGCACCCGCTGATATTGCAGGCCCGCACTGTGTAAGTGGCGTTCAGCCGCTGGTGCAGCAACACTGGCACCGCATGCGCCAGCGTGGTGGTTGCGGTGGAGCCAATCTGCGCAGCCGCCAGCGGGCCTGCGCCATCGGGGTCTTCGTACACGGTGTAGCTGGTGGCATGGGTGGCCGGTAGCCACGAGAAGTTCAAAACCTTCGGCCCATAGGTGATACCCAGGCCCAGGGGTGCTGCGGCAATGGGG
>NZ_QAIH01000009.1 GCF_003060895.1 Acidovorax sp. HMWF029 | reverse complement strand
CCGCTGCTTGCCCCCAGCGCCCCACGCAGCAGCACGCAGCCTGCCCGTTCCAGCCTGGCCAGCCAGGCGGCGGCAGCAGGCCTGGGTCGCAACCCGGTGGAGGAGGACACCGAACAGCTGGCGATGAGCACGCTGTCGTTCCAGGACTATGTGCGCGAGCGCATGCTGCGCCGCCGCCACGAGGCCCTGCACGGCGCGGTGGAAGCGCCGACGCTGTCGGAGCGCAGCCGCGACCAGGAACCTGAAAGGGAGCGCGAACGCACGCCTGCCCCGGCAGTGGCGCGCCACAACCCGCTGCGCACCATCCCTATGGATATTCCGCCAGAGCCACCCCGCCGCCGGCAGGAAGCGGCCAGCGCGCACCTGATCCAGTCGAGCAATCAGCAAAGCCTGATGAACGAACTGCACTCCATGAAGGAGTTGATCGAAGACCGCTTCAACACACTGGCCTGGCTAGGTCAGGCGCGCCAGAACCCGATCCAGTCCAACCTGATGCTCAAGATGATCCGCGCGGGCTACTCACCGTCGCTGGCCCGCGCCGTGCTCGAACGCATGCCCGAAGACCTGTCGGCGGGCGAATCGGTGCGCTGGCTGATGGAGGTGCTGGAACGCAACCTTAAGACCGACCAGACCGACCCCCCCCTTTACGAACAAGGCGGCATCTTCGCCATGGTGGGCTCCACCGGCGTCGGCAAGACCACCACCACGGCCAAGCTGGCCGCCATGTGCGCGCGCATTCACGGCCCCGGCAGTGTGGGACTGATCACGCTCGACACCTACCGTGTGGGCGCCCACGAACAGCTGCGCACCTATGGCCGCATGCTGGGAATCGTGGCCCACCTGGCACATGATCGCGCCGCGCTGCAGGACCTGCTGGGCCTGCTGTCGGGGAAAAAAATGGTGCTCATTGACACCACCGGCGTGGCCCCCCGCGACCCGCGCAAGCGCGACATGCTGGACGTGCTGGACCTGCCTCACGTGAACCGCCTGCTGGTGCTGAACGCTGGCTGCCACGGCGACACGCTGGATGACGTGCTCACCGCATTCAAGACCGACGGCTCGCAACAGGCCATCCTGTCCAAGGTGGATGAGGCCGTGAAGCTCGGCCCTGCAATCGATGCACTGATCCGCCACCAGATGGTGCTGCGCGGCGTGACCAACGGCCAGCGCGTACCCGAGGACTGGGAGCGAGCCAACGCGCACCAGCTCATCAGCACCTCGATGCGCGCCCCGGCCAAGTCGGCGTTCGACCCCAAGGCCACTGACCTGAACTTCTTCTTTTCGCACTCCCCCGACACCATCACCGAAGGGGGGCTGGTCGATGCTTGATCTTGGTTTTCACCAGGCCACCGGCCTACACAGTTTCACGCCGCAGGCCGAACTGCGCATGCTGGCTGTGGTCAGCCAGGGCAATACCGGGAGCGGGCTCGAAACGCTCTGGCAAATCTGCGCCAGCCTGCAGCGCCTTGGTTACCCCGTCGTTGTACTAGACGGCACAGCCCTGGAAACAGACAGCAGCCCGGGCCTCCTGCACCTGCTGCAACACGCCTCGTGGAACGACAGCGCGCAGCTGAATCTGGGGGCCACGGCATCCTCACTCGCCGTGATCCCGGCAGCCAAAGGCCTGCAACACCTCAGCCGCAAGGCGGGCGATACCACGCGCTCGCCCATGGAGGACCTGCTGCCCTACTTCAGGACCTATGGCCTGATGGTGATTCACGCCCCAGCATCCACGCTGGGTCCATTGCTGACCCACACTGCCACGGTGCCCCTGGTGGTCATGGGCGGCGGCGCGGCAGGAGTGATGTCAAGCTACAAGAGCCTCAAGCAGATCGCCTTGCACACCGGGCTACCCTGCATGGTGGCCGCTTTGCTGCACAGCAACACGACATCCGAGCGCCGCAAGGCCCAGTCACAGCTTATGACGCTGCAGGCATGTGCCGAGCGCCACCTGGGCGGTCCCGTTCGAACCACCACTATCGCCACCCAGAGCCCCCAGGAGCTTCAGCGCCTTGCCTTGCAACTGCTGGAAAATGCGGGCACCATGAACGGATCGCTGACTGCGCTGCGAGCCAGCAACTTGGCAGACATGCCTGCGCATTTTGTCCGGAGCCATTGAGTTGATTTTTCCGGAGCCGTTGATCTGATGTACACCGCCAAAGGCCAGCTTGATCGCGATGCCATGATCCGCCAGCATGTGCCGCTGGTACGGAGAATTGCGCACCACATGATCGCCAAGCTGCCGCCCAATGTGGAGCTGGATGACTTGATCCAGGTCGGCATGATGGGCCTGGCCGAAGCGCTGTCGCGCTACGAAGTCGCCCAGGGCGTGCAGTTCGAGACCTTTGCCACCCAGCGCATCCGGGGCGCCATGCTCGACGAGCTGCGCGAGGGCGACTGGATGAGCCGCAGCTCGCGCAAGAGCCAGAAAGACATCGAGCACGCCGTGCACCGGCTGGAGCAGAAACTGGGCCGCAGCCCGCTCGAATCAGAAATTGCCAGCGAAATGGGCATGAGCCTGCCCGACTACCAGAACCTGCTGGGCAAGGTCCGGGGCACCCAGCTGGTGTACCTGGAAGACATGACCCATGGCAACGACGACGAGGACGGGTTTCTGGACCGCCATGTCGCTGACGCCGATGCCGACCCCGTCGAGCTGCTGCGCGACCAGCGCCTCAAGACCTCACTGGTCAACGCCATCAAGAGCCTGCCCGAACGCGAGCAGCACATCATGGGCATGTACTACGAGCACGACATGAATCTCAAGGAGATTGCAGCGGTGCTTGGTGTCACGGAATCGCGGGTGTGCCAGTTGCACAGCCAGTCCATTGCCCGCCTTCGTGCCAAGATGCGCGCGCATTGACCTTGCGCTTTCGCCGCGCCTCACGGGGCGCGCCGTGTCAGGGCCTATACCCCAGTCAGCCTGCAGAACGGTAGATGCGTGCCACACCCGGCTTGGCTGCGCGTGTTGATAGACCGTCACCATAGGTCGGTGCTGCACTAGAGGGAGGCAACAAGCCCGCCGCCTGGCGGTCTGTCACGGCTGAAAGCCGCGCCAAGTTGTCGCGCTGCACGACCAGCATCCCGCTGATGGCTTCCACCCGCTTTCGTACAGCTGCAGGCAAAGGCACCCCAAGTGCCGTGGATTGCTCCAGCGCGCGCGCAAACAGTGCCGCAGCGTCACGCAGGGCCACACTATGCTGTTCCAGGGATTGGGGGTCTGCCGCAAGAAGGGCGGCAGTGACTTTATCGATCAGCTGCTCGACAGCCGAGAGGGATTCTTCCAGCGACATGGCGCATTGTGCGATGGATCACGCCAGTCTGCAAAGCGGGTTCAACCCCGCGAACGGGTCAGGATCTCCTGGGCGTTGGACAGCAACTTGTCGGCGATGGCTTCGGCATCGACAGAAAACTCACCCTTTTCGATGGCAGCGCGGACTGCCTTGACCTTGCCAGCGTCAAAATCACCGGCCACGCGGGAGGCGGGGTTTAGGCTTTGGGCAGCGATGGAGACCGTGACGGGCACACCGGCGGTTGACGCTGCAGCCAAGGCGTCTTTGGTGGCTCCTTCAGCAGCGCTGGCAGGACTTTTGGCTTGCTTGGCAAGCCCAGTCTGCGGCAATGCGCCCGGGAGTTCCGGTTTTTGACCTATCTTCATCGCTCTCTCCACCACCCCGCATGATGTGGGGCACAGTAGCAATGTTTTCGACCCGTTTGACCCGGACTTTAGCCATTTATCACCGGGGCGTCATCAAAGAGTGACATCCACTGTTCCGCCTTCGTTCACTATTCCACTGACGATGCGCCCATTCTCCATGCGGATGCGCACAGTTTGACCCACAGCCCCGGCCGACAACGCCTGCCCCGCCGACGCGACGGCGTACCCCGGCCCCTGAACCACCACCTTCACCTGGGCCCCGGCGCGAAACAGCATGGGGGCCCGCACCATGGTCTGGCGCAGGGCCTGGCCTGCCACCAGCTGGCGTGCAGCCACCTGCCCCACCCAGAGGTCCGGATTCGCCATCACTGGCGCAGTTTCGGCGGCCCAGTCCACCTCGGCCTCCGTGGCGTCATTGGCAGTCAAGACGGCACCGGGTGCCACATTGCCGGTCAGTACCCAAGCCGGGCCAAACGCCTTGATGGTGACCGGCAGGAACACATTCCAGGCAGTGGGTCCCTCTACACAGCGCAATCCGAGCCGGGTGCGCCCCCACAAGCGGGAGCCCACCGGCAAATAGGGCTCCACGCGCGCGCAAGGCGCCAGTCGCAAACGCGAGTCCAGTGAGCCAACGCTCACTTCCATCCGCAAAGGTAACCCGGTGGGCGCGCTGCGCGCCAGGGTGTCATCCAGCCAGCGCTGCGTCAGCGGGCCCAGGTCCGCCGAAGGATCACTCGCTGCCTGGGCGCTGGCAGCGCCACCGGTGCCCAGGGCAAGCGTGCCCAGCACCACCAGACAAAGGGCCCGCCAAGCGGCACCCGCAGGGCGCAGCGCGGGAGAACGGACCGACACAACCGGGAGGGAAAGCAAAAAACGGGGGGGAATGGACATGGAACCTCCTGGGCATCGGGTGGCCAGCCCATCGGGGGCAGGGGCCATTTCACACCAAGAACTATAGGCAGACGGCGCCCGCCCAAAACCCGGAACTGCCCATCCATTTCCACGCTCTTCGCGCTTTAGGAAAAGACCGCAGTTTCCATAATCAGGCAACGCCAAAAAAGCCCCTGGGGCTGGCGACTTTGCAACCGATGGTGTGAGGCAAACATGCTTGACAAGATGACCAACCAGCTGAATTTCCACAGCAACGCCCTGGTGCTGCGTGCGGAACGTCAGCGCGCCATCGCCAGCAACATTGCCAATGCCGATACCCCTGGCTATGTGGCACGCGACTTCAAGTTTGGCGACGCGCTGCGAGAAGCCACGGGCATCGGCTCCTCGGGCTCAGGCACGAGCTCTGGCTCGGGCGTCACACGCCTTGCCACCAGCGGATCGCATGGCATGACGGGCTCCACCGACCCGCGCCACATTCCTTTGTCCACCGTGCCCACCACTGCCAGCATCGACCGGCAGGGCGCCTTGGGCTACGCGGTGCAGACGCAGCCCAGCCTGGACAACAACTCGGTGGATCTGGACCGCGAGCGTGCGAACTTCGTGGACAACTCCGTACGGTATGAGGCCACGCTGCGCTTCATCAACGGGGGCGCCAAAACCATGCTCAGCGCCATCCAGGGGCAGTAAGCCAGCAGCGCAGCATAGAAAGCGAGCCACACCATGTCCATGTTCTCCATCTTCAACGTCTCCGGCAGCGCCGTCAGCGCGCAGTCACAGCGGCTCAACGTGGTGGCCAGCAACCTGGCCAACGTCGATGCCGTCGCAGGCCCCGACGGCAAGGCCTACAAGGCCCGCCAGTTGATTTTCCAGACGGCCGATATGGGCGCGGAAAGCGCTGCCGGTGTACGCGTGAGCGGGATGAGCGAGAGCAACGTGCCCGGTCGCCGTGTGCACGACCCCGCCCACCCCTCAGCCGATGAGCAGGGCTATGTCACGCATTCCAACGTGAATGCGGTCGAGGAGATGGTCAACATGATCTCGGCCTCGCGCTCGTACCAGAACAACGTTGAGGTCATGAACACAGCCAAGTCGCTGCTGCTCAAAACCCTGCAAATGGGCCAATAACTTCAGGACGGACTACGCCATGATCCTCAACTCCGCCACCAGCGCTCCCACGGTCACCGACGCGACTGGCGCCAAAGCCAACGCCGCTACTGACCCGGCGGCAGCACAAGACCGGTTCCTGAAGCTGCTCGTCGCGCAGCTCAACAACCAGGACCCGATGAACCCCCTGGACAACGCCCAGATGACCTCGCAAATAGCGCAGATCAACACGGTGACCGGCATTCAGCAGCTCAACCAGACCATGCAGAGCATGTCCGAGCAGTTCAACTCGTTGCAGGTCATGCAGGGCACTGCGCTCATCGGACGCAACGTGATGACCGAAGGCTCCAGCCTCGCCGTGGCCGACAAGGCGGGCAAGGGCGGCTTCGAGATTCCCTCGGCCGCCACCAACGTGAAGATCGAGGTCACGACGGCAGGCGGCCAGGTGGTGGACACCATCGACCTGGGCGCCAAGGCCGCAGGCCGCCACACCTTCGATTGGGACGCCAGCAAATACACAGGCACCACCGATGCGCTGCAGTTCCGTGTCACGGCGGTCAACGGCTCCACCAAGCTGTCGAGCACACCCCTGGCCCTGTCCAAGGTCACAGCCGCAGGCGCCGAAGACGGCCAGCTCAAGCTGACGCTGGCCAACGGCAAAACCATCAACTACAGCCAGATCAAGGCCCTGGTCTAACCGCCCCTTTCCCAGCCCCTATCAGGAGAACACCATGAGTTTTCAGCAAGGCCTGTCGGGCTTGAATGCCGCCAGCAAGAACCTCGACGTCATCGGACACAACATTGCCAACTCCAACACCGTGGGGTTCAAGGCTTCGCGCGCGGAGTTCGCAGAGATGGTGGCCTCCGCCATCGGTTCGGCTGGCGGCTCCAACGCTGGTATCGGCGTGGAAGTGGCAGCGGTTGCACAGCAGTTCACCCAGGGCAACCTCACGATCACGGGCAACAGCCTGGACGTGGCCATCAACGGCAACGGCTTCTTCACGCTCACGCTGCCCGATGGCACGCCTGCCTACACCCGCTCCGGCAACTTCAAGCTGGACAAGGAAGGCAACATGATCACCAACGACAACGCCAAAGTCATGGGCTATCCGGTGGACCCGGTGACAGGCCTGCGCACCGGCACCGACCCCATCCCCATGGTGTTCCCCACCGCCGAACCCATTCCTGCCAAGCAGACCACGAAAATCACTGCAGCGTTCAACCTGGACGCACGCGCCACGAATGCGGCCGGCAACCCCACTGCCACACCGCCCATTCCACCCACACCACGCGCAACCTATGGCACGTCCATCAATGTGTTCGACAGCCAGGGCGTGGCCAAGCCGGTGAGCCTGTACTTCCAGAAAACCGCCACGGCCAACACCTGGGACGTATACGACAGGTTGGATGACCCGACAGCAGTGCCACCCGTGGTGGCAACGCCCATCGGCCAGATCACGTTTGACAATAACGGCGCCATTACCGGCCCGGTGGCTACACCGCCAGCCACGGGCTTCTCGCTGCCACTCACCGTCAATCCGACGCCCCCCAACCCCAACAACCTTCCTACCTACACGGTGGCTGTGAGCCTGGACAAAGTGACTCAGTTCGGCACCAAGTTCGCTGTTTCCAACCTGAGCCAGGACGGCTACACCTCGGGCGAACTCACCGGCATCAATATCGAGAACAACGGGATGATCATGACCCGTTACTCCAACGGGGTGACCCGTGCCGAAGGCCAGCTGGCGCTGTCGAGCTTCCGCAACACCCAGGGCCTGGCCTCGGTGGGCAGCAACAACTGGGTGGCCACGTTCGAATCGGGCCAGCCCGTGGCGGGCACCGCAACCGACGGTAACTTCGGCTCGCTGCGCTCGGGAGCGCTGGAGGACTCCAACGTGGACCTCACAGCCGAGCTGGTCAACATGATGACCGCCCAGCGCGCCTACCAGGCCAACGCCCAAACCATCAAGACGCAAGACCAGGTGATGTCCACCCTGGTGAATTTGCGCTGATCGACCGCTGACCTTGCACTGACCCCACCCTGCACGCTGGAGAGCCCCCATGGACCGCATCATCTACACCGCGATGACGGGCGCAAACGCCGCCGCCCACCGGCAAGCCGTGCTGTCCAACAACCTGGCCAACGCGTCCACAGGCGGGTTCCGCGCCGAGATGTCCACCTTCCGATCTGTGCCACTGCAGGGCGACGGCGCCAAGACCCGCGTGTTTGCCTTGGAAGCCACCTCGGGCTACGTCAACACCCCCGGTCCCGTTCAGCGCACCGGCCGCAACCTCGACGCAATGGCCGCAGGCAATGCCTGGTTTGCCGTACAGGGCCTGGATGGCATCGAAGCCTACACCCGCGCTGGCAGCTTCGAGGTGTCGGCGGGCGGCCAGCTGCTCACGCCCACCGGGCTACCGGTGTTGTCCGATGGCGGCGCTCCGATTGATGTGCCCCCTGGCGCCGAGGTATCGCTGGGGTCCGACGGCACCATCACAGCGAAAACAGGCGGCCAGCCAGCGCAGGCGATTGGCCGCCTGAAACTCGCCACGCCCACTGCAGAAGACCCGCTCAAGCGTGGCGACGATGGTCTGTTCCGCACCACATCGGGCGACCCCATGCCCAACGACGCCAACGCCCGCATGCTGTCGGGCGCATTGGAGGGTTCCAACGTGAACCCAGTGGAAAGCATGGTGGGGATGATTGCTGCTGCACGCCAATTCGAGCAGCAGATGCGCCTGCTGCAGTCCGCCGAGACGAATGACAAAACCGCCAGCCAGTTGCTGAGCATGAACGGCTGAAGCCGCGCTGCGCGCTGCAACGCCAAAAGGAAGCACCATGATCAACTCCCTCTGGATCGCCAAGACCGGCATGTCTGCCCAGCAGACCCAGCTCGACGTCATCTCGCACAACCTGGCCAACGTCTCCACCACCGGCTACAAGCGCAACAACGCGGTGTTCGAGGATCTGATCTACCAGAACCTGCGGCAGGTAGGCGCCAACACCACCGAGCAAAACCAGCTGCCCACCGGCCTGCATTTGGGCCTTGGCGTGCGCACCGTGGCCACCAGCCGCAACTTCGTGCAGGGCAGCCTGCAGGAGTCCAAGAACAATCTGGACGTGGCCATCAACGGTAACGGTTTCCTGGAAGTGACCATGCCCGACGGCACCATCGGCTACACCCGTGACGGCTCATTCCAGGTCGATTCCCAGGGCCGTCTGGTCAACTCCAGCGGCCTGCCCGTGGCCAACGGCATCACCGTGCCCGCCAACGCCACGAGCGTGACCATCAGCGCAGACGGCGTGGTGTCGGCCACCGTGCCTGGCAACACACAGCCACAACCGCTGGGCAATCTGGCAATGGCCTCATTCATCAACCCGGCGGGCCTGGAGCCCATCGGCCAGAACTTGTTCAAGGAATCCGCCGCCTCGGGCCAGCCCCAGCAGGGCACACCCGGCACCAACGGCCTGGGCGTCCTCAAGCAGGGTTTTCTGGAGGCATCGAACGTGAACGTGGTGGAAGAGCTGGTCACGATGATTCAGACCCAGCGCGCCTACGAGATGAACTCCAAGGCCATCCAGACCTCGGACCAGATGCTGGCCAAGCTGTCGCAGCTGTGATGTGAAGGAATTGCCATGAAGCACTTGATCGCATCTACCGCACTGGCGCTGCTGGCCACAGGCTGCGCCACCCTGTCGCCGCCGCCGCCCGTGGACATCCTGCCCACCACGCCGCCACCCGTTGCCGCCGCCGCGCCGCGCACACCGCCACCAGTCACCGGCAGCCTGTTCCACAACGCAAGCTACCGCCCCGCATTCGAAGACCGCCGAGCGCGCATGGTGGGCGACAACGTGATGGTGATGATTGTCGAGAACGTTACAGCCAGCCAGAAGTCCTCCTCCACGGTGGACCGTGGATCCAAGGCAACAGCGGGCATCACCAACCTGCCATTCGTAAATGCTTCTCTGACAGACAAAACCAAGCTGGGCGCCAGTTCCGAAAACACCTTCTCCGGCAAGGGTGGCACCGAGAGCGCCAATACCTTCACTGGCTCGATCACCACCACGGTGGTGGACGTGCTGCCCAACGGCCACCTGGTCGTGACCGGCGAGAAGCAGATCGGCGTGAATCAGAACGTGGACGTGCTGCGCTTCTCGGGCACCATCGACCCGCGCGTGATGCAGCCGGGCAGTGTCGTCAACTCAACCCAGGTCGCCAATGTGCGGGTCGAATCGCGAGGCCGGGGCGCCCAGAACGAGGCCCAGGCCATGGGCTGGATGAACCGATTCTTCAACACCATCACGCCGTTCTAGAGTGACACCCCCTGAGGCGCTGCGCGCCTTCACCCCTCTCTCGCTGCGCGGGAGGGGGACGCCGCCAGCGCGGCGGGGCGGCCCTTGCGCGGCGGCCCGCGCTGGGGCCGCGCCAGTTTTGACGGACACCAGGCTTTGGGACGATTGTGGCTGCAGTACCAGCCTCAATTTAATGCTATATTATCAATAGCAATTAACGCTTACTGGTAGCGCGGCAACGGCCATTTTTCTTATATTTTCCGCAGCAAAACAGCCCTGGCACCTGCACGGCGCGCTGCAGGCCGCCGACCGCATTCCCCCCGGTTCCGAAACCCACGCAATAGGCCGGTGAACCGGCTGCTTTTCGGGTTTTAGTTTCTGGCGGGGCCGCCCACAATCGGTTCCATGAAAGCCTTGTCCCACACTCCCCTGCAGCGCATGGCGCGCGCACTGTGGCTGCTGCTGGCCCTGGGGGCCGTCGGCTTTGCCGGGCCCGCACAGGCACTGCGCATCAAGGAAGTGGCGGCTGTGCAAGGCGTGCGCACCAACCAGCTGACAGGCTATGGCCTGATCGTGGGCCTGGATGGCACGGGCGACCAGACGACGCAGATGCCCTACACCACGCAGGCGATGTCGAACTACCTGCAGCAGATGGGCATCAGCCTGCCGCCAGGCTCTGCGTCGCAGCTGCAGCTCAAGAACGTGGCGGCGGTGATCGTCACGGCGCAGCTCCCCCCATTTGCCCAGCCAGGGCAGATGATCGATGTGAACGTGTCCTCTATGGGCAATGCCAAGTCGCTCAAGGGCGGAACGCTCATCGTCACCCCGCTGCGCGGCGCCGACGGCGAGATTTATGCGCTGGCCCAGGGCAACGTTGTGGTGGGCGGTGCAGGCGCTGCTGCAGGTGGCAGCAAGGTCCAGATCAACCACCTGAGTGCAGGCCGTATCCCGATGGGCGCACAGGTCGAGCGTTCGGTGCCCACGCCGCTCAACGAGGGCGACACCATCAGCCTGGGCCTGAACGCCTCCGACTTCCAGACAGCGCGCCGAGTGGTGCAAGCCATCAACGCCAAACTTGGCAACGGTCTGGCCACGGCGCTGGATGGCCGCACGGTGCAGGTGCGCGCGCCCACCGATCCCGGCGCCCGGGTGGGCTTCATCGCCGACTTGGAAGAGCTGCAGATCGATGCCATGACACCCGCAGCCAAGGTGGTCATCAATGCCCGCACCGGCTCGGTGGTGCTGAACCAGGCAGTCACACTGGGGCCCTGCGCCATCGCGCATGGAAACCTGTCAATCACCATCAGTTCCACGCCCGTCATCAGCCAGCCTGCACCGTTCTCGCAAGGGCAGACCGTGGTGGAGCAGAAAAGCGAAATTCGCATCAACCAGGAGCCGGGCAACATCATCCAGGTGCCGCCATCGCCCCAGCTGGCTGACGTGGTCAAGGCGCTCAACGCCCTGGGGGCCACGCCGGGCGACCTGCTGGCCATCCTGCAGGCCATCAAGGCCGCCGGCGCGCTCAACGCCGAACTGGAAGTGATCTGACCTGGAGGCGCAACCATGGCCCTCACCCTGCCCTCATCCCACACCACCAGCAGCACCTCGAATGCGTTGGCGGTAGACATCCGCTCGCTCAACACACTCAAATACGACGCGGGCACAGCCAACAACGCGCAAACCACCCGCGAGGTGGCCAAGCAGTTCGAGTCGTTGTTCATGCGCGAGCTGATCAAGAGCATGCGCGACGCCACGATGAAGTCCGGCCTCATGGAAGGCGAGCAGGCCAATCTGGGGCAGGACCTGCTCGACCAGCAGCTGTCGGTAACCATGGCAGGCATGCAGGGCGGCCTGTCAGAGGCGATCGCACGCCAGCTTTCGCGCCAGATGGGTGGTGCAGACACAACCTTCTCTGTGCCCTCCACACTGAGCCTGCAGTCCACCCTGCCCCGTGCCACGGCCTCAGGGGCCAGCGGCAACACGCCCACAGAGACCACGATCCAGGCACCCAAGGGCCGCGACGGTTTCGTGCAGCATCTCTCCGGCACCGCCGAACGCGTGGCACAGGAAAGCGGCATTCCTGCCAGCTTCATGCTGGGTCAGGCGGGCCACGAAACCGGCTGGGGCAAGAGCGAAATCAAACACAGGGATGGCTCGAACTCGTTCAACCTGTTCGGCATCAAGGCCGGCAAGGGCTGGACGGGCAAGGTCGCCGAGATCACGACCACCGAATACATCAACGGCAAGGCCCAGAAGGTGACGGCGAAATTCCGCGCCTACGACTCCTACGAGGATTCGTTCCGCGACTACGCCCGCCTCATCAAGGAAAGCCCGCGCTACGAGCAGGCCGAGTCCGTCGCCCAGTCCGGCTCGGCCATGGCCTATGCCTCTGCCCTGCAAAAGGCGGGTTATGCCACCGACCCTGACTACGCCAGAAAGCTCAGTGGCGCCATCAACAGCGTGCTGCGCGCCCAGCGCGCTCAGGCTTGAGCGCGCGAGGTAAACCATGAGTCTCCTCAACGTCGGCGCCCGCGCCCTGCTGGCCAACCAGGTAGCCCTGCAAACGGCGGGCCACAACATCGCCAATGTCAATACACCCGGCTATTCGCGTCAGACCGTGGTGCTGCAGACTGTGCAAGGCCAGTTCACGGGAGGCGGCTACATTGGCCAGGGTGTGGATGTGCAGACCATCCTGCGCAACCAGAGCGAGCTGCTCACGCGCCAGTCGGCCGCAGCAGGTTCGACGCAGGCCGCAGACATCGTGCGGTCCGAGCGCCTGCGCCAGCTGCAAGAGGTCTTCAGCGGCGGAACCGCCGGGCTTGGCGCTGCCATCAACGACATGATGAACGCGTTCTCGGACGTCGTGAGCGCCCCGACCGACATCACTGCGCGTACCGTCGTGCTCACGCGCATCGACGAAACCGCCGCCCGCATGCGCACGGCCGCTGACCGTCTGAACGAGCTCCAATACACCGTCACCGAGCAGCTGCAAAGCAGCGTCACGACCATCAACAGCCTGGCCAAGCAGATGGCGAACATCAACGAGCAGATCGCTCGCGCCAACGGCAACGGCCAGAGCCCCAACGACCTCCTGGACCAGCGCGACCAGATCATCCGCAACATCAACCAGTATGTACAGACCACGCAGATACCGGCCGACGATGGCACGGTGGGTCTGTTCGTGGCGGGCAGCCAGCCGCTGGTGCTGGGTACCACGGCGTCCAGCCTGTCGGTCGACGATGCAACCCAGTTCCCCGCAAGCGGCCAGATCAAGCTGTTTTTCAACCGCCCCGGCGCGCCCCCGGTCGAGATGGACGAAAACGTGTTGGGCGGCGGCTCGGTCTCGGGCCTGCTGCGTTTCAACAACAACGATCTGGCGGAAGGACGCAACCTGCTTGGCCGCATGGCGATGGCCATTGGCACGACCATGAACGACCAGCAGAAACTGGGCCTTACGCTCGACGGCCTGCCGGGTAAGGACCTGTTTGCGCTGCCCGCCAGCATGCCGGGCTATACCAATGGGGCCGGCATCGGCTCCGTCTCGTTCACCGGCCCCACGCAGTTTGCAGCCTCGGACTATGAGATCCGCTTCACCACCGGCACGGCGGGCCAGGTCGTGCGCCTGTCTGATGGCAAAGCCACTCCATTCACCAATGCCGCCAACCTGGCCACCCTGCAGATCGACGGGCTCAACTTCAACCTGACCACGCCAGGCAACCCGGGCGAGCGCATGCTGTTCAAGCCGTTCAGCACGGCGGCCAGCAACATCCAGGCGCTGGTGCATTCGCCGCGTGATCTGGCTGTGGCCAACCCCATCAACGCGGCCATGGGCACCTCAAACGGAGGCACCATGCAACTGGCGGGGCTCAAGGCCACGGGCTTGCCCAACCCACCCGGCCTGGTGCTTCCAGCCAATGCAAACCCTGCAGCCATCCCGCCCATCCTGGGGGGCGTGCAACTGAGATTCACCGCTGGTCCGCCCACCACCTACGATGTGCTCAACCGGGGCACGGCGCCGCCCACCGTGGTGGCCGCAGCACAGCCTTACACATCCGGCGTGCCGATTTCCATCAACGGGTGGGAGATCAAGCTGCAGGGAAGCCCCAAGACGGGGGACACGGTGGTCATTGGCAATGCGCTGGACCCCCAGTACGGCGACGCATTCACCCGCAACTCAGGCAACGCCAGTGCGCTGATGAGCCTGCGCGATGTGAAGATGTTTGACGAATCCACCCTCTCCGATGGCTACGCGAGTGCCATTGCCCAGGTGGGCACGCGCACGCAGAGTTCCCTGTTTGCGGCACAAATGTCGACCACCATCGCCACCAACCTGGAGCGGGACCGCACCGCCGTGTCGGGTGTGAACCTCGACGAAGAGGCCGCACGACTGATTCAATACCAGCAGGCCTACCAAGCGTCGTCCAAAATGATCCAAATTGCGCAGAATATCTTTGACTCGCTGCTGCAAGGCATGGGCCGCTGACCGCCATCTAGGCGCTAGGAGCTAGACATGAGCAATACCATCTACCGTCTGGGCACTGCCAACATGTACGACAATGCCCTGCGCAATCTGGGCACTCGGCAGACCAACCTGTCCAACCTGCAAGAGAACCTCACCTCGGGAAAACGGGTGGTGCGGGCCAGCGACGACCCCGTATCGGCCGCGCAGGCCGAGCGGGCACTGAACCGACTGGCACGCATCCAGACCGAGCAGCGGGCGCTGGAAACCCAGCGCAACGCCATCACACAGGGCGAGTCTTCACTGGGCGACGCGGTGAACCTGGTACAGAGATTCCGTGAACTGGTTGTGAGCGCCGGTGACGCAGCCATGACCCCCAACGACCGCGTCACGGTAGCCAACCAGTTGCAGGGCCTGCGCGAGCAACTGCTGGCAGTCGCCAATCGAAAAGACACCAATGGCATCCCGCTGCTGAGTTCGCTGGGCAGCGCGCTGGCGCCATTCCTGGGCCCGCTCGGTGGCTCGCCCGACTACAGCTTCCAGGGCCTTCCCGGCCAGACGGCCAGCAGCGGCGTGACCGTGCCAGGAGCGTTGGATGGCGACTCTGCCTTCATGTTCGACCCCAACCGCGACGGCGTCTATACCGCTGGTGTGAGCGCCATCCCGGTGGGCCGCCAGCTCACCACCACGGCCATCACCCCCGCCAACCTGGCCCTGGTGACGGGCAACAACTACAGCATCGCATTCAGCGCCGTGGGGCCGGGCGCAACGCCAGGAACGAGCACGGCCACATACACCATCACCAACACGACCACCGGCGCCGTGTCGGCCCCTGTGGTGGTACCCGACTACCCGAGTGACAAGCCAGTGACCATTTCCGTCGCGGGTATTCCGGGGCTGACCTTCGACATCAAGGGCAACCCAGCCAACGGCGACACCGTCACCCTGCAGCCCAGCGCCAGCATGTTCAGCACGCTGGACAGCGCGATCAATGGCATCCGCAATGCCTCCAACAACAACGCTGCCATCCAGGCCGTGGGGCAGGCGCTGGCCAACATCGACATAGGGCTGGAACGGGTGCACAACATGCGCAGCTATGCCGGTGAGTTGCTCAACCGAGCCGACCGCATCACGGGCGACCAGGAAAAGCGCTCCATCCAGCTCGAAGGCGACCGCTCGCGCGCCGAGGATCTCGATATGATCCAGGGCATTTCGGACTTCCAGAACCAGCAGGTAGGTTACGAGGCAGCGCTCAAGTCCTATGCCCAGGTTCAGAAGTTGTCGCTGTTCAATTTCATCAGTTAAAGCGGGTCTTCCCACACTGCGCAGCCCAGGCGGGAGACAACCCCTAACGACAAGACAACGCCTGAGAGCACATGGTTCAATCTGTCCTTGGCAGCCTGATTCTGGGCTACCGCCCTTTATGGAACCGGGCCCGCAAGCTGGCGGGAATCCAGCTGTATGCGCACAACGAGGCAGCGGCAGTGATCGATGCCGGCCACCTACTGCGCACCCTGCAGGAGCTATGGTCTGCCAGCTCCCCACCCCTGCTGATTTCTGCCCAAACCCGCCAGCTGCTGTGCGATCTGCTTGAAACGGCACCGCGCGGGGCGCCCTGGATCGAGGTGCGCGATGACTGGCTCTCGGACTCCGCTATCTATTCGCGCGTCAAGGCCGCCCACCAGCGCGGGCTGCGCCTCGTGTGGCGCGGCGACGCCAACAAACTCCCGGAGCCCGAGATTGCGCGCTGCTTTGACAACAGCCTGCTGACCCTGCGCCCCGAAGACGCCTTGGTGGCCCTGCAGGCAGCCCCGGCGCGCCCCGGCGCCCCGGCCGCACCCGCCGCCCGTGCCGCCAGCCCCGTGCTGGCCGGGCAGATGTACGAAAACGTGGCCAGCCGTGCCCTCATGGAGCATTGCCTGGACCTGGGCAATGCCATGGCCCTGTCCGGCTGGCCGTCCGAAGACGTGCTCTACAGCATGCGCCACCATCCGCAGCAGCCGTCGCACGCTGTGATCTTCAAGCTTATGAAGGCCATTGATGCCGAACAGTCGCTGGAGACGTTCGAAGACATCATGGGCGAAGACCCGCTGCTTGCGTACCGCTTCATGGTTTACACCAACTCGGCCGCTTTGGGCCTGCGTACCGGCATCGACTCGCTGCGCCGGGGCCTGGTGATGATGGGCTACAGCTCCATCAAGCGCTGGCTCTCCGACCAGTTGCCCCACGCCAGCACCGACCCCAACATGCTGCCCGTGCGCGCCGCCATGCTGATCCGCGCCCAGCTCACTGCCCAGCTACTGGATGCCGGAATCGAGAACGACCTGCGCCGCGAAATCTACCTGTGCGGCCTGTTCTCTCAGTTGGACGAACTACTTGGCGAGCCCTTGAGTACCATCCTGCGCCGCCTGCCGCTGTCCGAGCGCATCTACGACGCCACCGTGCTGCACACCGGCCCCTACGCCAGCGGCCTGCTGATGGCCTGCGCGCTGGAGAACGACGACTCAAGCGCTATCCGCCAGCTGTGCGAGACCTATGAGCTCGACCTGGAAGAGGTCAACCGCGCGCTGCTTCGGGTGTTGGCTGATCTGGAGGTCGAGCGGCGCTGACGCTTGTTGACGATCCGGAGGGCGCGGTGTCGGCGACAATAGGGCTCGGTCCATGCTGTCTCAATGGACTGCTTTGCTCACCATGAAGGAATCCCTTCCCATGCGCTCCGCCCCTCACCTCCGAGGCCTTCTTCTGGCCCTTGCCACCGGCCTCGGCCTGATGAGCGCCGCCTCTGCCCAGCCCGCAGGCTGGGGTTACGTGGACGAAGTGCGGGTGTTCAATCGCAGCCCACAGGACGTCACCGGTTACCAGCTGGTGTTGGAACTCGACGCAGCCGCCCTGGCGGCCGAGAACCAGCTGCGCCCGGACGCGGGTGACCTGCGCTTCGGCCTGGACACGGCGGGCACGCAGCCGCTGCCCTACTGGGTTCAGTCGGGCCTTGGCACACACAGCATGCTGGTGTGGATCCGGCTGCCGCGCCTGGCCGCCAACGCCGTGACACGCTTTTACATGTACCGCGGCAACGCAGCTGCCACCAATCCGGATGCCGGAGCACTGCTCAATACCCTCACGGTGTTCGACTTTGCCGGCCTAGCACAAAATTCTGCCAACCTGCAGCGGGGCGGCGGCAAGGTGTCACAAGCCCCGCACTCGGTGCGTGGGATCCGCTTTGAGGCGCAACGTGACCTGCTGGCCGTGGCGCTGGGCAAGAATGAGCCCCAGGGCTCGGCCCGCGCGGTGACGCTGTGGGACGTGCCCGCAAAGAAGCAGCTGATGCAATTGCAGGTCAGCGGCCCGGCGGGGCAATACAGCTACACCCTACCAACCGCGCCGGTCTGGCTGGCCCAGGGGGGCGAGTACATGCTGACCCTGCAGCAGGGTGCCGGCGACGGCTACTACTACAGAGAAAGCACGCAGCTGCACCCGGCCCTCAATTTTCTAGGCGCCCGCTACTGCAATCAGTGCGATGCCAACACCTTGCCCACCCTGGGCCTGTCTGGGGTGCAGTACGGCTATGCGGACTTGGTGTTCCTGACCCGCCAGCAGATCACACCTGAACCTGACTACGAGTACGAGAACATCATCCGGCCACCCGACCCTGTGGAACCGCCCGCCCCCGTCGAGCCCGAAGACATCGAGTAAGCCCAGGCTGCCCCACCGGTCCTTGCGAGACCCTCAGTCGATCTTCACGAGTCGGCGGAATGTCTGCCAGAACGCTGCGTCCTGCGTGGTCGCAAAGTTGATGCGCATCAGGGTGCTCGGCTTGCGCTCGGCATGGAACAGGGCACCGGGTGCCAGCAGGTAGCCCTCGTCCAGCATGCGCTGCGACAGCGCATCGGTGTCCACACCCGTCTCCACCCAGCCAAACAGGCCCACGGGCTCAGCCGCAAAGCTGCAGTCTGCGCCCAGCGCCAACTTGACGCTGCGCGCACGCGCTGCATCCAGCCGGGTGCGAATGCGCTCGGAATGGCGACGCAGCTGGCCCTGCTCGATGCACAGGGCCAGGGCCTTCTCCAGCAGCGCGGGGGTGGTGAGCGTGGCCAGCAGCTTGGTGTCCAGCAGTTGCTCCACCAGCGTGGGCGGCGCAGCCAGATAGCCGATGCGCCAGTTGGGCGCGAGGATCTTGGCAAAACCACTCACGTAGATGGTGCGCTGCAGGCCATCGAGTGCGGTGAGGCGCGTGGCGTGCTCGGGTGCGATGTGGCTGTAGGTGTCGTCCTCCACCACATGGAAGTTGTGCTGGTTGGCCAGTTGCAGGATGCGGTGTGCACTGCCCGGCGTGAGGCAATAGCCCGTGGGGTTGTGGAACACGCTCACGCTCACATAGAGCTTGGGCTTGTGCACCTCGCAGTACTTCGCCATGACTTCCAGGTCCGGCCCGTCGGCGCGGCGTGGCACAGGCAGGATGTGCATGCCCAGAGCGGCCAGGCGCGCAAACTCGACCGCCCAACCGGGCTCCTCCACCATCACCGGGTCGCCCGGGCGCAGCAGGGTGCGGCTCACGATGTCGAGCGCATGCGTGGCCCCCACCGTGGTGATGATGTGCTCGGGCGCGGTGTGCACATTGAGCGTGGCCAGCTTCTTCGCCAGCAGGCGGCGCAGGCCTGCGTCGCCCAGGGGTTCGCCGTACTGCAGCGAAAAATCCTGCAGGGCACGCGAACTGGTCACCTTGCGCACGGCTGCAGGCATGAAGGTGGACTCCAGCCAGTCCGGGGGAAACACGCCCATGCCGGGCTGGGGCTTGTCGCTGACCTTGTGGAACATGCCGCGTATGAGCGCCGTAGCATTGACGGGTGACACCCCTCGGCGCCCTGCGGCCCTCGCGGCAAACCAGTGGGCCGTGCTCCAGTTGGCGGCGGCATTCTCCAGCGCCGGGTCCACAGGGTGGGCGCCATCGCCCTCGGTCGCGCTGGCGGCGCGGCCACTTTCGCGCACAAAAAACCCCCGGTTCTTGCGCGCTTCCACCAGCCCCTGCGCCAACAGCTGGTCGTAGGCAGCCACCACGGTGGAGGGACTCACCCCATGTTGCTGCGCGCACTGGCGCACCGATGGCAGGCGCGCACCCGGCGCAAGCAAGCGGTTGCGGATGCGCTCCGAGATCCGGGCCGACAACTGCTCGGTAAGCGACTGGGTGGAAGATTTCATCAGCATGGCAAGACCCCGGGCGGTGTACTGTCTTCGCAACCAATACAGATTCAACACTGCGCTGAATGACTGTACTGGTGATGTATTGGTTTGCAAGATTACATTGAACCCACACAAACGACAAAGAACCTCCTTCAATCACCCCATGAGCGCTGCCGAACTCACTGCCCTGCTGCTGTTTTGCACCGCCATGAGCTTTTCGCCAGGGCCCAACACCACCTTGTCCACCGCCCTGGCCGCCAACCTGGGCCTCAAGCGCGCACTGCGCTTTTGCCTGGCCGTGCCAGCCGGCTGGACACTGCTGATGCTGGGCAGCGGCCTGGGGCTGGGAGCTCTCATCACCGGCGTGCCCGCCCTGCGCTGGGCCGTGACCTTGCTGGGCGTGGCCTACATGCTTTGGCTGGCTTTCAAACTCAGCCGCGCTGGCCAGATGACCGCCATCGACACCTCGCGCCTGAACGTGACTTTCTGGCAGGGCGTGTGCCTGCAGTTCGTGAACATCAAGGCCTGGATGCTGGCGCTCACGCTGAGCGCTGGCTGGGTGGTCAACGCCGCCGGGCAGCCCGCTGCCAACCCGGGCGAACGCCTGGCCATCATCTGTGGCGTGATGGTGGTGTTTGCCTTCTCCAGCAACTTTGTGTACGCCTTGGCGGGTTCATTGCTGCGCCAGTGGCTGGGGCAGGGCGCACGACTGCTGTGGTTCAACCGTGCGCTGGCGCTCGTGCTGGTACTCACCGCCTACTGGATGCTCACGCTATGAACCGCACTCAGGAAAAAGAAGCCCTGCTCTGGGGCCTGGTCGGCGTCACGCTGTTTGCCGCGACACTGCCCATGACACGGCTGGCGGTAGGCTCGACCGAAGCGCCCCAGCTGTCCCCCTGGTTCGTCACCTTCGGGCGTGCAGCCGTGGCAGGGCTGCTGTCCATCGGATACCTGTGGTGGCAACACGCGCAGGGGCGCCTGAACTTTCCCACCCGGGCTGAGTGGCCACTGCTGGGCATCACGGCTTTTGGGGTCATCGTGGGCTTCCCGCTGTTTCTGGCACTGGCACTGCGACATGTGCCCAGCACCCATGGTGCCGTGGTCACTGCCCTGCTGCCGCTTTCCACCGCCTTGCTGGGCGCGCTGTGGTATCGGCAGCGGCCATCGGCAGGCTTCTGGGCCTGCGCTGTGCTGGGCAGCGGGCTTGTGCTGGGGTTCATGGTGTGGCGTTCGGGGGGGCTGTACCTGGGCGCGGCCAACATCTACCTGCTGATCGCCATGACCACAGGCGCCCTGGGCTACATCGGCGGCGCCCGCCTCACACCCCGCCTGGGCGCCGAGCAGGTCATCTGCTGGGTGCTGGTGTGTTGCCTGCCGCTCACGCTGCCGGTGGCCTGGTGGTTCGCCCCGGTCGTGCCCTCCCGCATTGGCGCGATGAGCTGGGTGGGCTTCCTGTATGTGGCCCTGTTCTCTATGTGGATCGGCTTCTTCGCCTGGTACCGCGCCCTGGCGTTGGGCGCCGTACGGGTCAGCCAAATCCAACTCGTCCAGCCCTTCTTGAGCCTGCTGTTTGCCGTACCGCTGCTGGGGGAACACCTGGATGCCGTCACCCTGGTGTTTGCCGTTGCCGTGATTGCCACGGTGTTTGCGGGCAAGCGTATGCCCGTCCACACCGCAGAAAGACCCGCCACATGAAGATGAGCGACACTCCCTTTGCCACCACAGACTGGGCGACCGTGCCACGGGAAGAAAAGAGCGCACAGGCGGGCCAGGCGTTCTGGCGCACCCAGCAGTTTGGCGAAGTGCGCGTGCGCATGGTCGAGTACACACCCGGCTACGTGTCGGACCACTGGTGCACCAAGGGTCATGTGCTGCTGTGCCTGAGCGGCGAGCTGCATACGGAACTTGCCGACGGCCGCCAGTTCACCTTGACGGCGGGCATGAGCTACCAGGTGGCGGACAATGCAGAACCACATAGGTCCACGGCGCCACAGGGGGCTACCCTGTTTGTGGTGGACTGAAGGAACGCCATGCACACCTCCGTAGAACAAGGACTGCAGCAGTTGCCAGGGCCGGGCGGCGAACGCTTTGCGGCACTGATGGCGCATGGCAGCATGCACACTGAGCTGTACGCGCCACGCGGCCATGACCCGCAACAGCCCCATACGCAGGACGAGCTGTATTTCGTCCAGTGCGGCCACGGCGAATTCGTGCAGGGCGACACGCGTCACCGCTTTCAGGCGGGGGATGCGTTTTTTGTGCCAGCGGGGCAAATGCACCGCTTTGAGCATTTTTCGGACGATTTTGTAACGTGGGTGGTCTTTTGGGGACCACCCGGAGGAGAACGAGAATGAAACTGAACGACCTTCCACAGTCCAGCGCCTGGACCCTGGCGCGCCGCGCCGAGCGCATGAACCCCTCGGTCATCCGAGAAATCCTCAAGGTCACCGAGAAGCCCGGCATCATCAGCCTCGCAGGCGGCCTGCCCTCGCCCAAAACCTTCCCGGTGTCGGCCTTTGCCGCAGCCTCTGCCGCCGTGCTGGCCCAGGACGGCCCCGGCGCCCTGCAATACGCCGCAAGCGAAGGCTACGGCCCGCTGCGCCAGGCCATTGCCGACTTCCTGCCCTGGGACGTGGATGCCGACCAGATCCTGATCACCACCGGCTCGCAGCAGGCGCTTGATCTGATCGCCAAGGTGCTGATCGACGAAAACAGCCGCGTGCTGGTCGAAACCCCCACCTACCTGGGCGCGCTGCAGGCCTTCACGCCCATGGAACCCAACGTGGTGGCAGTGGCCAGCGACGACGAGGGCGTGCTCATCGATGACCTCAAGGCCAAGGTGGGCACGGGCGCCGACAAGGCACGCTTTTTGTACGTGTTGCCCAATTTCCAGAACCCCACGGGCCGCACGATGACCGAAGCCCGCCGTGCCGCGCTGGTCAAGGCCGCTGCCGAACTGAACCTGCCCCTGGTGGAAGACAACCCCTACGGCGACCTGTGGTTTGACAACCCGCCACCCGCACCGCTCACAGCCCGCAACCCTGAGGGATGCATCTACATGGGGTCGTTCTCCAAGGTGCTGGCACCCGGCCTGCGCCTGGGCTTTGTGGTGGCGCCCAAGGCTGTGTATCCCAAGCTGCTGCAAGCCAAGCAAGCGGCCGACCTGCACACGCCCGGCTACAACCAGCGCCTGGTGGCCGAAGTGATGAAGGGCAACTTCCTGGACCGCCATGTGCCCACCATCCGCGCGCTGTACAAGCAGCAGTGCGAAGCCATGCTGGCCGCATTGACCAAAGAAATGGCGGGCCTGGGCGTCGAGTGGAACCGTCCCGATGGCGGCATGTTCCTGTGGTTGCGCCTGCCCGAAGGCATGAGTGCCATCGAGCTGCTGCCCCAGGCTGTGGAGCGCAACGTAGCCTTTGTGCCCGGCGCCGCCTTCTATGCCGACAACGCAGACCCGCGCACGCTGCGCCTGTCGTTCGTGACATCCACCGCCGAGCAGATCGCCACCGGCATCGCGGCACTGGCTGCAGCCGTTCGCGAGCACAAGGGCTGATCCGGCATGTTGAGGCTCTGGGGCCGCCTGTCGTCCATCAACGTGCGCAAGGTCGTATGGGCTGCACAGGAACTGGGCATTACGCTGCAGCGCACCGATGCGGGCGGCCAGTTCGGCATCGTGCGCGAGGCGCGCTTTCTGGGCCTCAACCCCAACGGCCTGGTGCCGCTGATCGAAGACGAAGACACGGGCGTGACGCTGTGGGAATCAAACCCCATCGTGCGCTACCTGTGCGCCCGGCATGCGCCCGGAAGCCTCTACCCCGAAGACCTGCCCACACGCTTTGCCGCTGAACAGTGGATGGACTGGCAGCAGACCACGCTCAACCCCGCCGGGCGCGATGCCTTCCTGCAGTGGATCCGTACACCCGCCGCGCAACGCAACAATGCACTTATCGCCGCTTCGATCGCGATGACCGAGCCGCTGATGGCCATGCTGGACGCCCACCTGGCACGCCAGCCTTTCATGGCTGGCGTGCGCTTCACCATGGCCGATATCCCCGTGGGCTGCGAAATCCACCGCTGGTGGGGCCTGCCCCAGGATCGCCCTGCGCGGCCACACCTGGAGCGGTGGTACAACATGGTCAGCACCCGCCCCGGCGCCCGGGGTGTGCTGGATCAGCCTCTGTCTTGAACCTTGCCATGCGCCAGCGCCCCTTCAAACAAATCGACGTGTTCAGCGACCGCCCCGGCTACGGCAACCCCGTGGCCGTGGTGCTTGACGCTGAAGGCCTGAGCGACAGCGATATGCGCCGCTTTGCCGCCTGGACCAACCTGTCGGAAACCACCTTCCTGATGCCGCCCACCGACTCTGGGCGCGCGGCCGGGGCCGACTACCGCCTGCGCATCTTCAGCCCCAATGGCGAGCTCCCTTTTGCAGGCCACCCCACGCTGGGCACCTGCCACGCTTGGCTGCAGGCGGGCAACACCCCAGGCCAGAGTGGCATGGTGATCCAGGAGTCCACGCTGGGCCTGGTGCGCATCGCACACGCCGAAGGCACTCTGGCCTTTGCCGCGCCGCCGCTCAAGCGCAGCGCGCCCAGCCCCGCGCTGGTGCCACTGATCGCAAGCGCACTGGGCCTGCGCCCGCATCAGATTCTGGGGGCACAGCTGCTGGACAACGGGCCTGTATGGCTGGGTCTGTTACTTGACAGTGCCGACACCGTGCTGGGCCTGCACCCCGACCATGCACGCCTCAAGGACCTGGGCCAGGACGTGGGCGTGATCCACGTCAGCCCCACGGCCAGCAACACCAGCCAGCCGGGCGCCGTGGTGCGCGCCTTTGCCGCGCCCATGGGCAACCCCGAAGACCCCGTCACCGGCACCCTCAACGCCAGCCTGGCCGAGTGGCTCATTGCCGATGGCCTGGCCCCCCGCAGTTACCTAGTGGCCCAGGGTGAATGCCTAGGCCGTGCGGGCCGTGTACACATCCGCCAAGACGACGACCACCAGCTTTGGGTGGGCGGACACGCCGTCACCTGCATTGAAGGCACCGTGCTGTTATGAGCCACCACCGCACTGCGCCGCGCCCCAGCGGCTGATTGTCCTCCTCGGCCTCGCCAGGGCGCCGAGCCACAACAACCTGTTTGCACACCGGGCCGCACCCCGGTGCACCCCCGGCG
>NZ_QAIH01000101.1 GCF_003060895.1 Acidovorax sp. HMWF029 | reverse complement strand
CCCCTTGCCCCCGGGCGAGCCTCGCGCGGGCGGCACCGGCAGCGCACCGTCGCAGGGCATTGGCGAATTTGACGGCGTGCGGGCCTACCGGCGCGGCGATCCGCTCAAGCTGGTGGTCTGGAAAAAGGCCGCCAAGCCGCTGGCCACTGGCACCAATGACCTGGTGAGCCGCGACGCCCAGCAGGCCCAGCGCCATGAGCTGTGGCTGGACCTGGCCCGCGCCGCCCTGCCCGACCACGAAGCCCGCGTCTCACGCTTGACGGCCTGGGTGCTGCAGGCCGACCGGCTGGGCCTGGCCTGGGGCCTGCGCCTGCCGGGCACCGAGATCGCCCCCGACACCGGCGCAGCCCACCGCAGGCGCTGTCTGGAGGCACTGGCCCTTTGTTGATAGAGGACACCCCCCTGAGCGGCTGCGCCGCTTCCCCCCGCTCTCGCAGCGCTGTGCGCTGCGGGCAGGGGGACGCAGCCCTCGCTGCGGGTGGCGCGCAGCGCTGTGGAGGGCAGATATGAAACACGGTGCGATGCTGATCCCAAAAATTGCAATAAAAAAGGCCTCCTGCGCGCGACCATATTGCTTTTATAGCTACCAATTCAATAGCAAACAAATGACACCGTGCCTGGGACTATCCCCACAACCATGACCCTGCGCCAAACCCTCCACGCACTGCCCCGCGACGCCCGCGACACACTGTTCCTGCTGTGTGTGATCGCATGGGTGATTGCGCCGCAGGTGAACGTGTTGCCCGTCTGGGCCAGCCTGCTCGCAGGTTCTTTGCTGCTGTGGCGCGGATGGCTGGCCTGGAAAGGGCGGCCCCTGCCCACGCGCTGGGTGCTGGCCATTCCGCTGATCCTGGCCGTGGGCGGCACGCTGTACACCCACCGCACCATCCTGGGCCGCGACGCGGGTGTGACGCTGATCGTGATGCTGCTGGCACTCAAGATGCTGGAGCTGCGCGCCCGGCGCGATGCAATGGTGGTGTTCTTCCTGGGCTTCTTCACCATGCTCAGCAACTTCTTCTTCTCGCAGTCGCTGTTCACCGCCGCCGCCATGCTGGTGGCGCTGCTGGGGCTGCTGGCCGCCCTGGTCAACGCCCACATGCCGGTGGGCCGACCACCGCTGGCGCTCACGCTGCGCACGGCGGGCACCATGGCACTGCTGGGTGCGCCCATCATGGCGGCCCTGTTCATGCTGTTCCCGCGCATGGCGCCGCTGTGGGGCATGCCCAGCGACACCATGGCCGGGCGCAGCGGGCTCTCGGGCGTCATGAAGGTGGGCAACATTGCCGAGCTGGCGCTGGACGAAAGCGTGGCCATGCGCGTGCGTTTTGACACCCCGAACGGTGCGGCCCCGCCCCAAAACGAACTGTACTTTCGCGGACCGGTGTTTGGCGCCTTTGACGGCGTCGAGTGGCATCCGCGGGGCGCGCGCGGCGGCGACATGCTGCAGTCAAGCCCCGGCACCGCAGCCAATCTGCAGGTGCGCGGAGAACCCGTGCGCTACGAAGTGACCCTGGAAGCCCACCAGCGCCCCTGGCTGCTGCTGCTGGATGCCGCCGCGACCAAGCCCGTCATCTCGGGCATGGAAACGCTCATGACGCAGGACCTGCAGTGGTTCACCAACCGCCCCATCACCGCTGTGGTGCGCTACAAGGCCGAGAGCTACCCCCAGTTCAGCCATGGCCCCAGCGCGCCCACCCCCAGCC
>NZ_QAIH01000100.1 GCF_003060895.1 Acidovorax sp. HMWF029 | reverse complement strand
GGGCAGGCTGGGCTGCTGCAAGGCTGGGGATAATGTCGTTCACCCGGCAGATTTTAGGGCGGGGGCCGCGCAGGGACATCGGCCGGTGGGCGCCGGGCGATGGGGATAATGCCCGCTGTCTTTTCAATGCCCGGCGTTCTCCCGGCCCTCCCATGGAACTGGTCACTTTTCTGATCGACTTCATCCTGCATGTCGACAAGTACCTTGAGATGTTTGTGCAGACCTACGGTGCGTGGGTGTATGCGCTGCTGTTCCTGATCGTGTTTGTGGAGACGGGTGTGGTGGTGATGCCATTTCTGCCTGGCGATTCGCTGCTGTTCATCGTGGGGGCGCTGTGCGGTGCGGGGATGATGAGCTACCCGCTGGCATGCGCCATCCTGATCGTGGCGGCCATCCTGGGCGACCAGTGCAACTATTCGATCGGCCGTTTTTTTGGCCCCAAGGTGTTCCAGTGGGAGGACTCGCGCTGGTTCAACCGCCGGGCGTTCGATCAGGCACACAACTTTTATGAGCGGTATGGCGGCATCACCATCGTGCTGGCGCGCTTCATGCCATTCATCCGCACCTTTGCCCCCTTCGTGGCGGGCGTGGCCGAGATGAACCGGGCCAAATTCACCGCCTACAACGTGGGCGGCGCGCTGATTTGGGTGCTGGGCATTTGCACGGCCGGTTACTTCTTCGGCAACCTGCCGTTGGTGCGGGAGCACCTGGACAAGATTATCTGGGCGCTGATCATTGTGCCGGGCCTGATAGCCATCTTTGGCGCGTGGCGCGCGGGGCGCCAGGCCAAGGTGGCCTGATATTCCGCTGAAATGCTATGAAAAAATAGCTGCAAGCGCTTTTCTGTAAAGCGCTGGTGGTCATTTTTGTGCTTGCCCGATAAGGCTGTGGGCTGTGCAAAGCGATTTAACGGCGATCAGGTTTGCGCTGATCGTGGTCTTCGCCGACCTCATGGCCTATGAGGGCGCCAGCCGCGGCACCCCCGATGGTGCCCACTGGCCCGCCGAACACGGCGTTGCCGGCCACGCCGCCGACGACAGCGCCTACGCCGGTGCCAACCTGCGCGCCAGAGGGGTTGGAAGCGCAGCCACCCAGGGCAAGGGCTGCAGTGCAGGTGAATGCGAGAAGGAAGTGACGGTGGTTCATGGCAGGAGTCCTTGGTGGTGGTCAGAGCAACAACAAGCGCAGCAGTGAGTGCGGGTGGTGTTGACCTGCCCTCTGACTATGGCTGCGACCCCTCGGCGCAGAGGTAGGCACGGCGGACGCACGCATGTAGGACGCAGGGCATGCCCTGCGTCCTACATGCGTGCCTGCCTGCCGACCGTCCCGGTCCATCGCCCTATCTGCCGCAATGGAGCCGGTGCGCGCTGCGTGGCGTTGTGGCAACTGCGATGAGCGCCACGTGCATCAGGGTTTCCGAGCGTGGCGATGGCGGTTGCCAGGCCATGTGGGTAGCACGATGATTTCTTATTCCCACAACAATCACACAAACCCCAAAAGGACGAGCGATGAGCGATTCAATACAGCAGGGCCCAGACGGTGCGTACAGAACCTATGGTGGCGGGTTCACTGTGGCCCAGCAGATGGGCTTGATCGTGGGTGTGGCCGTGCTGGCGCTGGTGCTGATATTGGCGCTGAGTCTGGTGCGGGTGCAGCATCTGGGCAACACGGTGAACCGCCTGGCTACGGAGCAGGTGGAGCGGCTGGAATTGGCCCTGCGCTGGCGCAGCAACATCGCCGTCAATTCCACGCGGGTGTTCTCGATTGTGCAGACCGAGGGCGATGACCTGCAGAACTACTTCAAGGACGTGGTGGCCGCCACCACGGCAGACACCAGCAAGGTGCAAAAGCGCTACTCCGAGCTGGAAAACAGCCCTGAAGGCCTGCGCATCCAGGAGGAGCTGGCTGCCGTGCGCAAGAGCTACCTCGAAACGCGCGACAAATCCCTTGCGCTCAAGAAGGCCGGCGACATGGCGCAGGCCAAGAGTTACGCCCTGGGCACATTTGCGCCGGTGTTGACCCAGTACAACGCCGTGGCAGACAAGAT
This sequence comes from Acidovorax sp. HMWF029, assembly GCF_003060895.1. Classification (GTDB taxonomy): domain Bacteria; phylum Pseudomonadota; class Gammaproteobacteria; order Burkholderiales; family Burkholderiaceae_C; genus Acidovorax. The sequence goes on along the minus strand of NZ_QAIH01000100.1, from coordinate 2,273 downwards.
GGTGAGTTACCAGGTGCAGCGCTCGGCGGAGCAGGCCTCCGAGGCGGCCGAACTCATACAGTCCTACCGGCTGACGGTGTTGACGGCGGGTGCTGCCGCGCTGGGGCTGCTGGTGGTGTTGTCGTGGGTGGTGGTGCGGCGCATCCGCCGGTCGCTGGGCGAGGTCAGTGCGGTGGCGCAGCGCATCGGCGGGGGGGATCTGTCGCAGCCCATCCATGCCAGCGGGCGTGGCGAGGTGGCCGACATGATGCGGGCGATGGAGGCCATGCAGACCTCGCTGGTCCGCATTGTGGGTGATGTGCGGCAAAGCAGTGAGGCCATTGCCACGGGCTCGCGCGAGATCGCCATGGGCAATGCGGACCTGAGCGAGCGCACGGAAACGCAGGCCAGCAACCTGGAGCAGACCGCAGCCTCCATGGAGGAGCTCACCAGTACCGTCAAGAACAACTCCGATACCGCGCAGCGAGCGGCCCTCCTGGCGGGCACTGCATCGACCGCCGCTGTCAAGGGCGGCGAGGTGGTGGGGCAGGTTATCAGCACGATGCAGGACATCTCGGCCGCATCGCGCAAGATCACCGACATCATCGGCGTGATCGATGGCATCGCCTTTCAGACCAATATTCTGGCGCTCAATGCGGCGGTCGAAGCCGCCCGGGCGGGCGAACAAGGCCGGGGCTTTGCCGTGGTGGCCAGCGAGGTGCGCAATCTGGCCCAGCGCAGTGCGGAGGCTGCCAAGGAGATCAAGGCCCTGATTGGTGCCAGCGCGGAGAAGGTCGATGCGGGTACGCACCTGGTGGGCAACGCTGGGCAGAGCATGGAGGACATCGTTGCGCAGGTTCAACGCGTGAGCGACTTGATTGGCGAGATATCCAGCGCCACGGGCGAGCAAACCATCGGTATCAGCCAGGTGGGCGAGGCTGTAACGCAGCTCGATCAAGTGACCCAGCAGAACGCTGCCTTGGTGGAGCAAAGCGCCGCGGCGGCTGACAGCCTCAAGCACCAGGCGGCCAAGCTGGCGCAGATCGTGAGCGTGTTCCGGCTGGGGTCGTGAGGCTGAGAACAGGTTTTCGGGGCCGGTGCTGCGGGGCCCGTCCCGTCAGCCCGCCTGCAAGCACAGCGTGACCAGCAGCGAGGCGGCCTGCACCGCCTTGAGTGCATGCAGTGCGCGCGGCGCCAGGTGCACAAAGTCGCCAGGGTGCAACTGCTGCACGGCGCCGTCGCTGGCAAATTCGACCACCCCCTCGATGCACAGCACGGTGGCTTCGCCAGGCGTCTTGTGCTCTTTCATGGACTTGCCTACGGGCAGGACCACACGTATCACTTCAAGCTGGCCTGCCTTGAGAATGGCCGTGGTGACGGTGTCCGGCAGCCTGTCGCCCAGCGGGCGCACGCTCACGATCTGGCCGGATTGGGCGTGGGGTAGGGCCATGGTGTTCTCCTTCTAACCGAGATGGTTCTGAAAAACACTGTGCACCTGCTTGCAGGCCGATGCAAGGTGGCCGGACCTGGGGTCAGTAAATTTGCCGCAATGATGGGAAGATGGCCTACACCGAGCGGTTGCGCGCCAGCGGTGGGTTCTTGGCGAAGTAGCGGGTGATGCCGCGCATCAGCGCATTGGCCAGCTGTTCCTGGTAGGCGCTGCTGCGCAGGCGTTGTTCCTCTTCGGGGTTGCTGATAAAGGCGGTTTCGACCAGCACGCTGGGGATATCGGGCGCCTTCAGAACGGCGAACCCTGCCTGCTCGACGCGGGGCTTGTGCAGCTTGCCCACGTTGCCGATCTCACCCAGCAGCACGCTGCCCAGCTTGAGACTGTCGTTGATCTGGGCGGTGGTACTCATGTCCAGCAGTGCGCGCTGCACATGCTGGTCTTTGGACTGCACGTTGATGCCACCCACCTGGTCGGCCTGGTTTTCCTTGTTGGCCAGCCAGCGCGCGGCCGTGCTCGAGGCGCCGCCCTGGCTCAGTGCAAACACGCTGGCGCCTCGTGCGGCGGGGGTGGTGAAGGCATCTGCGTGTATGGAGACGAACAGGTCGGCCTGCACACGCCGCGCCTTTTGCACGCGGGTGCCCAGGGGCACGAAGTAGTCGCCATCGCGCGTGAGGTAGGCCCGCATGGGGTTGCCGCCCACGGTGGTGGCGTTGATGCGGTCGCGCAGCAGGTAGGCCACACGCAGCACCACGTCTTTTTCGCGCGTGCCTGCGGGGCCGATGGCGCCAGGGTCTTCGCCGCCATGGCCCGGGTCCAGCGCCACGATGATGAGGCGGTCGGTCTG
>NZ_QAIH01000099.1 GCF_003060895.1 Acidovorax sp. HMWF029 | reverse complement strand
GGTTTGGCGAGATATCGGTGTTTGACGGATCGGCACGCACACATGATGCCCACGCCACCGAGGCCAGCACTCTGGTGCAGGTGCCGCACGAACGGCTGCAGGCCTGGCTGCAGGCCCACCCCGGGCACTGGCATGCGCTGGCGCTGCTGCTCACCGACAAGCTGCGCACGGCCTTCGTGGCCATTGAAGAGCTGGCACTTCTGCCCGCGCCGCAGCGCCTGGCGCGCCGCCTGGTGATGATGGCCGAGGGCTATGGCCAATGGAACGCCGAGGGCCAATCGCGCCGCGTGATAGAAATCTCGCAGGAGCAGCTGTCGCTGATGCTGGCCATCTCGCGCCAGACCACCAACCAGATCCTGAAAGACCTGGAGGCGCGCCACCTGGTGCGCGTGCAGCGCGGCGAGGTAGAAATCCTGGACCTGGTGGCTCTGCGCGCAGCTTGCCACTGAAAACACTACAAAAATAATAGCTGCATTCTATTTACAGATGCGCGGAAGCAGCACTTTTCGATCAAATACTAAGCACACATTCCATTTCCGGGCACAATCACGGCCATGCAACTGAACTACATCGCCAACGCCTCGGTGCCGTCCGCTTCGGGCCGCACGATCCCCGTGATCGACCCGTCGGACGGCCAGCCCTTCGACGAGATCCAGCGCAGCAACGCCGACGACATCGACGCGGCGGTGCATGCAGCCCGCCAGTGCTACAACGCGGTGTGGCAGAAGCTGGCCCCGGTGGAGCGCGGCCGCCTACTGCAAAAGCTCTCGGCCAAGATCCTGGAGCACGCCGATGAGCTGACGGCGCTGGAGCAGCGCGACTGCGGCAAGCCCACCAAGCAGGCGCGGGCCGATGCGATTGCGCTGGCGCGCTACTTCGAGTTCTATGCCGGTGCGTGCGACAAGTTCCACGGCGAGACCATCCCCTACCCCGACGGCTACAGCGTGCTGACCTGGCGCGAGCCCCATGGCGTCACAGGCCATGTGATCCCCTGGAACTACCCCATGCAGATCTTTGGCCGCAGCGTGGGCGGCGCGCTGGCGGCGGGCAATGTGTGCGTGGTCAAACCCGCGGAAGACGCCTGCCTGTCGCTGATCCGCGTGGCACAGCTGGCAGCCGAGGTGGGCTTTCCGTCTGGCGCGCTCAACATCGTCACCGGCTACGGCCACGAGGTGGGCGACGCGCTGGCGCGCCACCCCGGCATTGACCACATCAGCTTCACCGGCAGCCCCAAGATCGGCACGCTGATCCAGCAGGTGGCCGCCGAGCGCCACTGCCCCGTGACGCTGGAGCTGGGCGGCAAAAGCCCTCAGATCATCTTTGCGGATGCCGACCTGGACGCCGCCATTCCCGTGGTCATCAACGCCATCGTGCAGAACGCCGGGCAGACCTGCTCGGCGGGTTCGCGCGTGCTGATCGACTCGCTGATTTATGAGCCGCTGCTGGAGCGCCTGGGCAAGGCGTTTGAAAAGCTGCGCGTCGGTCCCGCCGCGATGGACCTGGATGTGGGTCCGCTGATCCGCCAGACGCAGCAGCAGCGCGTGTGGGACTTCCTCTCGGACGCACAGGTCGCAGGCATCCCCATGGTGGCCCAGGGCGTGGTGGTGGACGAAGCCCCCGAGACCGGCTTCTACCAGGCCCCCACGCTGCTGCGCGATGTACCGGTGCAGCACCGGCTGGCGCAGGAGGAAGTCTTCGGTCCCGTGCTGTCGGCCATGGCCTTCCAGGACGAAGACCACGCGGTGGAGCTGGCCAACGCCACGCAGTTCGGCCTGGTCGCTGGCATCTGGACGCGCGACGGCGCGCGCCAGTTCCGCATGGCCAAGCGTGTGCACAGCGGGCAGGTGTTCATCAACAACTACGGCGCTGCAGGCGGCGTGGAGCTGCCGTTTGGCGGCGTCAAGTCCAGCGGCTACGGGCGTGAGAAAGGCTTTGAGGCACTGTACGGCTTCACCACCTTGAAGACGGTCGCCATCAAGTACGGTTAATCGCGCTTCAGTGGTGTCACGCCTGCGCACGACGGCGCGGCCGTGCACCGCTAATCTCTGATTCCTCTGTACGACGATTTTTCTTTTGCCATGCCCCTGAGCCCCCCCGCACCCCGCACCCTCAAGCATGTCCGCCGGGTGAACTACCAGGGCTTTGAACGCGACGATGGCCTGTGGGACATCGAAGGCGAGCTGCACGACAGCAAGGCCTATGACGCGACCTCTTTTCGCGACCCCAGCAAGCAGCGCCTGGCGGGCGAGGCCATCCACCACATGTGGCTGCGCGTGACCGTGAACCGCCAGTTGGTGGTGCAGGCCGTTGACGTAGCCATGGATGCCCACCCGCTCAAGGGCTGCACCGAGGCGCAGGCGGCGCTGCAGCAGATGGTGGGCTGCAGCATGGCGCGCGGCTGGCGCCAGGCCATCCAGAAGCACCTGGGCGGCGTGGCCAGTTGCACGCACCTGCGTGAACTGCTGTTCAACCTGGCCACCGCCGCCTTCCAGTCGGTGCCTGCCGTGTTTTCGTCCAGCAACCCCGACGAGCCACCGCGCCACCTGGGCCAGTGCACGGGCTGGGACTTCAACGGCAGCGGCGTGAAGGAATACTTTCCGCAGTTTTATGGTCGCGTGCCTGCGCCGCCCCTGGCCGCCAGCCCCGCTCCAGTCCCTGAAATTTCAACCAAATCAGCCCCTTCCGCCTGATAGGCAAGCCTCAGCAGCTATCTTTTTTGAGTATCCCAAGGAGACCTTTTCCATGCGCGTGTTAAACAAATCCATCATCGTCACCGGCGCCGGCAACGGCATTGGCGAAGGCATCGCCAAACGCCTGGCCGCTGAAGGTGGCAAGGTCATCGTGAACGACATCAACGAAGCGGGTGGTCAGCGCGTGGTGGCCGAGATCACAGCAGCAGGCGGCACCGCCGCCTTCTTCAAGGCCGACGTGACGAACTCCGCCCAGGTCAAGGCCATGGTCGATGAGTCCGTGCGCCTGTACGGCCGCCTGGACGTGGTGGTGAACAACGCAGGCTGGACGCACCGCAACCGCCCCATGCTCGAAGTGAGCGAGGAGGAGTTCGACAAGGTCTATGCCATCAACATGAAGAGCATCTACCTGAGTGCCATCCACGCCGTGCCCGCGCTGCGCCAGGCCGGGGGCGGCAGCATCATCAACATCGCGTCCACCGCCGGGCTGCGCCCGCGCCCAGGCCTGACCTGGTACAACGGCTCCAAGGGCGCCGTCATCATCACCAGCAAGTCCATGGCCGCCGAGCTGGGCCCGGACAACATCCGCGTGAACTGCATCAACCCCGTGTTCAACCCCGACACAGGCCTGGCCGCCGAGTTTGCAGGCGGCCCGGTGGACGAGGCACGCCGCGCCAAGTTCCTGGCCACCATTCCGCTGGGCCGCTTCTCCACTGCGCTCGACGTGGCCAACGCCGCGCTGTACCTGGCCAGCGACGAGGCTTCGTTCATCAGCGGCGTGTGCATCGAGGTGGATGGCGGGCGCTGCGTGTGACGCACGCGCTCCCAAAAAACCGACAGCGATCAACTGTGAACCAAGGGGCATCCGCCAGTTGTCGCCGACCATGCGGCAAAATCCGTCGCTATGGCCGAACGTGTGATTCCTCTGGTGGACCAACGCATCGCCGCTCTGGCGGCACGGGTGCCCACGCACCCCGTGGCCCCCACCGGCCTGCTCACCGACACCCGGGGTCGCCCGCTGCGCGACCTGCGCATCAGCGTCACAGACCGCTGCAACTTCCGCTGCAACTACTGCATGCCCAAGGAAGTGTTCGACAAGGACTACCCCTACCTGCCCCACGGGGCACTGCTGAGCTTTGAGGAGATCACCCGGCTGGCGCGGCTGTTTCTCGCGCATGGCGTGCGCAAGATCCGCCTGACCGGCGGGGAGCCCCTGCTGCGCAAGAACCTGGAAAATCTGGTGGCGCAACTGGCCCAATTGCGCACGGTGGATGGTGTGGCACCCGATCTCACGCTGACCACCAACGGATCGCTGCTGGCCCGCAAGGCTCGCGCATTGAAGGACGCGGGCCTGAACCGCGTGACGGTAAGCCTCGATGGCCTGGACGACGCAGTCTTCCGCCGCATGAACGATGTGGACTTTCCGGTGGCTGACGTGCTGGCGGGCATTGACGCAGCGCACGCCGCCGGGCTGTCGCAGATCAAGGTCAACATGGTGGTCAAGCGTGGCACCAACGAGCATGAAATCCTGCCCATGGCCCGCCACTTTCGGGGTACGGGCACCACACTGCGCTTCATCGAATACATGGACGTGGGCGCCACCAACGGCTGGCGCATGGACGAGGTGCTGCCCTCTGCCGAACTGATCGAGCGCCTGCGCGCCGAGCTCCCCCTGGTTCAGCTGGACCCGAGCAGCCCCGGCGAAACCGCAGAGCGCTGGGGATATGCCAACGCGGCAGGCCAGCATGACCCGGCTCTGGGCGAAATCGGCGTGATCAGCAGCGTGACCCAGGCCTTCTGCCACGACTGCAACCGCGCGCGGCTGTCCACCGAGGGCAAGTTGTATCTGTGCCTCTTTGCCTCCGAAGGCTACGACCTGCGCACCCTGCTGCGCGGCGGCGCCAGCGACGAAGCCATTGCCTCGGCCATCGCACCCATCTGGCAGCAGCGCACAGACCGGTATTCGGAGCTGCGCAGCAGCCTGCCAGCGGATACGGGCCAAGGCGGACGGCGGGTGGAAATGAGCTATATCGGTGGATAACGATTGAACGAATGATTGAAACCCAAGACATCACCGGCCTGGTACTCGCCGGTGGCCGCGGCTCCCGCATGGGCGGGGTCGACAAAGGCCTGCAGAACTTTCGCGGCCTGCCGCTGGCGTTGCACACGCTGATGCGGCTGCAGATGCAGACCGGCAACGTGATGGTCAATGCCAACCGCAACCTGGCAGCCTACGAAGCCTTTGGCGCGCCCGTGTGGCCCGATGTGCTGGCCGACTACGCGGGTCCGCTGGCGGGCTTTTTGACCGGGCTGGAGCGCTGCGAAACGCAGTGGCTGCTGACGGTGCCTTGCGACACACCGCTCTTCCCGCTGGACCTGGCCCAGCGCCTGGCCGCTGCAGCCGATGCACAAGGCTCCGACATCGCCATGGCCGCCGCACCCGAGGACGATGGCCAGGGTCACATCCAGGTACGCCCCCAGCCCGTGTTCTGCCTGCTGCGCGTAGACCTGCTCGAAAGCCTGGTCGCCTTCACCCAGGCTGGTGGCCGCAAGATTGATGCCTGGACGGGCCAGCACCGCTGCGCCATCGTGCCGTTTGACCAGCCGGGCGATGATCCGCAGGCGTTCTTCAACGCCAACACCCTGGCCGAGCTGCATGCGCTGGAAAGCGCCAGCCCATTCCAGTCCTGAATGGCCCCATCATGACCGAGCGCCTGCCGCCCGCCACCGCCTTTGCTGCCGCTGCGGCCGCCGCCAACGCTGTCCACATCCGGCCCCTGGTCGCCGCCGATGCCGTGGCCTATAAGGCCCTGCGCGACGAGGCGCTGCGCACCGCACCGGATGCGTTCACGTCGGACTACGCCGCGTCGGTAGGTCGCCCGGCCAAGGAATATGCGGTGCGTTTTGGCCCGCTGGAGTCGGGCGTGTTCTTTCTGGGCGCGTTCAATGCTGCAGGCCAGTTGCTGGGCTGCGTGGGCTGCGAGCGCGAGCAGCGCGCCAAACAACGCCACTGTGCCACCGTGGTGGGCATGATGGTGGCGTCCAGCGCACAGCGCCGGGGCATTGGCCAGCAGTTAGTGGCCGCCTGCGTGCAGGCCGCGCGCAATGTGCCGGGCCTCACGCAGCTGGTGCTCACCGTCACGGCCTCCAACACCCATGTGGTGCGGCTGTACGAGAAAGCAGGCTTTAGCGCCTGGGGCCTGTTGCCACGCGCCGTGGTGGTGGACAACGTGGCCTATGACAAGCTGCACATGCTGCTTGTGCTCACCCCCGACCCTTTTCCCGCCTGCCGCTCCAAGTAAGAAGCCATTGACGAGCCGTTGACAAAACATTGACGAGCCACTCGCTGCGCGGCACACCTGACATTTGTAGTTGATCCCCATGAAGACCATTGCCCAGATCGCCGCTGAACTGCAGGGCTACGACCCCCAGGCCCTGAAAGCCGCTGACGTCAACGCCTTCCTGGACCGCCTGGTCGAGCCCGTCACCGCCACCGAAGAACTGCCCCTCTTCAACGCCCTGGGCCGCGTGCTGGCCCGTGATGTGGTGTCGCCCATCAGCGTGCCGCCACACGACAACTCGGCCATGGACGGCTATGCCTTTGCGGGTGCCCAACTGGCCAAGGGCCAGCCGCTCACGCTGCACGTGGTGGGCACGGCGCTGGCGGGCAAAGCCTGGGCGGGCAGCGTGGCAGCGGGCGAGTGCGTGAAGATCATGACCGGCGCCATCATGCCTGCGGGGCTCGATACCGTGGTGCCGCAGGAGTTCACCACCTCGACTACATCGGACGGAGCCCAGCACATCACCATCGCCGCCGATGTGCTGCAGCTGGGTGACAACCGCCGTTTCAAAGGCGAAGACCTGATGGAAGGCGGCGTGGCCCTGGCGCGTGGCGAGCTGCTCACGCCCGCCGCGCTGGGCCTGGTGGCCAGCCTGGGCCTGCCCACCGTGACGGTGGTGCGCCGGCTGCGCGTGGCGTATTTTTCGACCGGCGACGAGATCCTGAGCCTGGGCGAGCCACCCCGCGAAGGCGCGGTGTACGACAGCAACCGCTACACCGTGTTCGGCCTGCTCACACGCATGGGCGTGGAGGTGATCGACCTGGGCGTGGTGCGCGACGAGCCCGCGCTGCTCGAAGCCGCCTTCCGCCATGCGGCCCAGCAGGCCGACGCCATCATCACCAGCGGCGGCGTGAGTGTGGGCGAGGCCGACCACACCCGCACCATGATGAAGAAGCTGGGCGACGTGGCCTTCTGGCGCATCGCCATGCGCCCGGGCCGCCCCATGGCTGTGGGGCGCATTGCCAACGCTGGATTTGATGAAAAAAAGGCCTCCTCCGCGCAACCATCAAGCCCAGAAAGCTATCAAAACAATAGCAAACTACACCCCGGCGCTGGCGCCGTGCTTTTTGGCCTGCCCGGTAACCCGGTGGCAGTGATGGTGACTTTTCTGGCCTTTGTGCGCCCCGCTCTGCTGCGCATGATGGGATGCACCCGCACGGCCCCGCCGCTGCTGCGCGCCGTCAGCACCGAAGCGATGCGCAAGAAGCCTGGGCGCACGGAGTACCAGCGCGGCCTGGTCACCACAGCGCCCGACGGCACACTGCAGGTGTGCACCACGGGCAACCAGGGCTCGGGCGTGCTCAGCTCCATGGTGCAGGCCAATGGGCTCATCGTGTTGCACCATGGACAGGGCAATGTGGCTGTGGGTGACATGGTGGATGTGATGGTCTTTGACGGCGTGATCTGACTTCGCATACACCATTCGCATTGCACACCACCATGCCCTACGCAGCCCAACACCTTTCCCAACCCCCGTCGCGCGACGAATTGGACCGACTGACAGGCGCCACCGTTGTGGAATTCGGCACCCCTTGGTGCGGCCATTGCCAACGCGCCCAACCCCATATCGAACAGGCTCTGCAGGACCGTGCCGAGGTCGCGCACATCAAGGTGGAAGACGGCCCCGGCCAGCGCCTGGGGCGCACGTTCGGTGTCAAGTTGTGGCCCACGCTGGTGTTCATGAAGGACGGCAAGGAGTTCGCTCGCCTGGTGCGTCCACAGGCCGCGCAGGAAGTGCTGGATGCCGTGAAAACCATCGCAGCAGCCACCTGATCTTCTTCAAGCCGGTCGCCTGAACAAAAAAAGCCCCTGATGGGGCTTCTTTTGTGATTCAACCGGCCTGCGGCCTGAAAGCTCGCAGCGGCTATTTGGCGACGTACCCATGCCCCTGCGGCAGCGGGTGCTCAGGCTCCTCGGCCGCCACAGCCGTATTGGCCCCAGGCACTGCCTTGCGTGCGACCAGGGTGTACATGGTGGGCACCACAAAGATGGTGAGCAAGGTGCCCAGCGACATGCCGCCCACAATCACCCAGCCTATTTGCATGCGCGTCTCGGCCCCGGCGCCCTTGGCCAAGGCCAGGGGAATGGCACCTAGCACCATGGCGCCGGTGGTCATGAGGATGGGGCGCAGGCGCTGGGCCGAGGCCTTGACCAGCGCGTCCACCATCTCCATGCCCTCTTCGCGCAGCTGGTTGGTGAACTCCACGATCAGGATGCCGTGTTTGGTGATCAGCCCCACCAGGGTGATCAGACCGATCTGCGAATACACGTTGAGCGAGCCGCCGCTCCACTTGAGCGCCAGCAAGGCGCCGATCATGGACAACGGCACCGACACCATGATCACCAGCGGGTCGATGAAGCTCTCGAACTGTGCGGCCAGCACCAGGAAGATGAACACCAGCGCCAGCACAAACACCACGCCCAGCGCGCCCTGCGAGTTCTTGAATTCGCGCGAGGTGTCGTTCAGGTCGGTGGTGTAGCCGGGCTTGAGCACCTTGGCGGCTGTCTCGTTCATGAAGGTGATGGCCTGGCCCAGCGAGTAGTCGGACGACAGGTTGGCCGTGATAGTGGCCGAGCGGCGCTGGCCAAAGTGGTTCAGCTCGCGCGGGCTCACGCTCTCGCGCACGTGGACCAGGCTGGACAGCGGGATCATCGCGTCGCTCTTGCCGCGCACGTAAATGGCGTCGATGTTCTCGGGCGTGGTGCGGCCCCGGGCCTCGGTCTGCACGATCACGTCGTACTGCTCGGCATCGCGCTTGTAGCGTGTCACGGTGCGGCCGCCCAGCATAGTCTCGATGGCCTTAGCCACCACTTCCACGCTCACGCCCAGGTCGGCGGCGCGCTCCCGGTTGACCTCGATGCGCAGCTCGGGCTTGTTCAGGCGCAGGTCCACGTCAGGGCCGACGATGCCGGGGTTTTGCGCAATCTCGGCCATGAAGGCGGCCACCACCTTGCTCAGGTTCTCGTAGCTGTCCGAGGTCTGGATCACGTAGGTCAGTGGCCGCGAGCGAAAGCCCTGGCCGAGCGACGGCGGCGTGATCAGGAAGGCGTTCACGCCGGGCAGGCCAGCCACCTTGGGCTGCAGTTCCTTGGCCAGTTCGAGCGTCGTACGGTCGCGCTTTTCCCAGTCCACGGTGCGGTAGATCACGCTGCCCTGCGCCACCGTGGGGTTGCCGATGTTCGCAAACACGCGGTCAAACTCAGTGTAGGTGGTGCCGATCTTTTCCAGCTCGAGTGCGTAGCGGTTGGTGTACTCCAGCGTGGCGCCATCGGGGGCAGTCACGCTGGCCAGGATGGTGCCCCGGTCCTCCAGCGGCGACAGCTCCTGACGCATGGTGGGGAACACCAGCGCCAGCGCCAGCCCGCTCAAGGCCATGACACCGACCACAATCCAGCGGGCCTGGAAGATGGCGCCACGCACGCCACCGCCCTTCGCCGCGCCCTGGCCGCCGCCCCAACGCGCCGTGACGATCCAGCGCAGCAGGCGGCCATAGGCGTCCGACAGCGCGGTGAGCCAGCGCTCCATGGAGCGGTCAAACCAGTTGGGGTTGGGGTTGTGCTTGAGCAGCAGCGAACACATCATGGGTGACAGCGTCAGCGCCACAAAACCCGACACCACCACGGCCCCGGCAAGCGCCAGCGCAAACTCCACGAAAAGGCGCCCCGTGCGCCCTGGCGTGAACGCCAGCGGTGCATACACCGCCACCAGCGTGAGCGTCATGGCCACGATGGCAAAGCCGATCTCGCGTGCGCCCTTGATGGCAGCAGAAAAGGGGTCGAGCCCCTCTTCGATGTGGCGGTAGATGTTCTCCAGCATCACGATGGCGTCGTCCACCACCAGACCAATGGCCAGCACCAGCGCCAGCAGCGTGAGGGTGTTGATCGAGAACCCCGCCAGCGACATCAGCGCAAAGCTGCCCACCAGGCTCACCGGGATGGTGACGATGGGGATGATGGACGCACGGAACGTGCGCAGGAACACAAAGATCACCAGGGCCACCAGTACCACGGCCTCAATGATGGTGGAGTAGACGCTCTTGATGGAGCGGTCGATGAACAAGGAGTTGTCGTTGGCAATGTCGATGCCGATGTCTGCAGGCAGGTCCGCCTTGAGCGAAGGGATCATGGCGCGCACGCCCTTGGCCAGCTCCAGCGGGTTGGCCGTGGCCTGGCGGATCACGCCCACCGAGATCGCATCGCGGCCGTTGAGGCGCACGCGGCTGCGGTCGCTGGCAGCGCCTTCTTCGACCCGAGCCACATCCCGCACACGCACCGAGAACCCATTGACCGTGCGGATCACGATGTTTGAAAACTGTGAGGGAGTTTTCAGGTCTGTCTGGGAGGTGACGCTGAACTCGCGCTGCTGGGACTCGATGCGGCCTGCGGGCAGCTCCAGGTTGTTGCGACGGATGGCATCTTCCACATCCTGCGTGGTCAGGCGGTAGCCTGCCATGCGCTCAGGGTCCAGCCACACGCGCATGGCGTATTTGCGCTCACCGTAGATGGGCACATCGGCCACGCCCGTCACGGTTTGCAGGCGCGGTTTGACAATGCGGTTGACCAGGTCGTTGATCTCCAGCGGGCTGCGCGTCTCGCTGCTGAAAGCCAGCCACAGCACTGGCGAAGCATCGGCTTCGACCTTAGCGATGACGGGCTCGTCCACTGCAGTGGGCAAGCGATTGCGCACGCGGGCCGTGCGGTCACGCACCTCGGCTGCAGCATTGTCGGCGTCCTTCTCCAGCCGAAAGCGCACACTGATCTGGCTTTGCTCGGCCCGGCTGATGGAGGTGATGACGTCCACCGCATCGATGCCGGCAATGGAGTCTTCAAGCGGCTTTGTGACCTGCGATTCGATCACCTCGGCCGACGCACCTGCATAGCGCACGCTGACAGTGACCACAGGTTCATCGATCTTGGGGTATTCGCGCACCGACAGGCGCGTAAAACTCACCGCACCGATCAGCAGCACCAGCAGCGACAGCACGGTGGCAAAGACCGGTCGGCGGATCGAGATTTCAGCGATTTGCATGGCAGTCCAGGGGCGTCAAAAAGGAGCGATGAACGGCCCGTCAGACGGGGGAACGGTTGCCTGTCGGCGTTGACCCGCTGGAGGTTCCTGCCAACTGGCAGGGGTTGGGGCCTGGCAGCGGCTCTGGCGGCTTCATGCCCACTGAGCTGGCACCCGCACCGGGCACTGCAGCGGCGACCGCGGGTGCTGCGGTGGTCGATGGTGGCGAGGACGGTGTGACTGCGTCGCCCCCCTTGCTGGCAATGGCCGCTGGCGTCCCCCCAGTACCCGGCGCAGGCGCGTCCGCCAGCAGCGCGGGCTTGCTGCTGCCCGCAGCACCCGAAGCGGCGCGCGCCGGGCCCGCCGCGGCACCATTGCCTGGTCTACCCAACTCCACCACACGCACCTCAGTGCCGTCCTTGCGAATGCGTTGCTGGCCCGCCGTGACCACCAGGTCCCCGGCATTCAGGCCATCCACCACCTCCACCCAACCGGGGGAACGCACACCCAGCTTGACCGGTGTACGACGGGTGACCTTGCTTCCAGGCTCCTTGCCTTCCACGATCCTGAGCACATAGGCGCTGTTGCCGTCTGGCACGATGGCCTCCTCAGGCACTACGCGGGCATCGCTGCGCTCAGCGAACACCGCCGTCACCCGCGCGAACATGCCGGGCCGCAGTTGCAGACGGCGGTTGTCAATGCAACCTCGTACCGCAATGGCCCGTCCATCCGCATCGATCTGTGGACTGATGGCCTGCACCACGGCGGCATACCGTACACCCGGGAGCGCATCAAACGCCACCTGTGCGGTCTGCCCAGGGCGCACCTTGCTCTGCAGTCGTTCGGGCAGACGGAAGTCCACATACACAGCATCCAGGTCTTCGATATTGACAATATCGGCACCGTCCTTGAGGTAGTCGCCCACGTTCACGCCGCGAATCCCGGCAATGCCGTCAAAGGGCGCAACGATCTTCAGGCGCTGGGCCGTGGCCTGGGCTAGCGCCAGCTTGGCCTGCGCTACCTCCAGGTTGGCGGCGCTCTCGTCCACCGAGCGCTGACTGATGAAACCTTGGGCCACCAGCTCCTGGTTGCGCTTGTGGTTGGCCTGGGCAATGGATAGCTCGGCCTGGCTTTGCTGAATCTGCGCACGGGGTAACTGGTCATCGAATTGCACCAGCACCTGCCCGCGCCGCACACGCTGGCCGTCGCGGAAGTTGAGCTGCGTGATACGCCCGCCCACCTCAGGCCGCAGCATCACGCTCTGGCGCGACCGCAGGCTGCCCACCGCCTCGGCATCGTCGCGCAGCGCCATCTGCCGCACGGTCACTGCCTCCACCGCGACAGGGCGGCCAGCGCCAGCATTGGCACCACCATTTGCCGATGCACCCACACCCGGACCCGGTGGGGTCACCTCGGTACGCTGCAGCTGGGCAGGTTTCTGGAGCCACCAGGCAGCTCCCGATGCGGCAGCGATGCCGATAACAGCGATAACGATGTATTTGTTATTGGACGCCATGGGTTCAGTCAAGCCAGTGATGTGGGAAGCGCAATCGAACAATGTATCAGTGCGTGTCTTGAGCTGCAGCAAGTTAGCGCTCTACCCCACGGGCCTTCGAAGCTGATTTACGCATGCTTTACATTGCGAGGGCACAGAAAAAGCCTCTGAGGAGGCTTGCATGCGACGAACGCACTGCGTCGGTGCACTGGGGCAGGGGTCACCGACGGCCCAGGGCCTGGTCCACGCCCCGGTTGGCCAGCGCATCGGCGCGCTCGTTGCCCGGGTCGCCCGAATGCCCCTTCACCCAACGCCACTCGATGCGGTGGCCGCCGGTGCTCACCAAGGCATCCAGCCGCTGCCACAGCTCGACATTCTTGACCGGCTGTTTGGACGCCGTGCGCCAGCCCTTGGCCTTCCAGCCGTGGATCCACTCGGTGATGCCCTTGCGTACATATTCACTGTCCAGGAACAGCGTCACCGCGCAGGGGCGCTTGAGAGCCGACAGCGCCTCGATCACGGCCAGCAGCTCCATGCGGTTGTTGGTGGTGCCCAGCTCGCCGCCGAACAGCTCCTTCTCCACCTGCCCGGCGCGCAGCAGCACGCCCCATCCGCCGGGGCCCGGGTTGCCCTTGCAGGCGCCATCTGTGTAAATCTCTACCTGGTTCAAACTGTGTTCCTACTTGGGTGATTGATTCCTGACCGCCACGGCCCGGGCATCGGGCCGAGGGCGGTCGGTGGGATTGCTGTCTATACCTGCTCGCTCCGCAATGGGGACGCATGGGCCGTGGGCACCCGGCCGCCCGCCCGGTTGGCCACAGGCACCGTGGCGGCAGATCGCTGGCGCTGGTTGCGCCAGGCGGGCTCCAGCAGGCGCATGCCATGTACCCGCTTGACCGCCACCAGGAAATAGGCCGCGCCCAGGATGGGCCACCACCGCTCCCCCATGGGGTCCATCCAGCCAAAACGCTCCAGCCACTGGGTGCTGCGCACCGCTGGACGATAACAGCCAAAACGGGCCGATTCGACCTCAAAGCTCAAAAGCCTGAGCCAGTCCCGCAAGCGCCGGTAGCCAATGAACTCGCCCACATCGGGCAAATACAGGCTGCCCCGCCCCAAGCGCTGGTATAGCCGCGCCCGCCGCTGGCGCAGGCCCCACAGGCTGGTGGGGTTGAGCCCGCTGATGACCACGCGCCCCTCGGGCATCAGTACCCGCTCCACTTCGCGCAGCGTGGCATGGGGGTCGATGCTCAGCTCCAGGGTGTGGGGCAACACGATGAGGTCCAGGCTCGCATCGGCAAACGGCAGGGCCACGGACTCAGCGAGCAGGTCCACGGTGTGGCGCCACAAAGGCGATGCGCCCCCATCAACCGCTTGCGCATCGGCCATGGGCCCCGGCACCCCCTCCTGCCCCAGCGCCAGCCACTGGTAGGGCATGCGGTTGGCACGCAGTCCGTCCAGCAGTGGCATGCCCAGCTGCAGGCTGTGATAGCCAAAAATGTCCGCCACGGCCTCGTCAAAGCGAGCCTGCTCCCACGCCAGCAGATACCGGCCCGGCGGGGAATCGAACCAGTGGTGCAAACCTATAATTTGATCGCTCATGAACTTGCTGCCGCTACCCGCCTTTTCCGACAACTACATCTGGATGCTGCACGATGGCCGCCAGGCGATCGTTGTGGACCCGGGCGACGCAGCACCCGTTGTGCAAGCCCTGGACACACTAGGCCTGGGCTTGCAGGCCATTCTAGTCACGCACCACCATGCCGATCATGTCGGCGGCGTGGATACCTTGCGCGAGGCTACTGGAGCCCGGGTCTACGGCCCCGCGCGCGAGCGAATTCCCGAGCCGTTGGTACGTCTGGCGCACGGCGATGTGGTGGAAGGGGCCGATGTGCTGGGCCTGCGCTTCACGGTGATCGACGTGCCCGGCCACACTGCGGGCCACATCGCCTACCACTGTGAGGCCATGGACGGCGCACCGCTGCTGTTCTGCGGCGACACCCTGTTCTCGGGCGGCTGTGGCCGCCTGTTCGAGGGCACACCCGCGCAGATGCTGGACTCGCTGGACCAGCTGGCCGCCCTACCCGGCAACACCCGCGTGTGCTGCACCCACGAGTACACCCTTTCCAACCTGAAATTTGCGCGGGCCGTGGAACCTGGCAACACCGCCCTGCTCCACTACAGCATCCAATGCGAGGCCCTGCGGGCCCAGCATCGGCCCACGCTGCCATCCCGCATGGACCTGGAGCGGGACATCAACCCTTTCCTTCGCGTCAGGCAACCCACGGTGGCCCAGGCCGCCCGGGCCCACGATGCGCAGGTGCCTGATAACGACGCCGTGGCGGTGCTGGCCGCCCTGCGCCAATGGAAGAACGAATTCCGATGAAAATTCTGCACATCGCCTGCTTGGTCGGCCTGCTCTGGCTCACCGGCTGCGCAACCACCGGGGCCCCATCGCCCGACCAGGCTGACACGGACAACAAAACACTCCCCAGCACGGCACGCTCCTCCCCCCATACACCCCTGATCCCCAACGGGCCGCTCAAGCCCATCACGGCCGCCCGGGCGAGCAGTGGCGAAGTGGCCTCGCTGTCGGCTCCGGCCGACCTGTGGGACCGCATCCGGCGCGGCTTTGCCATGCCCGACCTGCAGCACGAGCTGGTGCAGGACCGCGAGCAGTGGTACGCCAACCGACCCGACTACATGCAGCGCATGACCGAGCGCTCCAGCAAGTACCTGTTCCACATTGTTGAAGAGCTGGAGCGGCGCGGCATGCCCACCGAGCTGGCCCTGCTGCCCTACATCGAGAGCGCATTCAACCCCCAGGCTGTGTCCAGCGCCAAGGCGGCGGGCATGTGGCAGTTCATGCCTGCCACGGGCAACTATTTCGACCTCAAGCAAAACGCTTTCCGCGATGACCGCCGCGATGTGCTCGCATCCACGCGCGCAGCGCTCGACTACCTGCAAAAGCTCTATGGCATGTTTGGCGACTGGCACCTGGCCCTGGCCGCCTACAACTGGGGCGAGGGCAGCGTGGGCCGGGCCATCGCGCGCAACCAGAAGCAGGGCCTGGGCACCAGCTACACCGACCTCAACATGCCGGCCGAAACCCGCATGTATGTGCCCAAGCTGCAGGCCGTGAAGAACATCGTGGCCAACCCCGATGCCTTCCGCACCGAGCTGCCGCTCATCGAGAACCACCCGTACTTCCAGACGGTGGATATCACGCACGACATCGACGTGGCCCTGGTGGCCCAGCTCGCAGGCATCCGCGAGGAAGACTTCCGCGCGCTGAATCCCTCCTACAAGCGCCCGGTGATCCTGGCCGCAGGCACGCCCCAGATCCTGCTGCCCTGGGACAACGCCAAGGTCTTCCAGCGCAACCTGGAGGCCCGCCGCGAGGGCCAATACGCCAGCTGGACCGTGTGGTCCGTGCCCACCACCATGAGTGTGGCCGATGCCGCACAGCGTGCAGGCATGAGCGAGGCAGACCTGCGCAGCATGAACAACATCCCGCCGCGCATGCTGATCAAGGCGGGATCGGCCCTGATGGTGCCGCGCGCCAACTCCACAAGGCAGGATGTGTCCTCCCACCTCGCTGACAACGGACAAGTGGCCCTGACGCCCGAGATCGTCACCCGACGCACCACAGTGCGCGCTGGCAAGGGCGAAACCGTGGCCAGCATTGCGCGGCGCTACAAACTCACCGCCGCCAACGTGGCCGACTGGAACGACGTGCGCGCCAACGCCGCGTTCAAGGTGGGGCAGCAGGTGGTGGTGTACCTGCCGGTGCGGCAGGCACAGGCCAACACCCGGGCAAACACCAGCAAAAGTGCTGCAAACGCCCCTGCCCGCAAGGGCGGCACGCCCTCCAAGGTCAAGCGCCGCTGATACCCTGAGCGGCCCTGAACGGCACGGGCCGCCGCCCCTTGGTGGAAGAAGATCAGAACCGAAGCGTGTGCATCCCCAGCAGCCCCAGGATGCCCATGATGATGAGGTACAGCGCCACGATGGTGCTGAGCAGGCGCGGCATCACCAGGATGAGAATTCCTGCAATCAGGGAAACAAGCGGGCCGATGCTGAGGCTCAGCGACATGGGTCAGTCCTTGGAGAAGTCAATGAATGAACGGGTGAGGCGCCAAAGCGCCAAAGGGCCAGGTGAATTGGCCCCAATTGCCTGGGGGTGTGCCTGTGATTGCTCCTTGGCAATCGCCCCCGCACTGTAGTCCAAACCAGCCCCTGTTTCGGTCGCCCCCCGGTAAAAGCACCATTCTTCAGACCGCACCATGGCGGTCCGAAGCGCAGGGCTCTGGGGTCAGACGCTGTACTTCTGGCGCGCCTTGCGCACCAGTTCGTTCGTGTAGGTGCGTGCCAGCTCCACTCTGGCTTCGGCCAGCTCGGGCTGCACGCGGCCGAGCATGCGCAGCGCCGTGGCCGGGCCGTCTTCCGGCATCAGGCCATTGGGCGAAAAGGTTTCGCGCACACGGCCAAAAGCCGCCAGGTACAACCCGCGGTCACCCATCAAGTACGCAGCAGGCACCGCCTTGACGAGGTCGGCCGGCCCAGCCGTCTGCAACCACTTGAGCGCATGGACGATGCCGTTGACCAGCGCCTGGGCCTGGGCAGGCTGCTTTTGCAAGAACGCCTGGGGTGCATACAGGCTGCCCGCAGGCAGGGTGCCGCCGCCCACCAGTTCCTGCGCGGCCTTGAGCGAACGCAGGTCGCCCACGATGCGTGTGTCGGCCTTTTGCTCCAGCAGCGTCATGATCGGATCTGCATGGCACAACGCATGCACCTGGCCCGAGCGCAGCGCATTCATCGCATTGGTGCCCGAACCCACACCCACGAACGCCACCTCCCGGGGCGACAAACCTGCACGCAACAACATCAGACTGGCCGCCAGGTGGGTGGATGAGCCGACGGACGAGACACCAATGCGCCGCCCCGCCAAGTCGTCCAAGTCCTTGTAGGCGGGCAGCGAACGCAACGACACCCCCAGGGCCAATTGGGGCGCCCGTCCCTGCAGCACCAGCGCACGATAAGACAGTCCCCGCACCTGCGCGCGCAGCACATGCTCGAAGGCCCCCGAGCAGACATCGGCCGCACCATCTTGCACGGCCTGTTGCGCGAGCGCACCCGCCGCAAAATCGCGCACCACCACCTCAAGGCCTTCCACCCGGAAATAGCCCAGCGCATCTGCCAGTGCCAGCGGCAAGTGGTAAAGCACCCCCTGCCCTCCCACCGCCACGGTGACACGCCCCAGCATGGCCCCATCGGTCTGCGCCCGCACCAGCGCTGGCGCATACACCGCAGCCGCCGTGACGGCGGACACGGTGCCAAACGCACGGCGGGTGATCAGAGACTGGGGCATGGAGTCAGGCAAAAAGACAATGCTGCATTGCAACAATCGTGCCCCAGAGGGGGGCAGACCGCATCAGGGAGATTCCCTGCGGGTTTCTACGTAAGCAAAAAATGATGTCAAAGGGCCATTGCAGGCAATGCACCCCGTGGGCACATCGGCCCCTACGGGCCCGCGCCGGGTTCAGCGGTAGCCGATGAAAAGGATCGCCACGTTGACCAGGAACCCTGCCGCCCACACGGCACTGCGGGCCGTAGGCATGTCTGCAACGTACATCATCACGTAGAAGATGCGCAGCAACACAAAAAGCAGCGCCAGCATGTCGAGCAGCGTCTGCCCGGCGCCCAGCAGGTGGGCAATGATCACGGCACCGATAAAAAACGGCAGTGCCTCAAAACTGTTGGCCTGGGCAGCGTTGGCGCGCGCCCGCCAGTCGGTCTGACGGGCCATCCAGGCGCGCGGATCGTGGTTGTCAAACCCGCCGTCCTTGCGAGATTTGCCCAAGCTGCCGCTCTTGGCCAGCCAGGCGCAGCCCATGGGCAGCAGTACGGCAATCAGCACGCACCAATAGGCAGCGGTGAACCGGGCAACATGCATGGTGGTATTCATTTTTGATACTTTTTTTGCCGCTACCGCCTATTGGACAAGCGTGAGCAGCTATTAAATTGTGAGTATTCTAGTGGGCACCCAGATGCGGCGCTGTCATCGGCGGTCAACCAGCGCATGCGCAATGGTGCCCAGATCCACGTACTCCAGCTCGCTGCCCACGGGCACCCCACGCGCGAGCCGCGTCACATGGATGCCCCGACTCTTCAGGGCCTCGCTGATCACATGGGCCGTGGCCTCGCCTTCGGCATTGAAATTGGTGGCCAGGATCACCTCCTGCACCTCGCCACTCGTGGCCCGCTCCATGAGTTTCTGAAGCCCGATTTCCTTGGGGCCCACGCCGTCCAGCGGGCTGAGGCGCCCCATGAGCACAAAGTACAGCCCCTTGAAGGCCCCCGTGCGCTCCATCGCGGACTGGTCCGCTGGTGTTTCGACCACGCACAGCCGCGTGGGATCGCGCTCCGGGTCCAGGCAGGTACTGCACACCTCGGCCTCAGTGAAGGTATGGCAGCGCGCACAGTGGTGCACCGTGCCCACAGCCTCCGAGAGCGCCTGCGACAGGGCCAGCGCCCCCTCTCGGTCATGCTGCAGCAAATGGAAAGCCATGCGCTGCGCAGACTTCACCCCCACCCCCGGCAACCGGCGCAGCGCCTGGATCAGAACGTCGAGGGAGTTGGTGGTGGACATGGACAAGCAGAAGGCGATACAGATGGCGTTGTAGGGAGCGACGGAGCTAGGCTTCGACAAGCTCAGCCCGAACGGATGTGGGGAAGAACGTGTGCGCCCTCCTCCGTCACACCCCGCCCTCAAGGGCGTAGCGAGCGCCTGTCAGGCTAGGCGGACGGAGCACAGCAACCGGAACGTACTTCCTGTACGTGAGGATTGCGAGCACCGCCCAACGACGCATGGCTGGCGCGCAGTAGCCAACCCTCAGAAAGGGAATTTCATGCCGCCGGGGAGGCCTGGCATCCCTGCCGTCAGCTTGCCCATCTTCTCCGACGAAGTCTCCTCGGCCTTGCGCACTGCCGCATTGAACGCAGCCGCCACGAGGTCCTCCAGCATGTCCTTGTCTTCCGCCAGCAGGCTGGGGTCGATGGTGATGCGCTTGACGTCGTGCTTGCAGGTCATCACCACCTTCACCAGGCCCGCGCCCGACTCACCTTCCACCTCGATGAAGGCCAGTTCGTCCTGGGCCTTCTTGAGGTTGTCCTGCATGGCCTGGGCTTGTTTCATGAGGCCAGCGAGTTGTCCTTTGTTGAACATGGTGTGGTTTCCTTTGCTTTCTTTCTGGTTGATCGATTCCCACGAAGGGACAGAGATTTGGTGTCCGAAATGCACGGTATTGTGCTGTGCAATATCAGCGTCCGTCGAAACTGGCACACGCCCATCCAGTGCACTCGTGGAGCTGGCTTTGCCAGGCCACCGAGTGCGCCCCCTTCCGCGAAGCGAGAGAGGGGGAAGGCGCCAAAAGCGACTCAGGGGAAGCGTCATCTCACGCGGGTTTGATGCTGCCTGGCACGATTCTCGCGCCGTAATCACGCATCAGCGATTGCACGAAGGGGTCGTTGTGGACGATTTCCTCGGCACGGCGCTGTCGTTCAGCGGCAGCAGCAGCGTTGCGGCGAGCGGGGCTGTCGATGACCACGCCCACCTCCACGCTGATTTGGGTGGCATGGCCTGCGGCCTCCAACGCGGCGCGCAGGCGCTCGCGCGCTGTGGGCTGGTTGAGCGACTCGCGCTCCACGCGCAGCAACCAGTGGCCACCATCGCGCGCCACCAGCTGCGACTGCAGGGCCAGCTCGCGCACCAGGGCATTGATGGCCTCGGCCGCAACCATCTGCTGCACCGTGGCATGCCACACGTCCCCCTCCTCGGTGGGCGTGTAGCGGGCCGACGCGGGCGCGAGAGCTGCATGGGGAGCGGGCTGCAAACGCTCGCCGGGCTCAGGGGCAACGCGCACGGGGATTGCTACGAATTCAGGAGCACCTTGCGCTTTCTGAGCGCGCGCAGAGGCCTGATTTTCCTCAAAACCTCGCGCTTGGCGCACTGGCAGCGCAGTGACTGCGGCATTCGCCACAGGGGCAGAAAGTACACCGGCTGCAGCGCCTGCATCGTCTTCCGACCCGGGCCAGGGCGGGGGCTCGGAAGAGGAGGCTTCGTCGGAGCCAGGCCCATCGTCACCGAGCGTCAGCGCGGCAGCCGTTGTGGAGGCAGGGGCCGCAGCGGGCGGCACGGGCACTGCCGCTGCGGGCTGCGCCACCGGGACAGTGGCGACAACGGGTGCAGCCGGGGGAACCGAAGCCGGTGCCGCAGACGCCGCCAAGGGGGCAGGTGCAGCAGCAGGTGTAGGTGCAGCGGCCGCAGAAGCCCCTGCAGACGCAGTTTCAGGCCGCGTCAGAGTTTTTTTTTCAGCCGATTCGCCAGCACCACCTGCACCGCTTGCGGGCTTGAAGGCCAGCAGGCGCAGCAGCACCATGGTCAGCGCCGCATATTCGTCGGGCGCCAGGCCCAGTTCGCCCCGCCCGTGCAGGCACAGACTGTAGAGCAGATGGGTTTCATCGGCGGGCATCTGCGCAGACAGGCGGGCGGTTTCGGCGGCCTCAGGGTCATTCGCGTCCACGGCACTCGCCATCTGTGGCACGGCCTGGAACACGGCCATGCGCTGCAGCACGGCGCTCATCTCTTCGAGGGTGGACGCGGCGGACAGACCATTCATACGGAGCGCGTCCGAGGTCTCCACCACCGTCTTGCCATCGCCCTGGGCCAGCGCTTCGATGAGGCGGAACACGTAGGAGCGGTCCACCGCACCCAGCATCTGGCGCACGCCAGCCTCCTGAAGCTGGCCGCTGCCAAACGCGATGGCCTGGTCGGTCAGCGACAGCGCGTCGCGCATGGAGCCACGTGCGGCCCGCGAGAGCAGGCGCAAGGCCTGCGGCTCGGCAGGCACGTTCTCGGTTGCCAGCACCTGCGTGAGGTGCGACAGCACGGTTTCAGGCGCCATGGGGCGCAGGTTGAACTGCAGGCAGCGGCTCAGCACCGTGACCGGCACCTTCTGCGGGTCGGTCGTGGCGAGCACAAATTTGAGGTACTCGGGCGGCTCTTCCAGCGTCTTGAGCATGGCGTTGAACGCCGTGTTCGTGAGCATGTGCACTTCGTCGATCATGAAGACCTTGAAGCGCCCCTGCACCGGCTTGTAGACGGCTTGCTCCAGCAAGCTCTGCACCTCGTCCACACCCCGGTTGGAGGCCGCGTCCAGCTCGGTGTAATCCACAAACCGGCCACTGTCGATGTCGGTGCAGGCCTGGCACACACCGCAGGGCGTGGCGGTGATGCCTCCGTTGCCATCCGGCCCCTGGCAGTTGAGCGATTTGGCCAGAATGCGCGACACCGTGGTCTTGCCCACGCCGCGCGTGCCCGTGAACAGGTAGGCGTGGTGCAGGCGCTGCTGCGTCAGCGCATTCGACAAGGCCTGGACCACATGCTCCTGCCCCACCATCTCGGTGAAGTTGCGGGGGCGGTACTTGCGGGCGAGCACGAGGTAAGACATGGGGGGTGATTCTAGGGCCCAACCAAGTGCCCCCGCCCTTCGATACCGGCACGCTCCCCACCAGGGACACCGCGCAAGGGCCGCCCCGCCGCGCTGGTGTCCTCCCCCTTCCCGAATTGCGCAGCAATTCGAGAGAAGGGGGAAACGGCGCAGCCGTTCAGGGGGTAGAATACGAGTTGACGGGCCTCCTCGCATGGTGAAGCGGCCAACCGGGTCAGGTGGGGAACCAAGCAGCCCTAACTGTGGAGTCAGTGCCGGGGGTAAGGCTCGTCAACTTCTTCTTTCTTTTTGCGCGGTCGCGCAAAAAGCCCCCACTCCAGTTTTTTCGTCGGGCGCCTCAGTGCGCTCTCAAGCCCCTGTGGACTGCCTCAACCAGCGCAGCGCCCCCTCGCCCGCCAAGCGGCCACTGGCCATGCTGGCGGTGAGCAGATAGCCCCCGGTGGGCGCTTCCCAGTCCAGCATTTCACCTGCGCAGAACACACCCGGCAACGCCGTGGCCATGAGGTGAGCATTCAGCGCCTCAAAGGCCACGCCACCTGCGGTGCTGATGGCTTCGTCCAGCGGGCGCGCGGCCACCACGGTGATGGGCAGGGCCTTGATCGCGTGGGCCAGGGCCACCGGGTCGTTCATACCATCCTTGCCCAGGTGCTCATACAGGATGCCCGCCTTGATGCCATCCAGGCCCAGACGGCTCTTGAGGTGACTCGACAACGACCGGGAGCCGCGCGGGTGGCGCACTTCCACCAGCACGCGCTCAGGCGCATGGTCGGGCAGCAGGTCGAGGTGGAACGTAGCGTGGCCATGGGCCTCTATCTCGTCGCGCAGCAGGTGCGATGCGGCGTAGACCAGGCTGCCCTCCACCCCCGAAGCCGTGACCACAAACTCGCCCCGTCGGCTGAAGCTGCGGCCCTGGCAGTCGGTAAAACTGAGCGCCACGGTCTTGAAGGGCTGACCCACAAAACGCTCGGCAAAATGCGGCGTCCAGCCCACGGGGGGTGCAGGCGTACGGCCCAGCAACTCCTGCAAAAAAGCGCGCCGCGTCTCGCCCGCAGGTGCGTCGGCGCGCAACACGTCAAAACCGCAGTTGGACGGACGCAGGGGCGCCACGGCCACGCCCCGCTGTGCCAGCAGCGGCACCCAGGCACCATCAGACCCCAGGCGCGCCCAACTGCCGCCACCCAGCGCCAGCACCACCGCCCGGGCGGTCACCAGCACCTCGCCCGTCGGTGCGGCAAGACGCAGAGCGCCCTCCCCGCCCCAACCCAGCCAGCGGTGGCGCATATGGAACAACACACCCAGCCCGCGCAAGCGCTGCAGCCAGGCGCGGAGCAGG
>NZ_QAIH01000098.1:13563-30029 GCF_003060895.1 Acidovorax sp. HMWF029 | reverse complement strand
GCGGTGCAGGGCACTCCACCGCCGCCTACGCGGCCTACGGCACCGCCACCGGCGACCACTGCACCGCCGCCGGCCACCACGGCACCGCCACCCGCGACCACGGCTCCGCCACCGCCCGCGGTGCGGCCACCGTTTGTGTTCATTCCGGTGCTGCCGATCATTCTGTTGCCGCCACCTCCGCCTCCTCCCGTGATTCGTTGATTGCGGTGGTTGCGGTGGTTGCGGACGGCGGGCCGGGGCGTCCCGGGTCTACAGCTTGTAGAACGCCTTGATCAGTTCCCAGGCCTCTTTCGGGTCGTCTGTGTAATGAAAGAGCTTGAGGTCCTGTGCCGAGATCGTGCCTTCTTCCACCAGCACCTCGAAGTTGATCAGCCGCTTCCAGTAGTCCGTGCCGCACAGCACGATGGGCACGGGCTTGGCCTTGCCGGTTTGCACCAGGGTCAGCACCTCGAACAGTTCATCCAGCGTGCCAAAACCACCAGGGAAGGCCACGAGCGCCTTGGCACGCATCATGAAGTGCATCTTGCGCAGGGCGAAGTAGTGGAACTTGAAGCTCAGCGATGGGGTGATGTAGCGGTTGCCGCTTTGCTCGTGGGGCAGCGCGATGTTCAGGCCCACGTTGGGTGCACCCACCTCGTGCGCGCCGCGGTTGGCGGCTTCCATGATGCCGGGGCCGCCGCCCGTGCAGATGTAGAGGCGGTCGGCCGGGCGCTGGTGCTCGCTGTACTCGGCCACCAGTTGGGCGAACTGCCGGGCCAGGTCATAGTGGCGGGCGTTGCGCACGGCGAGTTTGGCGCGTGCAATCTGCGTGGCGTCGCCCGTGGCTTCTGCGGCTGTCAGGGCCTGGGCGGCGTCTTCGGGGGCCATGAAGCGGGCACTGCCAAAGACCACGATGGTGTTCTCAATGCCTTGCTCGGTCTGCCCCAGGTCGGGCTTGAGCATCTCCAGCTGAAAGCGGATGCCGCGCGTTTCGCGTCGGAACAGGAACTCGGGGTCGGCAAAGGCCATGCGGTAGGCGTCGGCCTGCAGCGGGTTGCCGTTGGTGGCGTGGTTGTGCAGTTCGGCCCAGGCATCGGCCAGGCGGCGTTCGTTGAGTTGGGTATTGGCTTCCATGGCGGAGTGGCGGGGCTGACGCCCGCAGTGGCATTGACCGGTGGGTTGAAAAGGGAGGCGATGAGCGCCTGTTGGCCAGATTATCAGCTACGGCCTGGCAGCAAAAAGGTGGCGGTCTGTATGCCGCAAACGGTCAATGCGAGCGAGCCGAAGAGATGGATGCCCGTGGTACCAGCAGCCAGCAGGTACCGCTGCTGCTGGAGCATGCTCACCACCTCTGCCGAAAAGCTGGAGAAGGTGGTGAGGCCTCCCAGAAACCCGGTCACCAGTGCCAGGCGCCAGGCGGGGTCCAGTTGGGGGAGTCCCTGAAAGACGGCAACGCATACACCCACCAGGTACCCACCGATCAGGTTGGCCGCCAGGGTGCCCCACGGCAGCACAGCCCCTTCGGTGTTGAGCCACAGCCCCAGGCGCCATCGCGCCAATGCACCAATGCTGGCTCCGAGGGCGATGGCGAGTGCTGCAAACATGAAGGAGGGATCGTACCGTGCGCAGCCTGGCTGTTCTTGCTACTTTTCCACGCCCATGACGAGGTCGGGCAGGATGGTCACGATCTGGGGAAAGACGGTGATGAGCGCAATGCAGACCACCAGGCACATGAAGAACGGTATGGCCGCCCGTGCAATGGTGTTGCTGTCCTTGCCTGTCATGTTCTGCAACACGAAGAGGTTGAAGCCCACGGGCGGTGTGACCTCGGCGATCTCGACCAGGAGGATCACGAAGATGCCGAACCAGATCAGGTCAAACCCGGCCTGCTGGATCATGGGCAGCACCACGGCGCTGGTGAGCACGATCATGCTGATGCCGTCGAGCGCCGTGCCCAGCACCAGGTACACCACCACCAGCACGCTGATCAGGGCAAACGGAGACAGGTGCATGGAGTTCACCCATTCGGCGAGCTCGCGCGGAATGCCGGTGAAGGCCATGGTCTTGGTCAGAAAGGCGGCGCCCGCCAGGATGAACATGATCATGCAGCTGGTGCGCGTGGTGCCCATCAGCCCGTCCTTGAAGTTCTGCCAGGTGAGCGAACGGCTCCACAGCGCCAGGCCCAGCGAGCCCATCACGCCGAAGGCCGCGCACTCGGTGGCCGTGGCGTAGCCGGTGACCAGCACTGCGACGATGAAGACAATGAGCACGCCCACGGGAATCAGGTTGCCCGACTTGCGGATTTTTTCGCGCAGTGTGGAGGGTGGGTCGGCTGCGGGCACCTTGTCGGGGTTGCGCAGGCTCCACCAGCCGATGTAGCCCGAGAACAGCAGCATCAGCAGGATGCCCGGCAGAAACCCCGCCAGAAAGATGCGGATGATGGAGGCATCGGCCGCTACCGCATACACCACCATCGTGATGGACGGCGGAATCAGGATGCCCAGCGTGCCCGCCGTGGCCAGCGAGCCCAGTGCCAGTCTCTCGTCATAGCCGCGCCGCTTGAGTTCGGGCAGCGCCACCTTGCTGATGGTGGCGCAGGTGGCAGCCGACGAGCCTGAGACAGACCCGAAGATGCCGCAGCCCAGGATGGTGGTGTGCATCAGCCGTCCCGGCACGCGGTTGAGCCAGGGGCGCAAGCCCTCGAACATTTCCTCAGACAGCTTGGTGCGAAACAGGATCTCGCCCATCCAGATGAACAGCGGCAACGCCGCCAGCTCCCAGCTCGCGTTGCTCTCCCAGAAGGCAGAGAACAGGTTTTTGGCCGGCTGCGTGGAGGTGAAAAAGGCCTGGCCCACCCAGCCACAAATCGCCAGCGTCATGGCGATCCACACGCCGCCGGACAACAGCACCAGCATCAGCAGGAGCAAAACGCCACCCACCATCAAGATATCCATATCGAACTTTCTGGGCCGATGAGCGCTATGCCCGATGCAGCCTGTTGTTATCGGTACTCACACCGCATTGCGCTTCCAGCGCAACGAAAAAACTGGCGCGGCAAAAAACCAGTGCCACCGTGGAACCGGCAATGCCGGGCCACCGGTGGCGTCCCCCTCGGGGGAAGGCGCGCAGCGCCTCAAGGGGGGCTCTCTAGATGTCCGAGGAAAAGTCGCCCTTGGCATGGCGCTCTTCGACGGCACGCACGAAGGTGGGCACGCCGCCGCGCAGCACGATGATGAGTTCATCGACCACCGCTACCCACAGCAGGATGGAGCCAAGCGCAAAGCTCAGCTGCGGAATCCACAATGGCATCGGCAGCAGCCCTTGGGCGATGTCGTTGAACTCCCAGCTTTCATAGGTGTAGCTGCACGCGGCCCACATCAGATACCCCACGGCCACAGCGCCAATACTCAGCGCCACGGTTTCGAGCTGGCGGCAGCGGCGCGGGGGGAGCTTTTCCAGGATCAGCGTCACGCGCACGAAGTCGCCATGCTTGAAGGCGTGGGCCATGGCCAGGAAGGCGGCTGCCGCACAGAACCAGGCCACGATGTCGTTGATGGCCCCCGTGCGCAGCCCCAGCTCGCGCATGATGCTTTGTGCGACCATGAGCACGCAGATGAGCACGATAAAGCCTGCGCCCAAGGCGCCAGCGGCCAGGTAGATGCGGTCAAGCCAGCGGCGCAGCATCACTTCTTCGCCGGTGCAGTGGCGGGGGCGCTCTTGCGGTAGGCGGCGATGATGGCCTCACCTTCGGGGCCAGCCTTCTTGGTCCAGTCGGCCAGCATGATCTCGCCCACCTGGCGCATGTCAGACATGAGCTTGGGCGCTGGGGTGACGATCTTCATGCCCTTTTCGGTCAACGCCTTTTTGTACCACTCGGTCTTCTCGGCGCTGACTTTCCAGCCGCGCTCCTCGGCCTCTGCCGATGCCTTGAGCAGTGCGTCCTGGCTGGGCTTGTCCAGTGCGTCGAAGGCCTTCTTGTTCACGATCACCGCGTTCTTGGGCAGCCAGGCCTGGGTGTCATGGAAGAGCTTGATGCTTTCGTAGATCTTG
Organism: Acidovorax sp. HMWF029; assembly: GCF_003060895.1. Taxonomy (GTDB): domain Bacteria; phylum Pseudomonadota; class Gammaproteobacteria; order Burkholderiales; family Burkholderiaceae_C; genus Acidovorax. The sequence continues at coordinate 26,000 of NZ_QAIH01000098.1, read as the reverse complement.
CTGTCGTAGCCGGTGGAGCCCGAGGTCATGGTGGCCTCGACCACGCCGGTGGCGAGGGCCTGCGACAACTCGGCCGCCTGGATGGTCACGGGCTGGGCGCCGATCAGTTCGGCGATCTTGGCCGTGGCAGGGCTGTAGGCGCGCCACTTGATGCCGCGCAGGTCAGCCACCGACGTCAGCTCCTTCTTGGCGTAGATGCCCTGCGGGGGCCAAGCCACGGCATACAGCAGCTTCATGCCCTGGGTGCCAAGCAGCTTGTCGAGCGAGGATTTCTGGGCGTCGTACAGGCGCTTGGAGTCCGCATACGAGGTGGCCAGGAAGGGGATGCCGTCCACGCCATACAGCGGGTTTTCGTTCTCGAAGTTGCCCAGCAGGATTTCGCCTGCGGGAGCTTGCCCGCCTTGTACGGCACGCTTGATCTCATTGGCCTTGAACAGCGAAGCATTGGCGTGCACAGTGATCTTGAGCTTGCCCGCAGTGGCGGCGTCCACATCCTTGGCGAATTGCACCAGGTTCTCTGTGTGGAAGTTGCTCACGGGGTAGGCGGCAGCCAGGTCCCACTTGGTCTGGGCCATGACCGACGTGGCGGTGAAGGCGCAGGCCAGGGCCAGACCGAGGGCAGTGGCGGGGAAGATTCGACGCTTCATGGGGTGCTCCGCAAGTAAGGGATGTGGGGTAAAGGGCTGTCGGCGACTTTATCGAAAACAACCCGTGGCGACATAGGTGTTTTGCCTAAACGCTGACAAATTGCCAACAAATTATTGGTGACTTGCCTACAATGCCCCATGCATATCCCGTGCCAGATTCGACTATTGCAAAGGCGGTGTTCATGAAACCTGGGGCCAAGGACAAGGGCGATTCCGGCCCGATCGTGTCGTCTGCACATCTGGTGTCGGCACAGAGCGCAGAGATGAGCGAGTTCGAGTTTGGCCTCATCGTGGCGGGCAATGCGTTCCACCGCTGGGTGGTGCACTGCATGTCGGCCGCGGGGCTCAAGGACCTGACACCGCTGGATGTGGTGGTGTTGCACCATGTCACGCACCGCGCGCGCGACAAGCGCCTGGCAGACATCTGCTTCATCATGAACGTGGAAGACACGCACCTGGTGAACTACTCGCTCAAAAAGCTGCAGACCCTGGGCGTGGTGGCCTCGCAAAAAAACGGCAAAGAAGTCACCTACGCCGCTACCGACACCGGCCGTGCGTATGTGCAGCGCTACCGCGAGATTCGCGAGAGCTGCCTCATCGATGCCCTGAAGGCCGACGATGCGCTCAACCGAGACATCGGCGAGCTGGCCCGTTTGCTGCGTGTGCTCTCGGGCATGTACGACCAGGCCGCGCGCTCGGCTGCGTCGCTGTGACGCTGGTGGCCTGAGTAGCTTCGGTGCCCTGTATGGTTCGAAAATCTGAATAAAAATCGGCTTCTGCGCGCGACTGTAAAGCGCTGATAGCTATCAAATGAGTAGCATTGATATGTCCAATCCACCCTCTCCCATCTCCCGCTGGCAGTTCTGGATCGACCGCGGCGGCACCTTTACCGACGTGGTGGGCAAGCGGCCGGACGGCACGCTGGTCACGCACAAGCTGTTGTCGGAAAACCCCGAGCAGTACAGGGACGCGGCCGTGGCGGGTATCCGCCACCTGCTCGGTTTGAAGCCCGGCGAGGCGGTCACGCCCGATCTGGTGGAATGCGTGAAGATGGGCACCACCGTGGCCACCAACGCGCTGCTGGAGCGTAAGGGCGAGCCCACGCTGCTCATCACTACCAGGGGCTTCAGGGACGCGCTGCGCATCGCCTACCAGAACCGTCCGCGTTTGTTTGACCGGCGCATCGTGCTGCCTGAACTGCTGTACGAGCGTGTGATCGAGGCACAGGAACGTGTGGGCGCGCACGGCGATGTGATCGAAGCGCTGGACGAAGCGCATTTGAAGGAGCGCCTCTGGGCCGCCTACGATGCAGGCCTGCGCAGTGCGGCCATCGTGTTCATGCACGGCTACCGCTACACCGCACATGAACAAGCTGCCGCCCGCATTGCGCGCGCGGTGGGCTTCACGCAGGTGAGTGCATCCCACGCCACCAGCCCCATGATGAAGCTGGTGAGCCGGGGCGACACCACGGTGGTCGATGCCTATCTCTCGCCCATCCTGCGCCGCTACGTGGACCAGGTGGCGAGCGAGATGCCAGGCGTCAAGCTGTTCTTCATGCAGTCGTCGGGCGGCCTCACGGATGCGCAGGTGTTCCAGGGCAAGGACGCAATCCTCAGCGGCCCGGCGGGCGGCATTGTGGGCATGGCACGCACTGCAGGGCTTGCGGGCCACGACAAGGTCATCGGCTTTGACATGGGTGGCACCAGCACCGATGTGAGCCACTACGCGGGCGATTTCGAGCGCGAGTTCGAGACGCAGGTGGCCGGTGTGCGCATGCGCGCGCCCATGATGAGCATTCATACGGTCGCAGCCGGTGGCGGCTCCATCCTCGGTTTTGACGGTGCGCGCTTCCGCGTAGGCCCTGAGAGCGCAGGCGCCAACCCAGGCCCCGCCAGCTATCGCCGGGGCGGCCCGTTGGCCGTGACGGACGCGAATGTGATGGTGGGCAAGATCCAGCCCGCACACTTCCCCAAGGTGTTTGGCCATGCAGCCAACGAGGCGCTGGACGGCGATGCCGTGGCGCAGAAGTTCGGCGACCTTGCCACGCAAACCGGCCGCAGTGCCGAAGATGTTGCGCACGGCTTTATACAAATCGCTGTGCAGCAGATGGCCAATGCGATCAAGAAGATCAGCGTGGCGCGTGGCTACGACGTGACGCGCTACACGCTGCAGTGCTTTGGCGGCGCAGGCGGCCAGCACGCCTGCCTGGTGGCTGATGCACTGGGCATGACGCGCATTTTTGTGCACCCGTTGGCCGGGGTGCTCAGCGCCTACGGAATGGGGCTGGCCGACCAGAATGTGATCCGCGAACAGGCTGTGGAAACCAAGTTGGTGCCCGAGGCTGTGCCGGGCATTGAAGCCACGCTGGAGCAACTGGCCACCACCGCGCGCACCGAGCTGGAGCGCCAGCAGGTGGGCGCAGGCACAGCCGTGGTGCACCGCCGCGTGCATGTGCGTTATGAGGGCAGCGACTCAGCGCTCATCGTGCCGTTTGGCTCGCTGGCCGAAATCACCGCTGCGTTCGAGAACTCTTACCGCCAGCGTTTTGCGTTCCTCATGCAAGGAAAAGGTCTTGTGGTGGAAGCGGTCTCTGTCGAGGCGGTGGTGCCTGGCGATGCGCCCGTGGAGCCGCGCCACGCGCTGCAGCCGGTACGCGAAGTGCCGCGCCGCAGCACCGTGCGCATGTACACCGGCGGCGTGGATGGCATTGCTGCGTGGCACGATGCTGCCCTGGTGGTGCGCGAAGATTTGCGCCCCGGCGATGTGGTCCGCGGCCCAGCCATCATTGCCGAGAAGAACGCGACAACCATCGTCGAGCCCGGCTGGGAGGCGACGCTGACCGACCTGGACCACCTGCTGCTCAACCGCCGCGTGGCGCGCGCCGTTCATCATGCCGTGGGCACCACGGTGGACCCGGTGCTGCTCGAAGTGTTCAACAACCTGTTCATGAACATCGCCGAGCAGATGGGGCTGCAGCTGCAGAACACCGCCTACTCGGTCAACATCAAGGAGCGGCTGGACTTCAGCTGCGCGCTGTTCGACACGGCGGGCAACCTGATCGCCAACGCGCCCCACATGCCCGTGCACCTGGGCTCGATGGGCGAGAGCATCAAGACGGTGATCCGCGAGAACACTGGCAAGATGCAGCCTGGCGATGTGTTCGTGCTCAACGACCCGTACCACGGCGGCACGCACCTGCCGGACATCACGGTCATCACGCCGGTCTACATCGCCGATGAGGCTGAGCCCACGTTCTATGTGGGCAGCCGGGGTCACCATGCGGACGTGGGCGGCACCACGCCCGGCTCCATGCCGCCGTTCTCCACGCGCATCGAAGAAGAGGGCGTGCAGATCAACAACGTGAAGCTGGTGGAGCGCGGCGTGCTGCGCGAGGCGGAGATGGTTGCGCTGCTGGAAAGCGGCGAGTACCCCAGCCGCAACCCGCAGCAGAACATGGCCGACCTGCGCGCGCAGATCGCCGCCAACGAAAAAGGCCAGCAGGAGCTGCGCCGCATGGTGGCCGAGTTTGGGCTGGACGTGGTGCAGGCCTACATGCGCCATGTGCAGGACAACGCCGAAGAGTCCGTGCGCCGCGTGATCACACGCTTGAAGGACGGCGCGTTCACCCTGCCGCTCGACAACGGCGCGCAGATCAGCGTGGCCGTGAAGGTGGATGCGCATAGCCGCAGTGCCACCATCGACTTCACCGGCACCAGCCCGCAGCAGACCAACAACTTCAACGCGCCCACGGCGGTGTGCATGGCGGCGGTGTTGTATGTGTTCCGCACGCTGGTGGATGACGATATTCCGCTGAACGCAGGGTGCCTCAAGCCGCTCAAGGTCATCATCCCGCCCGGCTCCATGCTCAACCCCAACCCACCCGCTTCGGTGGTGGCGGGCAATGTGGAGACGTCTACCTGTATCACCAATGCGCTGTATGGCGCTTTGGGCTTGATGGCAGCGGGGCAGTGCACCATGAACAACTTCACCTTTGGCAGCACGCGCTACCAGTATTACGAGACCATCTCAGGTGGCAGCGGTGCGGGCGGCGTGTGGGATGCTGATGGGAAATTGGTGGGCGGGTTTGATGGCACCAGCGTCGTGCAGTGCCACATGACCAATTCGCGCCTGACGGACCCTGAGGTGCTGGAGTTCCGCTTTCCGGTGCGGCTGGAGGGCTACGAGATCCGCAAGGGCTCAGGTGGCGCGGGGCAGTGGAAGGGCGGCGATGGCGGCATTCGCCGTGTGCGCTTTCTGGAGCCGATGACGGCCAGCATACTGTCGAACGGTCGCCACCACGGCGCGTTCGGAATGTCGGGTGGCCAGCCGGGGGCGGTGGGCATCAACAAGGTGGTGCGCAGCGATGGCCGTGTGGAGCTGCTGGATCACATCGGCCAAGCCGAAATGCTGCCGGGTGATGTGTTTGAGGTTCACACACCCGGAGGCGGTGGTTTTGGGGCTTCAGGCCAAAAGCGGTAATGTAAATGGCTGCTTGCGCGCATCCACAAAGCGCAAGCAGCTATTAAATCAGGAGCTTTTGACTTCTGTGGGCGCCTTGGGCTGGCTCAGGCAGGGCGGAACGTCAAGCCCGGCCTGCCGCGCACGGAACAGCGCAGCGCGCATCAGAAAGATCGACATGATGGGCACGGTGACGGCCACGAACACAGCGATCAGCAGCGCGTGCAGCGCCAGGCTGCGGTCGGCCACAGAGAAGTACAACACCGTGCCATGCATGATCAGCCAGCAACCCAATGTGGCGATGATGGCGGGCGCATGCATGCGCTCATAAAACGTGGACAGGCTCAGCAGGCCCGTGGAGCCCAACAATGCCAGCCCGGCGCCAGCCAGTACCAGCAGGGCCACGATGATTTCCAGCCACAGTGGCAGCACGGCTTCGGTCATTCGATTACCTCGCCGCGCAGCAAAAATTTTGCCATCGCCATGGCACCCACGAAGCTGAACAGCGCCAGCAGCAGTGCTGCCTCGAAGTAGTTCTTGCTGCCGTACAGCAGGCCCAGCACCAGCATCACAAGCATGCCGCTCAGGTACATGCAATCGAGCGCCAAAATCCGGTCTTGTGCGGAAGGTCCCTTGAGCAGACGGATCAGCGCGCAGCCCATGGCCAGCGCCAGCATGAACAGGGCCGTCGGCAAGGCCCAGCTGAGGACAGGGGTCATTCGAATATCTCCATCAGGGGGCGCTCATAGCGCTGCTTGACACTGGCCGCTATGGCTGCTGCGTCGTCCACCTCCAGCACATGCAACAGCAGCATGCTGCGGTCCAGCGAGAGCTCGGCCCAGGCTGTGCCAGGTGTGATGCAGACGATCATCGCCAGCACGGCGAGCGCGTTGGGGTCGCGTACATCCAGCGGGACATGCACGAAGGCTGCCGGGTGCCGTCTGCGGCCGGGGGCCAGCAGCAGGCGGGCCACAGCCAAGTTGGAGCGTGTGGTGTCAGCCACCACCGTGAACGCCAATCGGAGCACGGCACCGGGTTTGCGCACCCGCACCGGCAGAGGGCGCAGCCCGGCAGTGAGCAGCGGAATCGCCAGAGCAAACACAGTGCCCAGGACGACATGCCCAGCACTCAGGCTGCGGTTGAGCAGCAGCCACAGGCCTAGCAGCGCCAGAGACAGCAAGGGGGCTGGTACCAACCGCTTGAACGGCCGTGGGGGAGGGGGTGGTTTCATGGCTTGTTGCCTCCCTGCGTTACGGCTGGCTTGGGTGGGTTGGGCACGGGCTCTGCCGCCATTACGGCGCGCACGTAAGCGGCAGGTGCGTGCAGAGCGTCAGCAGTGGCCTGGGTGTAGCGCATCACGGCACCGGCTTGCCAGGCCAGTGCAGCGCAAGCGCCCAGCAGCAGGGCAATTGGCAGCCCTTCCAGCACCAGCAGCTTGGGCGCCGAGCGGTCATGCGCAGCCCAGAAGTGCCGAATGCCCGCGCGGGTGAGGGCAACCAGCGCCAGCAGGCCGGATGCCACCAGCAGGGCCACCAGGGTCCAGCCCGCAGCGCCCAGTTGCAACCCGCCGGAAGCGCCCAGTCCCAGTGGGTTGAGCAGCGCATGCACCATGGCGAACTTGCCCACAAACCCAGGCAGCGGTGGCAGGCCCGCAATGACCAGAGTGCAGGCGATGAAGGCCAGGCCCAGCAAGGCAGCGGCGGCCGGAATCACCTGGCCGATCAGTGCCTGCTCCTTGTCATCGAGGTTCATGCCCTCGGTGGGAACAAGGTCGGCTGAGAGGAAGGGGGCGTCGTCGGTTTGCTCGTGGGGCGCGAGGTTCGCGCCATCGTTGCGCCACCGGTCGATCAGGTCGGTCAGCAGGAAGAGGGCGCTCACGGCCAACGTGGAGCTGAGCAGGTAGTACAGCAGCCCGCCCGTGAGCAGGGCCTGCCCAAAGCCGACAGCCGCCAGCAGTGTGCCCGACGACAGGATGGCCGCGAATCCGGCCAGATGACCCAGGCGCTGAGAGCCCAGCATGCCGACGGCGCCAAACGCCATGGTGAGAAGGCCGCCGCCAATCAGCCACTGGCTGCCAAACTGGGCCGATTCCCCTGCCTCGGTGCCGAACAGCAGTGTCCATAGGCGCAGCACGCTGTACACACCCACTTTTGTCATGAGGGCGAACAATGCCCCAATGGGCGCCGTTGCGGCACTGTAGGCGGGGACAAGCCAGAAGTTGAGCGGCCACACAGCGGCCTTGATGAGAAACGCGACCGCCAGGATCGCAGCCGCCGCATGCAGCAGGCCTCGGTCGGTCGCAGGTATGCCTGCGATGCTTCGTGCCAGGTCGGCCATGTTGAGTGTGCCTGTGATGCCATAAAGCATGGACACGCCAATCAGGAACAGCGACGAAGCCGCCAGGTTGATGGCGATGTAGTGCAGCCCTGCCGACACGCGTGGGCGCCCCGAGCCGTGCAGCAGCAGCCCGTAGGAGGCGGCCAGCATGATCTCGAAAAACACGAACAGGTTGAACAGGTCGGCCGTGAGAAAAGCACCCGCAAGCCCCATGAGCTGGAACTGGAACAGCGGGTGAAAGTGCACACCCGCCCGGTGCCAGCGGGCCGCTGAGAACAGCACGCTGGCCAGGGCCACGGTACTGCTCAGCGTGAGCATCATGGCCGAGAGTCGGTCGATGGTGAGCACAATGCCGAACGGCGCGGGCCAGTTGCCGGGCAGGTACACGCCCAGGCCGTCGGGCAGGCTCGGATCATCGGCCCGCACCAGCAACAGCACCGCGACCACCAAGCCCAGGAATGTCGAGGCGATGTTGAGCGTGACCTTGGTGCGCTGGCGCTCCTCGCGCAACAGCAGCATGAGCCCGGCCGTGAGCAGGGGCAGCGCGATGGGGGCGAGGATCAGGTGCGGCATCAGCGATGCCGCGAGGGATTCCGCGAAATCGGGGCCCGTCATGGCATCTCCTGCACATCCTTTGCGCGGCTGCCATCCACATGGTCGGTGCCCGCCATGCCACGTGATGCCAGCAGCACCACCAGAAACAGCGCGGTCATGGCAAAGCCGATCACGATGGCTGTGAGCGTGAGCGCCTGGGGCATGGGGTCTGCATAGTGAAGCAGGTCCTGTGGCACGCCGGGCTGCAGCACGGGCTCCTTGTCAATGGCCAGGCCCAGGCGACCCATGCTGAAGATGAAGAGGTTGACCGCGTAGGACAGCAGCGACAGGCCCATGATGACCTGGAAGGTGCGCGGCCGCAGCAGCAGCCATACGCCTGCGCCGGTGAGCACGCCAATGGCCAGGGCCAGAATCAGTTCCATGGAGTTTCTCCCGGGGGCGCTGGCACCGTTGTGGGAGCGGCCTGCTCTGCGGCGCGCGCGTTGTTGTAGCGGCGACTGCGCACCGACTGGTGGGCAATGCCGGTGAGGATGAGCATGGTGGAGCCCACCACCAGCGTGAACACGCCGATGTCAAAGAACAGCGCACTGGCTACATGGATTTCACCCACCACAGGCAGGTGCAGGTGTGCCATGTGGCTGGTGAGGAAGGGGTAGCCCCAGGCCCAGGCGCCAAGGCCCGTGGCGAGTGCTGCCAGCAGGCCCACGCCAATCCAGCGGCGCGGGTACAGCGGAAGGTGGGCTTCAACCCACGAGGTGCCCGAGACGATGTACTGCAGCAGCAACGCCACCGAAAACACCAACCCTGCCACGAAGCCGCCGCCGGGCTCGTTGTGGCCGCGTATGAAGAGGTACATGGACACCAGCGTGGCAAAGGGCAGCAGCAAGCGCACGAGCACGGCGGGCACCATGAGGTAGCCGACTGCGGTGTCCATTGTTTGACGCGGATTCGACAGGTCGGTGTCTACATCGGCGGTCAAGGCACGCTGCTGTGGGGGCAGATCCATCACCTCGCGCGCTGGACGGAAACGCCTGAGCAGTGCATAGACCGTAAGGGCCACTATGCCCAGCACCACGATCTCACCGAAGGTGTCAAAGCCCCGGAAATCCACCAGCATCACGTTGACGACGTTGGTACCGCCGCCTTCGGTGAACGCGCGTTCGAGGAAGAAGGTAGAGGTGCTGTTGGGGAAGGGGCGGCTCATCATGGCAAACGAAAGCAGCGCCATGCCAGCGCCCGCGCTCAGCGCCAACGCCAAGTCGCGCCAGCGGCGCAGTTGGGTACGGCGCTCTTCGGCCATCGTGGGCAAGCGCAGGCTCTCGTCGCGTCGGGGCAGCCAGCGCAGGCCCAGCAGGATGAGGATGGTGGTCACGATCTCCACCACAATCTGTGTGAGTGCGAGGTCGGGGGCCGAGAACCAGAGGAAGGTCAGGCACACGCACAAGCCAGAGCCGCCCAGCAGCGTGAGCGCCGCAAGCCGGTGGTATTTGGCCTGCCAGGCCGCTGCCACGGCACACACGGAGCCGATCAGCCACAAAAGGGCGAAGGTGGGCGAAAGGGGCAGCAGCACCCGGTCTCCAATTGGCAGGCCGCGCGCCCAAAGGGGCAGCGTGCCCGCAACCAGGGCTGCAACGGCCAGCCACAGCATTTGCCACTGCAGGCGGACAGTGCCCAGCAGGCGGCGGCCGTTGCGGCCCGCCAGCGTGAGGGCGGCAAGAAGCTGCTCGAACATGCGCTGGCCGCTCAGGCGGTGCAGGAACGGGGGCGCATCCAGCGTGCCCTGAGTGAACTGGCGCCGCAGCACGGCATACAGTGCAATGCCACCGCCCAGGGCCACCAGGCTCATCAAAAACGGGGTGTTGAGGCCATGCCATACCGCAAGGCTGTAGGTGGGTAGATCGCCCCCCACCACAGGCCGCGCAGCCGCTGCCAGGTAGGCGCCCACCGACCAGGCGGGCAGCATGCCCACCACCAGGCAGGCCAGAACCAGCAGCTCCACAGGAACGCGCATCCAGTGCGGGGGCTCGTGGGGCTGATGGGGGAGGTCGGTGGCCGGTGTGCCCCAGAACACGTCCACTGTAAAGCGCAGCGAATACGCCACGCTGAACATGCCCGCCAGCGTAGCAGACACGGGCAGCAGCCAGCCCAGCAGCGGCGTGGTGTTCACGTACACCGTCTCGGCAAAGAACATTTCCTTGGACAGGAACCCATTGAGCAGCGGCACACCCGCCATGGCCGCGCTGGCCACCATGGCCAGCGTGGCGGTGATGGGCATCATGGTGCGCAGCCCCGACAGCCGCCTGATGTCGCGCGTGCCGCTTTCGTGGTCCACGATGCCCACGGCCATGAACAGCGAGGCCTTGAAGGTGGCGTGGTTCATGATGTGGAAAACGGCCGCCACGGCGGCCAGCGGGCTGTTCAAGCCCAACAGCAGGGTTATGAGGCCCAGGTGCGAAATGGTGGAGTACGCGAGCAGCCCCTTGAGGTCGTTCTGGAACATGGCCGCATAGCCACCCACCAGCAGCGTGACCAGGCCTGCGCCGCCCACCAGCCAGAACCACTCTTGCGTGCCTGACAGCGCGGGCCACAGCCGGGCCAGCAGGAACACACCTGCCTTCACCATGGTGGCCGAATGCAGGTAGGCCGACACAGGTGTGGGCGCGGCCATGGCGTTGGGCAGCCAGAAGTGGAACGGGAACTGCGCGCTTTTGGTGAGCGCACCCAGCAGGATCAGCACCAGGGCCGTAAGGTACAGCGGGTGGTTCTGGATGAGCTGCCCGGCGGCGAGTACGTGGTCCAGGTCGTAGCTGCCCACGATGTGGCCCAGCACCAGCATGCCTGCCAGCATGGCCAGCCCGCCCGTGCCGGTCACCGTGAGCGCCATGCGCGCGCCGCGCCGCGCATCCTTGCGGTGGTGCCAATAGCCGATCAGCAGGAACGAGAACAGGCTGGTCAGCTCCCAGAAGAACGCAATCTGGACGATGTTGCCCGACAGCACCACACCTGCCATCGCGCCCATGAACGCCAGAAAGAAGGAGAAGAAGCGCGGCACCGGGTCGGCGGGCGACATGTAGTAACGCGCATACAGCACCACCAGGCTGCCAACGCCGAGCACCAGCATGCAGAACATCCAGGCAAAGCCATCCATGCGGATGACCATGTTCAGGCCCAGTGCGGGGATCCAAGCCAGTTCTTGCCGTACCACCCCGCCATCGGCAATCTCTGGGAAGTAGAGCGCCGCCTGCACCGCGCAGAACAGGGCGATGAGCCCTGCGAGCGTCGACTCTGTGTTGCGGGCATTGGCGGGCAACATTGCCGCCAGCAGGCTGCCGATGAAAGGGAGGAGGATGAGGGTGATCAGGGGCATGCGCAAACGATTTTAGGGGCAGCCCCTAAAAACCCTGCCCAGTCCTTGATTCCACGCTTGCGATGGGTAAAAAAAATGCCCGCTGGAGCGGGCTTGCTGCTTGTGAAGTCTGATTAGTTTTTGCTAGCGCTTGCTGCAGGGCCTGGAGCCGTGGGTTCCGCAGCCGGTGTGGCGGTCTCTTTTTCGGTGCTGCTGCGGGCCTTGCGGTCCGTGGCCTGGGCGCTGGCGTTCTTCTGCTTGTTCTTTGCCTCGGCCTTGGCGGCGGCTGCAGCGCTGTACTTCTTGCCGTTGACTGTCAGGCCCTCTTTGGAGAAGTTCACGGCAGTTTTGTTGCCCACACCACCCACGCGGCCGATGAAGTCGGCCCAGTCCTTGAAGGGTGCGCTCTTGCGCTCTTCGATGATGCGGCCCGACAGGCCGGGGCCGATGCCCTTGATGCCGTCGAGTTCGGCTTCGGTGGCTGTGTTCACGTCCACGGCGGCGAAGGCGGCGGTGGTGGCCAGCAGCAGGGTGGCGATCAGGGTCAGCAGTGTCTTCAGCATGTTGGATGTCCTTGGCATTGGCGGGGGTCAGAGTTCTTCGACGCGGCGTGCGGGGTAGCTGTCCCAGGTCTGGCAGCCGGGGCATTGCCAGAAATGCTGGCGGGCTTCGAAGCCGCAGGCCGCGCAGCGGTAGCGTGTGAGGGGTTTCACGGCATGCTCCAGCGCGCGCTGGACCTGGGGGTGGAACTCTTCATGCTCCAGCTTTTCGGTGGCCAGCCATTTGGCGGCAGCCACCAGCGAGCGTTCCTTGTCCAGGTGCTCCACATAGCGCTGCCGGGCGGAGCCGCTGGTGCTGGCATCGGCGGCTTCCATGACCACGAGGCTCTCCAGCACGTCGAGCGAGGGTGCTTGTTTGTAGTGGGCTTGCAGCAGGCCATGGGCCTCTGAAGTGCGCCCGCTGGCCGTGGCGGCTTCGACCATCAGCGGGGCTGCTAGCGGCAGGGCCGCAGGGTTGCGTTCGCCCAGCGTCTTGAGTGTGGCGAGCACCGCTGCATGCTGGCCCATGAGGCGCTGCAGCCTCGCAAGCTCGAT
>NZ_QAIH01000098.1:0-13553 GCF_003060895.1 Acidovorax sp. HMWF029 | reverse complement strand
CGCCTGGGCTGCTGGCAGATCGCCCTGCGCTATCAGGGCCAGCGCCTGTTCGCACAGGTAGTGCGCCTGCCGGGTGCTGAAATCGCCCTGGTCGGCGTCGTGCATCTTGCGGGCAATGGTGGCGGCGTGCGGCCAGTCGCGCGAGCGCTCGTAGATGGCCAGCAGGGCCAGGCGGGCCTGGGCCTCGAAGGGTGTGCCTTCCAGGCGATGCAGGGCGTCTTCGGCGCGGTCGAGCAGTCCAGCCTTGAGGAAGTCGAGCGCCAGTGCATGCTGGGCACGCTCGCGGTCGGTGCGGGAGAGGTCGCCGCGCGAGAGCAGGTGCTCGTGCACACGCACCGCTCGGTCGTATTCGCCACGACGACGGAACAGGTTACCCAGGGCAAAGTGCAGTTCGGAGGTGTCAGGGTCGTTCTGCACCGCTTCGATGAAGGCGTCGATGGCCTGGTCTTGCTGCTCGTTGAGCAGGAAGTTCAGGCCTTTGAAGTAGGCCTTGGGCGCGCGGCGGTTTTCGGCACGCAGCTGGCGCAGGTCGAAACGCGAAGCCAGCCAGCCCAGCACAAAGGCCACGGGCAGGCCCAGCAGAATCCAGCTCAGGTCAAATTCCATGGATGGAGGGCAGGTCGGGAGGTGGCGGGGGGGAGGCAGGCGTGCTGTTGTTGGTCGCTGTCGTTGCGGGCGCTGGGGCTGGCGTAGCGACTGCAGCGGTTGCCTGGGCACGACGGGCGGCCGTGCGATGGCGCCACCAGCGGGGCACCATGCCCAGTACCCCCACGGCGAGCCCTGCCGAGAAGGCCGTCAGCACCACCAGCACCAGCGGCGCGCGCCACTGGGTGCCAAAGAAGAAATGCACGGTCGCGTCCTGCTGGTTGTTCAGCGCGAAGGCGAAGAGCGTAAAAAAAATGGCTGCCTTGAGCAGCCACAGGAGGTATTTCATCGGTCTCCCCAGTGGTGGGGCGATTCTAAGAGCTTGCGTACAGAGTTCTCCGCAAGTCTGAAGAGCACCAGTATCAATAAAAATGGCCGCTTGGGCGCGACCATCAATCGTTTTTAGCTATCAATTTTGATCTGGCAAACCCGACGTGGCCTGGGTCTTTTCTTCCATCTCGGCAGTGCGCTTGTCGACGGCTTCGCGCAGGGCCTTGCCGGGCTTGAAGTGCGGCACACGCTTTTCAGGAATGGCCACGGCCTCGCCGCTGCGGGGGTTGCGGCCCATGCGGGGCGGGCGGTGGTTGACCGAGAAACTGCCAAAACCCCGGATCTCGATGCGGTGCCCACGCACCAGGGCATCGCCCACGGCGTCCAGAATGGTCTTGACGGCGTATTCGGCATCGCGGTGGGTGAGCTGGCCAAAGCGGGCGGCCAGTTCTTCAACGAGGTCTGAGCGGGTCATGGAGTCTTGGGACATAGGCTTCTCAAAGAAGAGCGGGCGCACGAGGCGCCCGCTGTCTGACCTTTCAAGGGGTCAGCGCTTTACTTACTTTTCCGAGTTGTCCAGCTTGGCGCGCAGCAGGGCGCCCAGGCTGGTCGTGCCGGCGCTTTCGCGGGCCGACTGTTGCGACAGCGAAGACATGGCTTCTTGCTGGTCGGCCATGTCCTTGGCCTTGATCGACAGCTGGATGTTGCGGGTCTTGCGATCCACGTTCACCACTACGGCCGTGACTTCGTCGCCTTCCTTCAGCACGTTGCGGGCATCTTCCACGCGGTCGCGGGAGATTTCCGAAGCGCGCAGGTAGCCCACGATGTCTTCGCCGAGGTCGATTTCAGCGCCACGGGCGTCCACGGTCTTGACCTTGCCGGTCACCGTCTGGCCCTTGTCGTTCACGGTCACGAAGGTCGTGAATGGGTCGCCGTCGAGCTGCTTGATGCCCAGCGAGATGCGTTCGCGGTCCACGTCCACGGCCAGCACGATGGCTTCCACTTCCTGGCCCTTCTTGTAGTTGCGAACAGCGGCTTCGCCGGGTTCGTTCCACGAGAGGTCAGACAGGTGCACCAGGCCGTCAATGCCGGCAGCCAGGCCCACGAACACGCCGAAGTCGGTGATCGACTTGATAGGACCCTTCACGCGGTCGCCGCGCTTCGTGTCCTGTGCGAATTCTTGCCATGGGTTGGCCTTGCACTGCTTCATGCCCAGGCTGATGCGGCGCTTGTCTTCGTCGATTTCCAGAACCATGACTTCGACTTCGTCGCCCAGCGAAACCAGCTTGGCGGGAGCGATGTTCTTGTTGGTCCAGTCCATTTCAGACACGTGCACCAGGCCTTCGATGCCGGGTTCGAGTTCGACGAACGCGCCGTAGTCGGCAATGTTCGTGATCTTGCCGAACAGGCGGGTCGATTGTGGGTAGCGGCGGTTCACGCCCATCCATGGGTCGTCGCCCATTTGCTTCAGACCCAGCGAGACACGGTTCTTTTCGGTGTCGAACTTCAGGATCTTGGCAGTGATTTCCTGACCAGCCGTCACCACTTCGGAAGGGTGACGCACGCGGCGCCATGCCATGTCGGTGATGTGCAGCAGGCCGTCGATGCCGCCCAGGTCCACGAACGCACCGTATTCGGTGATGTTCTTGACCACGCCTTGAACGATGGAGCCTTCCTTCAGGGTTTCCATCAGCTTGGCGCGCTCTTCGCCCATGGAGGCTTCCACCACAGCGCGGCGGCTCAGCACCACGTTGTTGCGCTTGCGGTCCAGCTTGATGACCTTGAATTCCATGGTCTTGTTTTCGTACGGCGTCAGATCCTTGATCGGACGGGTATCGATCAGCGAACCGGGCAGGAATGCGCGGATGCCGTTGACCAGGACAGTCAGGCCACCCTTGACCTTGCCGGAGGTGGTGCCGGTGACGAATTCGCCGGATTCCAGGGCCTTTTCCAGGCTCATCCACGAAGCCAGACGCTTGGCGGTGTCGCGCGACAGAATGGTGTCGCCATAGCCGTTTTCGATGGAGCCAATGGCCACCGACACGAAGTCACCCACTTGGACTTCGACTTCGCCCTTGTCGTTCTTGAACTCTTCCAGCGGCACGTAGGCTTCGGACTTGAGGCCAGCGTTCACGACCACGAAGTTGTGCTCAACGCGCACAACTTCAGCGGTGATGACTTCGCCTGGGCGCATTTCTGTGCGCTGCAAGGATTCTTCAAAAAGGGCGGCAAAAGATTCGGACATGTGTTTCCTTGCCACAAACAGGATTCCGGTAGCACCATTGCTACCGTTTTTATAGCTGCTTGCGGTGGTTTTTTGCGGCAGAGCCGCGGGTTAGGTTATCGATCCACACAACCTGTGCGCTGGCGCGCGAGAGGGGCTGCGTGGGCCTGTGGCAAGGCCTTTCGGCACTGCCTGGAGCCCGAGGGCTCCACGTTTCAGCCCTGCGCAGCAGCTGCGAAGGGCTGGCGCTCCTGCCACCAGGCCAACACCTGTTCGACGGCTTCATCAATCGTCAAATCGGAGTTGTCCAGGACCAGAGCGTCCTGCGCGGGCTTCAAGGGGGCAACGCTGCGGGAGCTGTCCCGTGCGTCACGCGCCTCCAAATCCGCGCGAAGGTCTTCGATACTAGCTGAAAAACCCTTTGAAATCAACTGTTTATAACGGCGTTCTGCGCGGCAGGCGGCGCTGGCCGTGAGATACACCTTCAAGGGGGCCGCCGGGAAGATCACGGTGCCCATGTCGCGGCCATCGGCCACCAGCCCCGGCAGGCGCTGGAAGCTGTGCTGCAGGTCCACCAGCGCCGTGCGCACGGCGGGCAGGGCGGACACGCGGGATGCGTTCATGCCGGCTTCTTCGGTGCGGATAGCGTCGGTTACGTCGTCGCTGCCCAGCAGCACCCTGCCACCTTCAAAACACACGGGCAGGGTCTGCGCCATGCTGGAAATGCGTGCTTCGTGCTCGGCGTCGATGGCCAGGCCCTTGCGCAGCGCGGCCAGGGCGGTGATGCGGTACATCGCCCCCGAATCGAGAAACCGGTAGCCCAGCCGCTGCGCCACGGCCGCCGCCACCGTGCCCTTGCCCGACGCCGTGGGGCCGTCGATGCAGATCACCGGGATCATCGCAGTGTCCACCTGGGCCACCGAGAACAGGGTCTCGAAATAGTCGGGGAAGGTCTTGGCCACGCACTTGGGGTCTTCGATGCGCACAGGCAGACGCGCCGGATTGAAGGCGGCCAGCGAGAAGCACATGGCCACGCGGTGGTCGTCGTAGGTGTGGATGCTGGCGGCTTTCCAGTCGGCTGCCTGGGCCGGGGGCGTCACGCGGATGTAGTCCGCGCCTTCCTCCACCGTGGCGCCGAGCTTGCGCAGCTCGGTGGCCATGGCAGCAATGCGGTCGGTTTCCTTCACGCGCCAGCTGGCAATGTTGGTCAGCGTGGTGGTGCCTTCGGCATACAACGCCATCACGGCCAGCGTCATGGCGGCGTCGGGGATGTGGTTGCAGTCCAGTTCAATGGCCTTCAGGGGCCACGCACCGCGCTTGATCTGCAGCCAGTTGGCCCCGCCCGTCACCACGGCACCCATGGCGCGCGCGGCCTCGACAAAACGGATGTCTCCCTGGATCGAATCCAGCCCGACACCCTGAATTTTGATGCTTTTTTGGCCATCTCCGCCCGTCGCTATTGCTCCGAGTGCTATAAAATAGCTAGCAGATGATGCGTCGGCCTCCACATGGATGCTGCCGGGCGATTGGTAGCGGCTGCCCGCCGGGATGGTGAAACGCTGCCAGTTCTGGTGTTCGACCGCGATGCCAAAGCGCGCAAGCAACTGGAGCGTGATGGCGATGTAGGGCTTGGAGATCAGCTCGCCGACCACCTCGATCACGATGGCCTGTGTGCCCGCCGCCAGCGGCAGCGCCATGAGCAGCGCGGTGAGGAATTGGCTGGACACATCGCCGCGCACGCGGATGGGCTCTGCCAGCGCCAGGGTTGGCACCCCTTGGCCGTGGGCGATCTTGAGCGGTGGGTAGCCCTGGTTGCCCAGGTAGTCAATCTGGCAGCCCAGCTGGCGCAGGGCGTCGATGAGGTCGCCAATGGGGCGCTCGTGCATACGCGGCACGCCCGACAGCTCGAACTCGCCGCCCAGCAGCGCCAGCGCTGCCGTGAGCGGGCGCATGGCGGTACCCGCATTGCCCAGGAACAGCTTGGAGGGGGACTGGGGTAGGCGGCCACCCAGGCCGGTGATGCGCACCGTGCTGCCCGCTTCATCCACCGTACACCCGATCTGGCGCAGGGCATCCAGCATCACGCGTGTGTCGTCGGACGCCAGCAGGTCGTGCACGGTGGTGGTGCCATGGCTCAGCGCGGCCAGCAGCAGCACCCGGTTGGAGATGCTCTTGGAGCCGGGCAGGTGGACTTCACCCGCAGCGGCTTGCAGGGGGGGCAAATCAAGTAATGCGGTGCTGTACATCAGTGTCTTTCGTCCATTGGTGCCAGCGCCCGTAGCAACTGGCGCAGACCCATCCCAGTGCACCCGTGGAACTGGCTTTGCTAGGCCACCGGGTGCGTCCCCCTTGGGGGAAGGCGCCGCAGGCGACTCAGGGGGTTATTTTCTCTTTGCACCCATGCGCCAGTGCGCGCGTGTTTCACTGGCAAGGGTCAGCATGTCTTCCAGAGCCTGGGCGTTGCCCATTTCCATGGCCTGCTCTATGTTGTGCAGGGCTTGCTGGAATAGCTTGGACTGGGCCAGGAGTTCTTCGCGGTTCGCCAGCATGATGTCGCGCCACACCTTAGGGTCGCTGGCCGCAATGCGGGTGAAGTCCCGAAACCCCGGGCCCGCCAGGGACAGAAAATCATCACCGTGCGCTTGCCCGGTAATGCTGTTCATCATCGCAAAGGCCAACATATGGGGCAGGTGGCTGACAGCGGCGAAAGCGGCATCGTGCGATTCGGGCGACATGCTGGTCACCCGGCAGCCCAGGGCGTTCCAGATTTTTTCTGCGTTTTGCAGATGGACCGTGAGGGTGCGCTCGGTGGGCGTCAGGATGACCTGGCGTCCGCTGTAGAGGTCCGCCTCGGCGTGTTCCACGCCCGACACCTCGCGCCCGGTGATGGGGTGCGCGGGCACAAACGAGCCCACCTGGTCCCGCAATGCGCGCTGGGCGGCTTGCACCACGTCTGCCTTGGTCGAGCCCACGTCCATGACGAGCATCTGGGGGGTGACCAGGTGCTTGATGGCCTTCAGCGTGGCTTCGGTGGCGGCCACGGGCACAGCCACCAGCACGATGTCGGCACCAGCCACGGCCAGCAAGGCCGAGGGCGCCTCTACATCAATCACGCCCAGCTGGCGAGCGCGGTCGGTGGTCGAGGGCGACTTGCTGTAGCCCACCACCCGCTTGACCAGACCTGCTTTTTTCATGGCCAGGGCAAAGGAGCCGCCCATGAGCCCGCAGCCGATGAGTCCCAATTGTTCGAACATCTTGGCGGCTCCTCAGGACGACACGGGGTAGGTGCCCAGGACCTTGTAGAACGCGCACAGGCTGCGGAGTTCTTCCAATGCGCGTGCCACATGGGGCTGCGCGGGATGGCCGTCGAGGTCAATGTAGAAGTAGTACTCCCACTGGCCTGTGCGCGCGGGGCGGGATTCGAAGCGCGTCATGGACACACCATGCGTCTTGAGCGGCACCAGCAGGTCGTGTACCGCGCCAGGCTGGTTGGGCACCGAGACCACGAGGCTGGTGCAGTCCTTGCCCGAGGGGGGGGGCGTCTGCAGCGTGTGGGGCAGGCAGATGATGGCAAACCGCGTGCGGTTGTACGCGTCGTCCTGTATGGCGTGCGAGACGATGTGCAGGCCAAACTGCGTGGCTGCGCGTTCGCTCGACAGGGCGGCCCAGGCGGGGTTGGTGGTGGCCAGGCGTGCGCCTTCGGCGTTGCTCGACACTGGGCGGCGCTCGGCGTGTGGCAGGTGCTTGGACAACCAAGCCTGGCACTGTGCAAGGGCCTGCGGGTGGGCCAGCACGGCCTCGATGCCGTCGAGCGAATTGCTGGTGCGCAGCAGGTTGTGGCGCACCAGCAGGCTGACTTCGCCCACCACATGCGTGGGGGTGTGCAGGAACAGGTCGAGCGAGCGCGTGACCACGCCCTCGGTAGAGTTCTCAACGCCCACCACGCCGTACTGGGCGCTGCCTGCGGCAGTGGCGTGGAATACCTCGTCGAAGTTGGCGCAGTACATCAGGTCGGCGGCACCACCGAAGAACTCGACGGCCGCCTGCTCGCAAAAGGTGCCTTCGGGGCCGAGCACAGCCACGCGCTGGGGCGATTCGAGCGCCAGGCAGGCGGACATGATCTCGCGCCAGATGGCCGCCACATGCGGGCCCTTGAGCGGGCCGGGGTTGGCGTGGGTGATCTTGTCGATGACCTGGGCGACCCGGTCAGGACGGAAGAAGGGCGTGCCTTCACGCTTCTTGACTTCGCCCACCTGCTCGGCCACCAGCGCGCGCTGGTTCAGCAGCGTGAGCAGTTGCTGGTCGATGGAGTCGATCTGCACGCGCAGGCTGGCGAGATCGGATGAGGCTTGCGGAGTATTCATGGATGGGGTCTGTGTGCGCGGGCGCGTGAACGGGGAGGGCAGGCGTTCGTTCAGGCGTGCTTTTGCTCAAATTCTCGCATGTAGTCCACCAGCGCCTGGACGCCCTCGATCGGCATGGCGTTGTAGACACTGGCGCGCATACCCCCCACGGACTTGTGGCCCTTGAGTTGCAGCAGACCGCGTTCCTTGGCTCCGGCCAGGAATGCATCGTTGCGGCTTTCATCGCGCAGGAAGAACGGGATGTTCATGCGCGAACGGCAGTTGGCCGCTACCTTGTTCACATACAGCTGCGAGCTGTCAATGGCGTTGTAGAGCAGCGCGGCCTTGGCGATGTTGCGCTGCTCCATTGCAGCCACGCCGCTCAGGCTGCCTTCGCTCTGGCGCTTAAGCCACTGGAAGGTGAGGCCAGCCATGTAGATGCCCCATGTGGGGGGCGTGTTGTACATCGACTGGTTGTCGGCCACGGTTTTGTAGTCGAAAGCGCTGGGGCAGGCTGGCAGGGCGTGGCCCAGGAGGTCTTCGCGCACCACCACCAGCGTCAGGCCGGCGGGGCCCAGGTTCTTCTGCGCGCCTCCGAAGGCCAGGCCCACGCGGCTCCAGTCCACGGGCCGCGACGCCACATGCGACGAAAAGTCGATGACCAGTGGCGCATCGCTGCCCAGCGCCTTCAGGTCGGGCAACTGATGAAATTCGATTCCGTTGATTGTCTCGTTGCTGCAGATGTGCAGGTAGCTCGCGCCCCGGCTCACGGTCCACGAGGCCGGGTCAGGCAGGGTGGTGAAGCCGGTGTCTTCGCCGGACGCCACGATGTTGACTTCGCTGGCGTACTTGCGCGCTTCCTTCTGCGACTTCTGGCTCCAGCTGCCTGTCACCACAAAGTCCACCGCACCGGCCCGCGAGAGGTTCAGCGGCACGATGGCGTTTTCGGCCAGGCCTCCGCCCTGCATGAACAGGATCTTGTAGTTGGTGGGTACGGCCAGCAGTTCGCGCAGGTCGGCTTCGGCCTGCTCGTAGATGGACAGGAACTCCTTGCCCCGGTGGCTCATTTCCATCACGCCCATACCGCTACCGTGCCAGTCGAGCATTTCGGCGGCGGCTTGCTCCAGCACTTCGGCGGGGATGGCGGCCGGGCCGGCCGAGAAGTTGTAGGGGCGGGTCATGGTTTAACAGTCAAAAATGCTACCTGCGCCTGCTGGATAAGCGCTGACAGCTATACTTTTAATAGCGTCCGGGTGCTGCGTCTGGCGCGGCACCCGGCGAAAGCAAAACGACAGATCAGGCGTCGGAGGTGGGCGCTGCACCTGAGTCAGTGGCGCCACTACCGTCTGCATTGCCGTCACCTTCAGTGTCGGCGTCGGCCACATTGGCATCGTTTTCCACAATGCGTTGCAGGCCGCTGAGCTTGGAGCCTTCGTCCAGAGCGATCAGCGTGACGCCCTGGGTTGCACGGCCCAGCTCGCGGATTTCGCTCACGCGGGTGCGCACCAGCACGCCCTTGTCGGTGATCAGCATGATCTCGTCATCGGAATGCACCAGCGTGGCCGCCACGACCTTGCCATTGCGTTCGCTTTGCTGGATGGCGATCATGCCCTTGGTGCCACGGCCATGGCGGGTGTACTCGACGATGCTGGTGCGCTTGCCATAGCCGTTTTCGGTGGCGGTGAGCACGCTTTGTGTCTCGTCTTCGGCCACCAGCATGGCGATCACGCTCTGGCCGTCTTCCAGCATCATGCCGCGCACGCCGCGCGCCTGACGGCCCAGGGGGCGCACATCGTTTTCGTCGAAGCGCACGGCCTTGCCGCCGTCGCTGAACAGCATCACGTCGTGCTTGCCATCGGTCAGCGCCGCGCCAATCAGGTAGTCGCCATCGTCGAGGTTGACGGCAATGATGCCGCCCTTGCGCGGATTGCTGAATTCATCCAGCGCCGTCTTCTTTACGGTGCCCATGCTGGTGGCCATGAAAACATAGCGGTCAGCAGGGAAGCTGCGCATGTCGCCGGTGAGCGGCAGCACCACATTGATCTTCTCGCCGTCCTGCAGCGGGAACATGTTGACGATGGGGCGGCCGCGCGAGCCACGCGAGCCCGCAGGCACTTCCCACACCTTGAGCCAGTAAAGGCGGCCCCGGTTGGAGAAGCACAGGATGTAGTCGTGCGTGTTGGCGATGAAGAGCTGGTCGATCCAGTCGTCTTCCTTGGTCGCCGTGGCCTGCTTGCCGCGCCCGCCACGCTTCTGGGCGCGGTATTCGGACAGAGGCTGGCTCTTGATGTAGCCTGTGTGGGAGAGCGTCACCACCATGTCGGTGGGGGTGATCAGGTCTTCGGTAGAGAGGTCCTGGGCGCTGTACTCCACCACGCTGCGGCGCGCACCCAGCTTGTGCTGGCCGAACTCTGCCTTGATGGAAGTGAGCTCCTCGCCAATGATGGTCGAAACGCGTTCGGGCTTGGCCAGGATGTCCAGCAGGTCTTCGATGACTGCCATGACTTCCTTGTACTCGGCCACGATCTTGTCCTGCTCCAGGCCCGTGAGGCGCTGCAGGCGCATCTGAAGGATTTCCTGGGCCTGCGTCTCCGACAGGCGGTACAGGCCATCCTGGCCCATGCCGAATTCACGTTCCAGGCCCTCGGGGCGGTAGTCGTCGGCACTGATGACTCCGCCATCGGCGCGTGTGCGGGTGAGCATCTCGCGCACCAGCTTGCTGTCCCACGAGCGGGCCATCAGTTCGGACTTGGCCACCGGCGGCGTGGGGGCGTTGCGGATGATCGCGATGAAGTCGTCGATGTTGGCCAGTGCCACAGCCAGGCCTTCCAGCACGTGGCCTCGGTCACGCGCCTTGCGCAGCTCGAACACCGTGCGGCGGGTGACCACTTCGCGGCGGTGCTGCAGGAAGACGACGATCAAGTCCTTCAGATTGCACAGGCGCGGCTGGCCATCGACCAGCGCCACCATGTTCATGCCAAAGGTGTCCTGCAGCTGCGTCTGCTTGTACAGGTTGTTGAGCACCACTTCGGGCACTTCGCCGCGCTTGAGTTCGATCACCAGGCGCATGCCCGACTTGTCCGACTCGTCCTGAATGTGGCTGATGCCTTCGATCTTCTTCTCGTGCACCAGTTCGGCCATGCGCTCCTGCAGCGTCTTCTTGTTGACCTGGTAGGGCAGCTCGTCCACGATGATCGCCTGGCGCTGGCCACGGTCAATGTCCTCGAAGTGGCAGCGCGCGCGCATCACGACCTTGCCACGGCCTGTGCGGTAGCCGTCTTTGACGCCATTGATGCCGTAGATGATGCCAGCGGTGGGGAAGTCGGGCGCCGGGATAATCTCCATCAGTTCATCGATGGAGGTCTCGGGGTTGCGCAACATGTGCAGGCAGGCATCCACCACCTCATTGAGGTTGTGCGGCGGAATATTGGTGGCCATACCCACCGCAATGCCTGCCGAGCCGTTAACAAGCAGATTGGGCAGCTTGCTGGGCAACACCAGTGGCTCTTTTTCGCTGCCGTCGTAGTTGGGGCCGAAATCGACGGTTTCCTTGTCGATATCGCCCAGCATTTCATGCGCGATTTTTGCCAGGCGGATTTCGGTATACCGCATGGCGGCTGCATTGTCGCCATCCACCGAGCCGAAATTGCCCTGACCGTCCACCAGCATGTGGCGCAGCGAGAAATCCTGCGCCATCCGCACAATGGTGTCGTACACCGCCGAATCGCCGTGTGGGTGGTATTTACCGATCACGTCACCCACGATACGGGCCGACTTTTTATAGGGCCGGTTCCAGTCGTTGTTGAGCTCGTGCATGGCAAACAACACGCGGCGGTGCACGGGCTTCAAGCCATCGCGCGCATCGGGCAGGGCCCGGCCGACGATCACGCTCATGGCGTAATCGAGATAACTGCGCCGCATTTCCTCTTCGAGGCTGATCGGCAGGGTTTCTTTGGCAAACTGGGTCATTGGGGGCTGCGGTGGCGGCAAAGGAGGGTCATTTTAGGGCTAAGACCGTGTAGCGACCGCGCAACATATCGAAGCAATTCCGGTTTTGTCCTACGGACCTCGGCGCGTCACCACCGCTTTTGCCCTGTTACGTATGGCACAATCGTTTGAACGCTTTGGGTGGTGGTCATCCCTAGCGTCCTGATTCGCAGCGCGGCTGCGGCTTTTTCCCCAAGAGGAGAACCATGAAGAAACTGAACAAAGTGGCGATGTTGTTTGCCTCTGCAGCGCTCGCAACCGCCGCTGGCGCACAAACCGTTGACAACTGGCGCAATGCCAGCGGTGATCTGGTCTGGAAGAACGGTACGAACGAATACTGCTGGCGCGATGCCAACTGGACGCCTGCTACGGCTGCCGCTGGTTGCGACGGTGCTATTGCTAAAACCGCACCTGCCGCTGCCGCTCCTGCTCCAGCCGCTGCTCCTGCTCCTGCCGCTGCTCCTGCTCCTGCAGCCACCCCCGCTCCAGCCGTGGCCACCAAGGTGACCTACGCCGCTGACGCATTCTTCGACTTCGACAAGTCGGTGCTGAAGCCAGAAGGCAAGGCCAAGCTGGACGACCTGGTCTCCAAGGTCAAGGGCATCAACCTGGAAGTCATCATTGCCGTGGGTCACACCGACTCCGTGGGCTCTGACGCTTACAACCAGAAGCTGTCGGTGCGTCGTTCCGAAGCCGTGAAGGCCTACTTGGTGTCCAAGGGCATCGAAAAGAACCGCGTGTACACCGAAGGCAAGGGCGAAAAGCAGCCTGTGGCTGACAACAAGACTGCCGAAGGTCGCGCCAAGAACCGCCGCGTGGAAATCGAAGTGGTCGGTACCCGCGCCGCTCAGTAATCTTCGGATTGCTTCACAAAAAAGCCCCGGTAACGGGGCTTTTTTGCGTCTGGAGTCTTGCGTGCATCACGTTCAGGGACAATTGGTAGCATGAGTGACACCGTCAATGCAGATCCGGCCGAATTGGCCAAGTTTTCAGAGTTGGCCCACCGTTGGTGGGATCCGGACAGCGAATTTCGCCCGCTGCACCAGATCAATCCGCTGCGGCTTGATTGGATCAATGGCTTCAGTCCATTGAATGGCCAGCGGGTACTGGATGTCGGTTGTGGGGGCGGTATTTTGGCCGACTCCATGGCGCGCAAGGGGGCGGATGTCCTGGGTATTGATCTGGCCTCCAAAGCGTTGCGCGTGGCGCAACTGCATGCACTGGAGGCCGGTACCCCGAATATCCGCTATCAGGAAATCAGCGTGGAAGCGCTGGCCCAGGAGCAGCCAGCGGGTTTTGATGTGGTGACCTGCATGGAAATGCTGGAGCATGTTCCAGATCCCGCGTCCGTGGTCCGCGCTTGTTCCCAGTTGGTCAAACCCGGGGGCTGGGTGTTTTTCTCCACCATCAATCGCAACGCCAAGGCCTTCATGCTGGCCATTGTGGGGGCGGAGTATGTGCTGAACATGCTGCCCCGGGGCACCCATGAATATGCAAAGATGATTCGTCCCAGCGAACTTGCCGCCAGTTGCCGCAGTGCGCGACTGGATGTTTTGCACACCAAAGGGCTGGAGTACAACCCCCTGACAAAGCGCTACTGGTTGAGTGAAGATACGAGCGTGAATTACCTGTTCGCCACCCGGCGTACGGGCTGAAGGGCACCCATGTTCCAAGACATTCGTGCTGTTCTGTTTGACCTGGATGGAACGCTGATCGACAGTGCGCCCGACCTGGGGGCTGCTGCCGACAAGATGCGCACCGATCGCGGTTTACCCTCCCTGCCTCTGGAGCGTTACCGGCCAATGGCGGGGGCTGGAGCGCGCGGCATGCTGGGCGAGGCCTTTGGCATGACCCCGGACCATCCTGATTTCGCCGCGTGGCGTGAAGAGTTCTTTGTGAACTATGAGTCGCGCATGACTGAGCACACCACAATATTTGAGGGTGTGCCCGAACTGGTTCATCAACTCTTGCAGCGCAACTTGCTGTGGGGGGTCGTGACCAACAAGGCGGCGCGGTTTACAGAACCGCTGACCCGCGCGATTCCACTTTTTGAAACGGCTGGAGCGGTGGTCAGTGGCGACACG
>NZ_QAIH01000097.1 GCF_003060895.1 Acidovorax sp. HMWF029 | reverse complement strand
GCTAAGGCCGCAGTCCGGCGTGGGCGGGCGGGAATCGGGGATAAAGCAGTCATGGGGAAGGTCTCCGTTGCCATGGTGGTGGTTGTAGCTGGTTTACCGCGCTGATGACAACCACATCGGCCCCACGGCCACTTTCACCCGATTGCTCCAGATGCTGGCAGGTGCACAACACCCGGTGGTTGCGGCAGAGAGCCCCAAAAAAAAGGCTGCCCGGCAGTACACCCGGCAGCCTCCCCTGGTATCGGTGCCAGCCCCTGGGGCTGCCACCGTTCACTTCAGCACAGTTGAGCAGGCGTTGCGCAAACCGGGATGCAACTGCTGCCTCGCCGTGGGGCAAACCACTTGCCTGAACCCCGTTTTGCGCATGCCGTGCACGCCATGCTCAGTTGTTGCCCAGCGCAATCCCTTCGCGGCGTGGATCGGCGCCACCGGCATAGGTGCCCGCGCCCGGGTTGCGTGACAGCAGGCCCGCATTGCCGTTGGACCGCACACCGTTGAACACCGCGCCATGCAGGCCGCTGGTGAAGGTGTCCGTCTGCGCCACGGTGTGACCGCGCGCCTTCAGGCCGTCGCGGATGGCAGCGGTGTCGATGAGCGAGCCCTTTTCGATGGACGTGGTGGCATTGGTCTGCGCGCCGAAGTTGGGCAGGTTGATGGCCTGCTGCACATTCAGGCCCCAGTCGGTCATACCCAGGATGGTCTTGGTGGTGTACTGGATGATGGCGCTGCCGCCGGGCGAGCCGACCACGCCTTCGAGGTCACCCGTAGCGGCATTGAAGATGATGGTGGGTGCCATGGAGCTGCGCGGGCGCTTGCCGGGCTGCACGCTGTTGGCAATGGGGTTGCCCGCTGCATCGGTGGCCGTGAACGAGAAGTCGGTGAGCTGGTTGTTCAGCAAGAAGCCGCGCACCATCTGCAGGCTGCCGAAACCGTTCTCAATGGTCGTGGTCATGGACACCGCATTGCCTGCGTTGTCGATGATGGACAGGTGGGTGGTCGACGGCAGGGCCAGCGAGTTGTCCCGCCCCTTGGCGCCACTCACACCCGGTGGTGTGCCCGCCACGGGCGTGCCGATGCTCTTGCTCATGCTGATGAGCTTGGCGCGCTCCTTGAGGTAATCGGCGTTGATGAGGCCAGCCTGGGGCACGCTCACGAAGTCGGGGTCGGCCACATACAGCGCGCGGTCGGCATAGGCCAGGCGATAAGCCTCAGACACTACATGCACCGAATCCAGCGTGTTGGGCTTCATGGCCGCGAGGTCAAAGCCCTGCAGCAGGCCCAGGGTCTGCAACACGGCAATGCCGCCCGAGCTGGGCGCGGGCATGCCACACACGCGGTAAGACACGCGGTACACGCCGCACACAGGCTCGCGCACCTTGTGGGTGTAGCTGCTCAGGTCATCCAGCGCGAGCTTGCCGGGGTTGGTGGGGTGGCTGGTGACCTTGGCCACGATGTCCTTGGCAATGTCGCCCTTGTAGAACGCGTCGGCACCGCCCGCTGCAATGGCTCGGAGCGTGGCCGCAAGCTCGGGGTTCTTGAGCAGCGTGCCTGCCGCCTTCGCTGTGCCGTCGGCGTTGAGGAAGTAGCTCGCGCCGGGTTCGCCCTGGGCCTTGATGCGCGCGGCCGATCCGGCAATCGACACGCTCATGCGCTGCGAGATGGCAAAGCCCTCTTCGCTGAGCTTGATGGCGGGCTCGAACAGGTCCTTCCACGGCAGCTTGCCGTGCGCCTTGTGGGCCGCTTCGAGCATGCGCAGCACGCCCGGCGTGCCCACCGACAGGCCGCCGTCCACCGCCGCCAGAAACGCCAGCGGCTTGCCATCGGCGCCAATGAACAAATTGGGCGTGGCGGCCTTGGGCGCGGTCTCGCGGCCATCGTAGGCCAGCAGTTTGTTGGCGCCCTTGTCAAAGTGCAGCATGAACGCGCCGCCCCCAATGCCCGAGGACTGCGGCTCCACCAGGTTCAGCACCATCTGCACGGCAATCGCAGCATCGGTGGCCGTGCCGCCCTTGGCCAGGATGTCCACGCCCGCCTTCACGGCCAGCGGGTTGGCTGCAGCCACCATGTCTTTGTTGGCATAACTGATGGCCTTGGGCGTGTAGCCCGAGGGCGGCTCGGGCGGCACGTACTGTTCGACGGGTTCGGGGGTGGCCACCGGCGTGGTGGGGCCATCGCTGCCGCCACAGGCCGCCAGCACCGCCAATGCGGCGATGCTCAGGCCCAGGGCATAGGGTTTGCGTCGAAAAACAGAAGCCGTCATGGATGAAAGTCCTTGGAAAAAACGTAGAGAGGGAGAACGCACGCCGCACCACAGTGGATGCCAAGCACTGCAACAACCATACTTGGGTTGCAGGTTCTATGCCAGAAATACCCGTCCAGTATGTGACACGGGCGTGAAAATCATTTTGCTTTTATGCCCCACATATCGCCAAATAGGAGAAACGATTTTTCATATTCGCCGTGAAACAGAATCTGGATTCCATTGACCGCCAGCTGCTGGCGATGCTGCAGCAAAATGCCGAGACACCCCTGGCCGAGTTGGCCGATGCCGTGCACCTTTCCAACACGCCCTGCTGGCGGCGCATCCAGTGGCTGCGCGAGAAGGGCTATATCACCCGCCATGTGGCCCTGGTGGACCCGCGCAAGGTGAACGTGGGCGTGACGGTGTTCGTGGCCGTGAAAACCAGCCAGCACCACCAGCAGTGGTTCGACACCCTGCGCGACGTGGTGATGGGCATCCCCGAGATCGTCGAGTTCTACCGCATGAGCGGCGATGTGGACTACCTGTTGCGCGTGGTGGTGCCCGACATCCGCGCCTACGACGCGGTCTACAAGCGGCTAACGCAGGCGGTGGCGCTGTCGGACGTGAGTTCGAGTTTTGCGATGGAAGAGATCAAGTTCACCACCGCGCTGCCGCTGAACTACGCGCAGTAGCCACACCGGGTGGTGGCCGCCTGCTCAATGGCTCGGATCAATACTGGCCCATGTAGTCGCGCTTGCCCAGCTCCACGCCGTTGTGGCGCGCAATGGCGTAGGTCGCGTTCACATGGAAGAAGAACTGGGGCAGGCCGTAGTGCAGCAGGTAGTGTTCGCCCACAAACTGCTTTTCGCGCGGCGTGCCGGGCTGGATGGTGATGGGGCGCGTGGCCGCGTCGGCAAACGCAGCCTGGGGCAGGCCTTCGATGAACGCGAGCACGGTGGCAATGCGTTCGTTCAGCTCGGCAAAACCGGGGCGCTCGGCGTCGGGGAAAGACGGCACCTCCACACCGGCCAGGCGCGCAGCCACTCCTTTGGCGAAGTCGCAGGCAATCAGCACCTGGCGTGCCAGGGGGAACATGTCGGGAAACAGCCGCGCCTGCAACAGCGCGTCGGGCTCGATCTTGCGTGCAGTGGCATGGGCCTCGGTCTTGGCCAGGATGGCATGGAGCGATCCCAGCATCTGGCGGAACACAGGAACGCTGGCGTTGTAGAAAGAGTGGGTCATGGATGTCGTGTGGTGGAGAGAGGAGAAAGCTGGTGCGCGGGCACAGCCGCAATGATTGCAACACAAGCCCGCTGCGGGCGTCGGCGCCTCCTCAAAACCCCTGGCTCGCGCAGCCGCCCACAGCGCCGCTCAAGTGGCCGCTGCGAGGGGCCGCGCAGCCCGTGCCGCGACGCCAACCCCCACCAATGCCGCAGACACCACGCTCAGCACCAGCGTGAAGGCCGAACCATAGAAGACGCCCGAGGTCATGCCGTGGTCCAGCATGGC
>NZ_QAIH01000096.1 GCF_003060895.1 Acidovorax sp. HMWF029 | reverse complement strand
GTGGCGGGCATGGCCCTGCTGCTGCTGGCCCCCGGCACTGTCTGGGACGCGTGGGGCGTGGCGGCGGCGCTGGCAGGCACGGTGTGCATGGCCATGGGCACGTTTCTCTCGCGCCGCTGGCAGTCCGGCCTGCCGGTGCTGGCCTTTACCGGCTGGCAACTGCTGCTGGGCGGGCTCATGCTGGCGCCGGTGGCCTGGTGGGCCGACCCGCCTTTGCCCGCACTCACGATCACACAGGCTGCTGGGTACGTGTACCTCTGCCTGGCGGGGGCGCTGGTGGCCTATGTGCTGTGGTTCCGGGGCATCGAGCGCCTGCCCACGGTGGCCGTGGCGTCGCTGGGACTGCTGAGCCCGCTCACTGCGGTGGTGCTGGGCTGGGCGCTGCTGGGGCAGGCTGTGCGCGGCGTGTCGCTGCTGGGCATGGCCACCGTGCTGGGCTGTGTGCTGGCGGTGCAGTGGGCCATGGCGCAACGTGGCGCGGGGCGCTGAAACCCCTGGCGCCCCGTTCTCCGGTTGGCCGCCATGACGCTGATGATGGTGGCCGAGGGCATGGGCCTGGCCAGCGCACCCATGGGCGGTTTTGACGCAGCGGGGGCGGCGAGCCCCTGCCGATGGCGAGATTCCCGACAGCGGGAAGCTGGCGCGACTTGTCGTCTCACGCAGCGATGGCTCTGTGCGCGCCGACCCTCCCAACCGGCGTCAGCACCACGGGCGCGTGGGTGACTGCAGGCATCGGGGCGCTGCTGCCAACGGTGCCAAGCTGGAACACCGAGACCAATTGGACAAGGTCCAAGGCCTGGGTTTTCATGCTGTTGGCAGCGGCAGCCATTTCCTCCACCAAGGCTGCGTTTTGTTGGGTGGTTTGGTCCATCTGCATCACGGCCTCGCCCACCTGACCGACGCCTTCGCTCTGCTCTGAGCTGGCAGCACTGATTTCGCTCACTATTTCCGTGACGCGCCGAATGGACTGGACGACCTCAGTCATGGTCTGTCCGGCCTTGTCCACCAAGGCCGTGCCCTGCTCTACACGACTGACGCTGGCGGAGATAAGCTCCTTGATTTCCTTGGCAGCTTCTGCCGAGCGGCTGGCCAGCCCTCGTACTTCACTGGCCACGACTGCAAAGCCTCGCCCCTGCTCTCCCGCGCGTGCGGCTTCTACCGCCGCGTTGAGCGCCAGAATGTTGGTTTGAAAGGCAATGCCATCGATGACGCTGATGATGTCTGCAATTCTCTTGGAGCTGTCGTTGATGCCTTTCATTGTCTCGACCACTTGGGTCACCACGTTACCTCCTTGAAGGGCTACATCGTTGGCATCGCGAGCGAGCCTGTTGGCTTGTTGGGCGCTATCAGAGTTTTGCTTCACGGTGGAGCCCAGCTCCTCCATGGATGCGGCTGTTTGCTGAAGCGCACTTGCCTGGCGTTCCGTGCGGGCGGAAAGGTCGTGATTGCCTTGCGAGATTTCTGCACTGGCCGTCGAGACACTCTCTGCGCTTTGACGCACGTTGGCAACGATGTCGGCCAGTTTGGAACGCATGTGCGCCAATTCGGTGAGCAACTGGCCCGGCTCGTCCTTGGCCCCCTCGGGGATGGGGGTCGCGAGGTCACCCGCCGCTATGGCTGCGGTAGCCTTTACTGCCTGCTGCACAGGCGCGGTAATGGAAAGGGTGGTGGACCACGCCAAAAACAGCCCCGCGAGGATTGCCAGTACGGAGCTGCCGCCGATCCAGGCGATGCTGGATGTCGCCATGGCTGTGGTTTCCTTGAGGGTGCTGGCCACGCCTTCGTCCATCGTTTGGGTCAGCTCTTTCAGCACGCCTGCGTAGTTTTGAAAGATGGGCGCCAGCACGGCATCGGTCTGTGCGGCCACGTCCTGTCCGGCCTCTTTGGCCTTGACAAGTTCGGTTCGCTTGACGCGGTAGGCATCGCGCGCGGTGATGGCCTGCTCGTACAGCTGGGTTTCCTTGCCGGGTGATAGGTAGCTGCGCACCTCCTGCATGCGCTTGCTTTGCACCTCGACCACGGCAGACATGTCTTTCTTGAGCTTGTCGGCATGCTGGGCGTCGCTGGTTTTTAGGAACGCTTCGGTGCGCAGCCAGTTCATCTGAATATCGGTATGCCATTGCTGCACGATGCCCTGGCGTTTGAGTTCCGAGGTGGCGATATGTTCGTTGCTTTGCAGCAAGGCAGTGACGCTCATGATGCCGAGCGTGGCGATGACCAAGGTGATCAGCAGTAGCAGTCCGAACGCCACCCCGAGTCGAATGCCCAGTTTCAGGTCCTTAATGCGCATGACGGTTCCTTGAGGATGCAGTGGGAAAAGTGTGTGAAGACATGGCGGGGTCTGGAAACCCCGAGATCAGGTAGGTTTGACGCACCATTCAGGACAGGGCTGCAGCCCTGGTTTCGGTGGCGCTGATGTTTTGCAGTCGCTCGCGCACGCTGGCCAGGTAGTCGGCTCGCACGCGGCGGGCGGCGTAGTCGCGCGGTGCGTTGCGCAATAGCTGCTCCCAGGCTTCACTGCGCAGTTTTTCCGAGTTTTGGTGGCATTGCGCCAGCACCGCAGGTGTCGGCTCGGGGGCCTGGGCTTTGGTCATGATTTCATAGCCATAGTGGTGCATGAGTTCCAGCGCCAGGCTTTCGATGGTCTCGATTTCTTGGGGCTGTAGCTGGGTCTTGAACTTGTCCTTGTTTGCTGGCAGCGGGGCGAAGCGGTTGGACTCCCACAGTGCGGACATGCGGGAGAGGTCTTGCGCTTCCTGCGATGCCTCGATGTCCAGCATCTGCGGCAGGAACTCGATGCCTATGAAGTGGCAGATGCGCCGCAGCGTTGTTTCCTGGTCGCTCAGGAAGTCTTCATAGCGGATGGTCAGCACGCGATCCGGATAGCGCAGCGCCAGTGCGCGGCCTGTGGTGTGGGCCTTGACCCAGGCCAGTGCGTTGAGTGTGGTGTCGAAGTCGTGAATGATCGCCCGGTTCATCGAAGCCACTTGCGCCCGGGGGTCGCGCACCACGTTCAGAAAGCGCATATGGGGGAACAGCGCCATCAGTTCGTTGGCGTAGTGAACGCTGTCGAGCGCCTTGTCCATGGCCACGTGCGCCCCATGCTTTTCCGCGCTACGCAGCAGCAGTTCCCAAACGATGCGGTGCACGCTGCGGGGCTCGCCCTGCAGAGACTGGAAGACATCTTCGGCGTCAAAGTGAACCTCCGGCCACGGCACCATGCTGGCCTGCTGCAGCCCCACGACATCCTTGACCAACTGCCGGTAAGCGTTGTCGTTGCGCAGGTCGCCATACAGGGGCACCAGCGGCATGAAGTCCACGATGTGAAGTGGATAGGGGGAATGGAATTGCGGGCTGGCGTTCAGTCGCAGGCGCAGCGCATGGCTGCCGCAGCGCCGCAGTGGAATCATCAATAGCGGAAGAGGGCGCGTGGTGCGTTGCGGTTGGTTCATGGCCTGTCTGACTCCAGGTGCGTGAAGAACTCGTTGATGAATCGATCTATGTCCTGGTCGGGCAGGCGGTCAATGCCACCCGCACTATGGCGTCCGCCGCCAGCCGGGTAGCGGCTGCAAAAAATGTCAGCGCGGCTGGTGCTGCCGCTGCCGATGCGCAGGTTGACGAGAAAATCGCCGTCCGAACGGGGGGTGAGCACGGCGACCGAGCGCCCGTTGTTGCGCGCCACGAGCTGGTTGGCAAGGGTGCCGCACAGGCGCCGGGCCCATGCGCGGTCTGGCAGTACGTAGACGGTAGCCCTGTGGTTGGCGGAGTAGGGGACAAGTTCCCGCACGGCCTGCTGGTCGCTTGCATGGCCTTCTTGCAGGCGGCGGAACTCGTAAGCCTTTGCCATGAAGTCGATGGGGCTTTCGAATCGATGCATTGACCGGTACAGCTGCACGGGACAGAAATGCAGGTCTTCGCGGCTTTCGCCATAGGCGTTGTAGTTGAGCAGGTAGCCCAGCTGCGCAAGTGCGCCGCGTGTGGCGGCCGTGCAGCCATGTTCGCGCGCCATGTGGTCGGCCACGGAGTCCAGGTTGTCGCCATAGGCCGCCACGATGGCCCATTGGCGCAAGACGCCGCCCAGGTGGCGATCCACCAGGATGCTGGTGCAGACGTCCACGCCCGTATCGATGTGGGCGCTGAGCTTAGGGTGGCGGAAAAGGGTTTTTGCGCTGTGGTGGTCGAAGTAGGTCACCTGGCCGCCGCCATTGAGCACTCGGCACACGCCCTGCGCATTGCGGTCCCACGAGATGTCGAGCGCTGTCACCTGCAGCGGCCGCCCGGAGGGGAGCTGCTCGAACAGGGCAATGTCCCGTTTTACCCCGCTGATGAGAACGCTGTCGCGTGGCTCTACCAGGCGCAGCTGGTGCAGTGCGCACATTCCGTCGGCATCGCCGTTGAAGAGGTCATAGAAGTGCAATCCTCCGGGCGTGGTGGGGGGCGCCGAGGCGGATTCCTGAGAGTGGTCGGTAAACATGGAAAGAAACGTGCAAAAAAGACAGCCCTAGCGGATGTACCCGCGCTCACGCAGAAGCGTGAGCACTTGCGCGCAGGCGTCGGGCAGGCTCAGGTGGGCGGTATCGATGCTGAAATCGGGCGACTCGGGTGCTTCATAGGGGGCGGAAACCCCGGTGAACCCGGTCAGGCGACCAGCGCGAGCCATGGTGTAGAGGCCTTTGGGGTCGCGGCCTTCGCACACCTTCAGAGGGGTGCTGACATATACCTCCAGAAAGCGGTGCTCCCCAATGAGTGCACGGGCCATGGCGCGATCGCTGCGTTGAGGGGAGATGAGGGCAGTGAACACCATCAGCCCGGCGTCGTTCATGAGGGCCGCGACTTCCGCCACGCGCCGTATGTTTTCGGTGCGTTCGGCAGCGCTGAAGCCCAGGTCTCTGTTGAGCCGGTGCCTCAGGTTGTCACCATCCAGCACGAAGCTGGCAAACCCGAGCTCGTGCAGTTGCTCCTCTAGCGCGTAGGCCAGGGTGGACTTTCCGGCGCCACTCAGTCCCGTAAGCCAGACAGTGACGGGGCGCTGCTGCAGCAGGTGTTCGCGCAAGGGGGCGGTGACCCGCCCGGCGTGTGGGATTACCACCCTCAGTTCGGGGTGGGGCGGGCGCGATGCCGCAGCTGCGGGGGCCTGGTGTGGCTCGAGCGAAGAAGGAAGCGGCATGGTCTGTTCAGGAAGGTTTGTGGTCTGCTGAAGTGCACCTGCAGTCACTTGCACCGGATGGAGCAGGCGAAAAGCGGATGGCCCTGGAC
>NZ_QAIH01000095.1 GCF_003060895.1 Acidovorax sp. HMWF029 | reverse complement strand
GGGTTGGGGTTGGGGTTGGGGTTGGGCCGGGTGTTGGTGACGTGCCGGGCTCCCGTGGATGCTCCGGCTCGGCATTGCTCCCGGAACCGGGCGCGGGAAGGGTGCCCGCTGGCGGTTCGGTGCCGGGCGCGACACCATCCAGGGCATCGCCTTTTCCGCCGCCGCAGGCGGTCAGAACCATGGTCAAAAGCAAGGGGACAAGCTTGTGTGCCTGCATGGGGTGGAAGATCCTGTGTGCTGAAAATCGGGTGGGGCGAAAGTCGGTCTCTGCCGCTTCTTTCTTCTTTATGCAGCCTGGACAAGCGTGTCAGCGCAAGTCGGCAATGCCTGCGGACGCAAAGCTCCATCTGGCGGCGGCGCAGACTACCAATCCCCGCCCCAGGCGCCAATGGCAATAGCGCTCGGGGTCACCACATCAGACGCACGCGGGCGCCGGGAGCGCCTTGCCGACTGCGGCAGCCGGATACATTTGCCGCTCGATGAGCACAGAGGCACTGGTTTGAATTCAACGCATCCCGCAGGCGTCGCGCTTGAAATGCGCTGGCTGCAGCCGCTCTACCACCGCCTGTCCGGCAGGCCCGATTTGCTCCGCGCGCTGGAGCTGGAGACCGGCCTGCGGCGGACCGATCCGAGTGACCGCAGCCTGCTCGACCATGCGTCGCTGTGCCATCTCATCGAACGTCTCCATGCGGCCAACGAGCCCCACGCCTGTGCCTGGTTGGCGCTGCAGTTCGACGCCAGCGTCGGCAGCGGTCAGGTGTACTTCCTTCGCAGTTGCGCCCAACTGCGCGAGCTGCTGGCCGAGCTGATGACCAACCAGCCCCTCTTGTTGCCATTCGGCTTTTTTGGTTTCTTCATCGACCTGCAGGCCGACAGCTTTGAAGTGCGCCTGCAGCCGCACCGCACCCCGGTCCGGCTTGCCGAGCTCCTGCTCGCTGAAGGAGCGCTGGCCTGGCTCAAGCGCATCCTCGACCTGAGCCTGTCGTTCAGCACCGTACCAATCGCGGCCCGTTCGATGGCACCGCCAGCCCCATGTGCCGAGCCGCTGGAGGCCCTGCTGGGCGCCCCTGTGCAGTTCGACGCCCCCCATGGCTCCTTGCGCTACCCGCTCGGCCTGCTCGACCTGGCGCTGCCCGGCGGCAACCCCCGGATCAAGCACGCGATGCGCATGGCCTTTGTCGCACAGCTGCGCCACAGCGATGCCCCGCGCCCCCTGAGCCGCAGGCTGATCGGCTGCCTGCTGACACACGACGGCGCCGGGCGCGCCAGCATTGAGGGCATGGCATCGCGGCTGGGCATGTCCGGCAGGGACATGCGTCGCCAGCTGATGGCGGAGGGCATGCGTTTCGCCGATATCCACAACGCCCACCGGAGGCGCCAGGCATTCCAGCTGCTGGTGCAGGAGGGCACGCCGGTGGAGGCGGCGGCGCGCAGTCTCGGCTACGCCAGTCGGGCATCTCTGGAGCGCGCCTTTGCCAACTGGTTTGACACCACGCCCGCCCTCGCCCGCCAAGCCCGCCTGCAACTGGCGGCCCTGGCCATCGACGAGGACTGGAGCGACCCGGTACCGCTGCTGCGCATGCTCCCGACTTCCATCCACGGGGCTGTGGATGCTGCGGTCTGGCTGCAAGACCTGGAGCAACCAGCCATCCCCGTCCTGCAAGCCTACCTGCTGGGCCTGGCCAACCGGGCCGAGTACGGCGGCCAATTGCTCCACGACGCCAGCGGGCTGGCGGGCCCATTGCGCCCCGCCCGCCTGGGCCAGTTGGTACAGGGGCTGCAGCTGCAAGCAGGCCCCGGACGACCGGTGGCCGACCTGGAGCCCTTGTGGCATGCCCGCCTGGCCGCATTGGCCCGCCTGCCAGGGCTCCCGTGGTTTGAAGCGCTCAGCGCCGATGAGCAACGGCGCACCCAGCAAGACCTGGCCTGGTATGAGCTGGGCGCGCTGTTGATGTACCGGCTGGTGGGCGCCCCCTATGGACGCCTGTTGGAAGAAGCCGCAGCCTGGCCCCGCGCCCGCTTGCTGGAGCAGGAGCGCCTGCACTTCGGGCTGGACAGGCATATGGCAGGGGCCATGCTGCTGTCTGCCTGGGGACTGCCACGCCACGCAATCCACACGCAGCGTGCAGCCAGCCACCCGGCTACCCTCGCTGCCACGCGGCTCGCCGCATTGTATGAGCCCGTTCCCCCCCCTTCAGGCGCTACGCGCCTGCGGACCGAGCCTCTCTAACCTGGGTGGGCAGATGGCCATGTCCACGCCCGACACACGCCACCACTGCAGTACGCCAAACACCAGCTCGAACGCCGTGAAGCCCAGCACGATGGCACTGCCCCCGTGCGCCACGGCATAGATCAGCCAAGCTGCAAACAAGAGGCGCGCCACACCATCCAGCCGCCCCAGCAGCAGCGAAGGCGCCACGATGCGTGCCACCGACCACACCACCACCACCGAGCCGAGCAGGTTAGCCAACATCATGTGCGTGGTGTCCAGTGGGTGCAGCGTTCCAGGTAACCCCAGCGCCTGGGCCAGCAGGTTCAGCTGGGCGTAGAGCCAGGCAAAGGTCCAGGGCAAAGCAAACGGCCAGGTGACAAGCAAGTCGTACCAGCCGCCGGCGCGCACGATGCGCAGGTAACGGTCAGAAGCCAAGGCGGGAATGTGCATGGAAAAAAACCTCAGGGAATGGATGAAGCCCCGAGCTTCCACCTTGAAGTACGCTTCAGGGTCAAGCACTTTGTGAATATCGTCGAGAGAGAACGCCATGCTGATAGGAGAACTGTCCACTGCCTCAGGCCTGAGCCGCGAGGCGCTGCGCTTTTATGAACAGCAGGGTCTGATCCGTGCACGGCGCCTGGCCAACGGCTACCGCGACTACCCACCCGAGGTGGTGACGCTGGTGCAGTACATCCGCACGGCGCAGCAGCTGGGCTTTACGCTGGCCGAGATCGGCGACCGCCTGCCCAGCATCTGGGACGCCCCCGAACCCGGTCCGCTGCTCAACCAGGTGCTGGCCAGCAAACTCGGCGAGATAGACGCGCGCATTGCAGCGCTGCAGACCCTGCGCCAGACACTGGCCGAACGCGTGGCCACCGACTGCCCTCTGCACACCCGGGTCCGTCAAACTGCCTGAGCAGCGCAAAAAACCTGAAAAAACAGGCCTTTCCGCGTGCTCACATTGCCTTTTAAGCTATCAAATATATAGCATACAATCCATTGCGACCTCACGCCGCTGGCGCAGGCACCATGTGCAAGAGCACCGGGTGGTTGCCATAGGCGTCCACCCCTTCGATCTGCACGCCGAAGCCCCACAAGCGGGCCACATGCCTGAGCACCTCCTGGGTGTCGCTGGCCAGCGGGCGGCTCTGGTACTGGGTGTGCCGCAGGGTCAGGCTGCGGTCGCCGCGCAGGTTCACGTTCCAGACCTGGATATTGGGCTCGCGCGTGCCCAGGTCGTACTGCTGCGACAGCAGCTGGCGCAGGTTGCGGTAGCCGTTTTCGTCGTGGATCTCGCTGACCACCAGATCGCCCTGGCTGGCGTCGTCGTGCAGCGCAAACAGGCGCATCTCGCGCATCAGGTGCGGGCTGAGGTACTGGCCGATGAAGCTCTCGTCCTTGAAGTTGCGCATGGCATGGTCAAGCGCAGGCAACCAGGGCGTGCCCGCGATGTCGGGGAACCAGCGCCGGTCCTCCTCCGTGGGGTTCTGGCAGATGCGCTGGATGTCGCGGTACATGGAAAAGCCCAGCGCATAGGGGTTGATGCCGCTGTAGGCGCGGTGGCCCACGGGCGGCTGAAAGACCACGTTGGTGTGCGAGCCCAGCCACTCGATCATCACCCCGTCGCTCAGGTGGCCCTCGTCATACAGGGTGTTGAGCAGCGTGTAGTGCCAAAAGGTGGCCCAGCCCTCGTTCATGACCTGGGTCTGGCGCTGCGGGTAGAAATACTGCGCGATCTTGCGCACGATGCGCACGATCTCGCGCTGCCAGGGCTCCAGCAGGGGCGCGTTCTTCTCGATGAAGTACAGGATGTTCTCCTGCGGCTCCTGCGGAAAGCGGTTCTGCTCAGGCACGGCATCGTCCTTGCCCGGGCGCGTGGGCAGGGTGCGCCACAGCTCGTTGATCTGTTGCTGCGCATAGGCCTCGCGCTGCGCCCGCTCCAGCCGCTCGCGTGCCAGGTTTTTCTTGGAGGGGCGGCGGTAGCGGTCTACCCCGAAGTTGGCCAGCACGTGGCAGGAGTCGAGGATGCGCTCGACCTCGTCAAAACCGTAGCGCTCTTCGCACTGTGCCACGTAGTCCTTGGCATACACCAAGTAGTCGATGATGCTGGACGCGTCGGTCCACATGCGGAACAGGTAGTTGCCCTTGAAGAAGCTGTTGTGCCCATAGGCTGCGTGGGCAATCACCAGCGCCTGCATGGCGGTGGTGTTCTCCTCCATCAGGTAGCTGATGCAGGGGTTGGAGTTGATGACGATCTCGTACGCCAGCCCCATGTGCCCGCGCCGGTAGCGCCGCTCGGTGGCCAGAAACTCCTTGCCATAGCTCCAGTGGCGGTAGTTCACCGGCATGCCCACGCTGGAGTAGGCGTCCATCATCTGCTCGGCGGTGATGATTTCGAGCTGGTTGGGGTAGGTGTCCAGGCCAAAGCGCTCAGCCGTGGCGGCAATGGCCGCGTGGTAGCGGTCGATGAGGTCGAACGTCCAGTCGCTCGGGTCGGGCAGCGGCTCAGCGGGCCGCGCGCCGGGGGGCAGGGGCTGCACGGGCACGGCATGTTGGCGGCGCTCGCCCACGGCGGCAGCCTTCCAGGGGTTGTCGTGGATGCGGCGCTCCAGCACCGGGTACTGGGTCATGTTGTTCACAGCGGCACCCCTTCCTTTTTGAAGAGATCGCGGAACACAGGGTAGATCTCGCTGGGCTGCGACACCTTGCGCATGGCGAAGTGCGAGAACTGCGGCAGCAGCTGGCTGTATTCCTCCCACAGGTTCTGCTCTTCCTCGGCCACCTGCACATAGGCAAAGTAGCGCACCAGGGGCAGGATGCGGTCCACCAGCAGGTTGCGGCAGTTGCCGCTGTCGTTGGTGAAGTTGTCGCCATCGCTGGCCTGGGCCACGTAGATGTTCCAGTCGCCGCTGGGGTAGCGCGCACGGATGATCTGGTCCAGCAGCACCAGCGCGCTGCTGACCACCGTGCCGCCGCTTTCGGTGGAGTGAAAAAACTGCTCCTCGCTCACCTCGGCGGCCTGGGTGTGGTGGCGGATGAAGACGATGTCGATCTTTTCGTAGTGCCGCGTGAGGAACAGGTAAAGCAGGATGAAGAAGCGCTTGGCCAGGTCCTTGCGCGCCTCGTCCATGGAGCCCGAGACATCCATCAGGCAGAACATCACCGCCTGGCTGTTGGGCACCGGCACCTGGATACGGGCGCGAAAGCGCAGGTCGATGGGGTCGAGGTAGGGAATGCGGCCGATACGCACCTGCAGCGCATCAATGCGGCGCTGCAGCGCCGCAACGACGGCCTCGTTGGCGCCATCGTCCTGCGCCAGCAGGGCGTCCAGCTCGGCCTGCAGCGCCAGCAGCTCGCGGTGCGCAGTCTTGCCCAGCGCAATGCGCCTGCCCAAAGCGCCGCGCATGGTGCGCAGCACGGCCAGGTTGTTGGGAATGCCGTCCTGGCTGTAGCCCGCACGGCGCGACTTCCACAGTGGGTTCTCGCCG
>NZ_QAIH01000094.1:51029-84312 GCF_003060895.1 Acidovorax sp. HMWF029 | reverse complement strand
GTGCTGCACGCGCTGGCGATTGCGGCGGTGTTTGCGCTGGTCTTCACCGTGGGCGTGGTCGGAGGAGGGCGCTGGCTCTACACCTGCATGGGCGGTACGGGCGGGGCGCTGGAGGCGGCGCTGGTCTACTCCAACTGGGTGTTTGCGGGCGCGGTGCTGGTCTGGCTGTTCAACACCCTCTCGGCCGTGATCCGTGGTACGGGCAACATGGCCGTGCCGGCGTATGTGACGGTGCTGGGCGCGGTCGTGCTGGTGCCGCTGTCGCCCCTGCTGATCTTTGGCTGGGGGCCAATGCCGGGCTTGGGCATTGCGGGCGGTGCGATTGCGCTGATGGCGTATTACGCGGTGGGCAGCGCGGTGCTGGCGGCCTACCTCTGGTCGCCACGCAGCCTGCTGCGGCCGTCGCTGGCACACATCCGTTTTCGCTGGGTGCTGTTCAAGGACATTTTGCGGGTGGGCCTGGTGGGCACCGTCTCCACCGTGGCCACCAACCTGGCAATTGGCGTGACAACGGCGCTGGTGGGGGGCTTTGGCACGGCGGCCATTGCGGGCTATGGCACGGCGTCGCGGCTTGAATACCTGCTGGTGCCGCTGGTATTTGGCCTGGGCGCGCCCCTGGTGGCCATGGTGGGCACCTGCATTGGCGCGGGCCAGCGCGAACGCGCCCTGCGCGCCACCTGGATCGGCGCCGCCATGGCCTTTGCGATGGCAGAGGCCATCGGGCTGTGGGCCGCCGCATACCCAGCCACCTGGCTGCGGCTGTTCAACAGCGATCCGGCCATGCTCGAATCCGGCGCACTCTATCTGCGCACCGTCGGCCCGGTC
This sequence comes from Acidovorax sp. HMWF029, assembly GCF_003060895.1. Classification (GTDB taxonomy): domain Bacteria; phylum Pseudomonadota; class Gammaproteobacteria; order Burkholderiales; family Burkholderiaceae_C; genus Acidovorax. Next base: position 83,487 of record NZ_QAIH01000094.1, on the reverse strand, counting down.
TATGGTTTCTTCGGCCTGGGCCTGGTGCTGTACTTTGCCTCGCAGGGGGCAGGGCGCCTGATGTGGCCCGTGATCGGCAACATCGCGCGCCTGGCAATCGCCGTGGCCGGGGGCTGGCTGGCCCTGCGCTGGGGCGGCGGGCTGCAGGCGGTGTTTGCCGCGCAGGCCGGGGCACTGGTGCTTTATGGGCTGATCAACGCCTGGGCCGTTGCGGGCGGTGCCTGGTTTGGCCGGGTGGGTTGGCCGCGCAGCATGTCGGGGCTGCTGCGGCGCGTGGCGCAGGCTTGAAATATGAGCAAAAATCAGGCCTTCCGCCTGATGGTATTGCCTTTTAAGCTATCAATACAATAGCATTTTATTGCACCGGCACGGTGTAGTTGAGCGTCATGCGGCCACCATCCACCGTCACGATCTCGCCCGTGACGTAGCTGGCGGCGTCGCTGGCCAGCCAGGCCACCACATCGGCAATCTCCGACGGCTCGCCCAGGCGCTTCATGGGCGTGCGGCTCATGATCTTGTTTTTGGCCTCGTCGCTGGTCAGCACCGCCTTGGCGGCCAACTCGGTGGCGATGGTGCCGGGCGCAACGGCGTTCACGCGGATGTTCCTGTCGGCCAGCGCCAGCGCCATCACGCGCGTGAGCTGGTTCACGCCGCCTTTGCTCACGTTGTAGCTGGCGATGTTCGGAATGGTCAGCACGCCGTTCACTGAACTCATGTTGACGATGGCGCCGCCACCCGAAGACGCCATGGCCCGCGCCACGGCCTGGCCCACCAGGAACGAGCCCTTCAGGTTGACCCGCAGCACCGCATCAAAGTCCGCCTCGGTCACCTCCAGAAAATCCGCCGCGCGAAATATGCCCGCGTTGTTCACCAGCACGTCAATGCGCCCATGGGCCGCCAGCACCTGGGCCACCAGCGCATCCACCTGAGCCTTGTCGCCCACATCACAGCGCACATACAGCGCACCCAGCTCTGCGGCCAAGGCCTGGCCGCGTACATCGTCCACATCCACGATGACGGGCTTGGCACCTTCGGCCGCGAAGCGGCGCACGCAGGCTTCGCCGATGCCCTGCGCACCACCGGTAACGATGCAGACGCGGCCCTGGTGGCCAAAGTGAACAGAGGACGGGTGGGATAGAGCAGGGCTTGGATGGTTCATGGGCGTCGATGGTAGCGGCTGGGGGGGCGAAGCCCCTCAAGCCATCAGCGCACCGGCCGTTGGACGCCAACCCAAGCAGGAGGCTGCCACGCCCCGATCCAGGCAATCAGATCCGACAGCGGCATGGGCCTGGCAATGCCATATCCCTGCAGGCCATCGCAGCCCATGTCGCGCAGAGCCTCGGCATGAGACGGGGTTTCCACGCCTTCGGCCACCACCTTGCGGTTGAACGCATGGGCCAGGCTCACGATGCCGCGCACCAGGGCGCGGTCGCGCTCGTCGTCTAGCATGTCGCGCACAAAGGACTGGTCTTCAACTCCCGAAAGCCATGCGCTTGACGCACCAGGAGTGACCACCAAGAGCCATCTGTTCCTTCGAAAGAACGCCCCTCAGGTGAACACAGCTTACAAACTCGAAACTCCCAGCCAGCCCAGGTTTTGCCGGGAAGCTCCAGGCCGTTCATGAGCCGCAGCAACTTGAACGTTGCACAGGGGATGCCATGCTTGCCAGACTCCCAGTTATGTAAAGTCCGCTCGGTCACATGAAGAAACTTCGCGCACTGGGGCAGGTCCATGCCCAGGCTGCGATACATGGCCTTGAATTTGCGGGCGAGATCCAGCCGGGTGCACAGATCATTGCGGCTGCAATGCAGCCCCGGAATAGTAGATACGATGTATAAATAGTCTGGGTATCGGCCTGATTAACTAACCTCGCGTCAGCATTAGAGAATCCGCCCAATCCCATTACGAGCAATATGCTCGCCGCCGCGCCGCTGAATTTCTTTACCCAGCCCTTCCATTCTTCGGCGTCGGCATTTTCTTCCCCATTTTCTGCACGCTCCAATTCAACCAGGGCGATTATTCCGGCTGGTTGTTCTCCAAGAGCTTCAGCTATTGCAAAGCAGCTCAATGTGCCGGGAAGGGTGCGCCCAGCACGCCAATTACTGATCTTCTGGGGAGAGGTCTTCAGCAGCTTCGCCAGCTTGTAGTCACTGGTGAGGCTGTGGCGTTGTTTTACCGCATCAAGCATTTCGACGGTCTTCATGGCTGGCTTCCTTAGGCAATGTTCCTAAGGCGGCATTCTGTGCGCGCAAGTGTTCGACCGCAACAGTTCACAGGCTGGCAATTGCCACCCTGTTGACTAATACACAGCTCAGAACTACAGTTCGCCCGTCCCCCGGTCAGACCACATCAACCCGGAGGGCTGGCGCTTTCAACCTGGTTCCTGCTGGCCAGGGGACACCCTCGATGGCGCCGGACCTCTCGAAAGCGCCACATGTCCGATACGAATTCATCCCCCAGTTGTTGTGCCAACCCACGCCCAGACTGCATGGGCATGCTGGTCCCCGGCAACGGCAATAGCTGCGCAGCACTGCAAGACACCTCGATGGGCACTGTGCCCGGGACTACGCCAGGGGCGGGGGCATTGGCCCCCGCGCCCGAGGTGACGACGTTTGACCGTGAAAACCTGAAGACATTGCTCTTCATGGAGCGCCAGGATGCTGATGCCGTGGACTGCCTCAGGAAGATCTACAAGCGCTCGAAATCCTCCAATGCACTCAGCTGGGCGCTGTCTGCTTTGATCATCTCGTGGGAAGACCGCGTGATCCTGATTCGTCGGCGCGGCGGCCTGCTGCACATCGGCGCGGGGGTCTAGACATGGCCACCACCATCAAGACTGCCCCGGGCGAGCAGGTAACCGTTGCCCCCATGCTGATCCCTGTCTTAGGCGGTGTGCCTGAGGCCCGTGTCCAGCTCATCTTGCGCCGTGGCCCCATCGTCATCGACCGCAAGCTTTCCCCGGCAGATGCCTACACCCTGGGCATGGCCCTATGCGCAGCAGCCGGGGACTTGGCGCCATGAGCGGGGCGCCTGAAGCAGTGGGCCGCGTGGTCCGAAATGGCGCGCTGGCTGCGGCGTGGGTTGTTTCCCGTGTCTACCGTCCCGGCACCTACTGGGTGAGCGTTTTCGGCGAGTGGCCCGGCCGCCGATGGGTTCAGGGCTTTTCTTGTTATGCCGCCGTCGTCGATGACCACGGCAATCTGGTGGCAGTCCCATGAACACCCCCGCCACGACGCGCCCCCAGGCGGGCAAGCCCATGTTTCCGCAGCTCCCCCCAGAGGATCTGCAGATGGCCCTGCAGATGGCCACCACGGCCCACGGCTGGCTGCAGGAAGCCTATCGGCTGCTGGAGGGCCACTACACCCTGCGCATCCAGTGCGAGACGGCTGGCAAGAGCGCCAAGCACCTGCGCGAGATGCTCGCGGCCAGGGCAAAGGGGCAGATGTGATGGGCTACATCAATCCACTCCTTGATCTACCCGCCGGGCGCGCGCTGCTGGCCCTGCCGCCGAAGGATCGCCGCGCCATTGCCACTCTGATGCGAGATCTGCGCCACCAGGCGAACGCCGAAGCCGAGTCGGCCTGGAAGCGCCGCAAGGGACCGATGGCGGCCTATTGGCGTGCTGTGTCCACCTATGCCCGACACACCGCTCACGCCCTGGAAATCAACCACTCTGAGGCGGTGTAGCGATGTCTCGGTATACACGCGAAATCCATACACACGGCGGCGATCTCCAAGGGCGGCTCGATACACAGCGGCAGGGCCTGAAACGGCGCCACACGGCCCTGCGGACCTCGCAATCGATCCTGTTCGTCAAGAACCTGGAACCCAAGGCCCAGCACCGCACCGTCTGGTGCCACCGCCATGTGATCGACGATGTGGCGATGCCGGTTTTCCGGAAGTTCGACGGCGCCCGGGCCCGCCTGGGCAAGGTCAAGACCTGCGGCAGCGTCTGGGCCTGCCCGGTGTGCGCGGCCAAGGTGGCAGAGCAGCGCCGCCGCGAGCTGCAGCACGCCATGGTGGCCCACGTCGCCGCCGGCGGCCACGCCTACCTGCTGACCTTCACCTTCCCCCACTACGTGGGCCAGCCCCTGGCCGAGCTGATGGAGCCTTTCGGCAAGGCCCGCCAGTCGTTCCAGAACTGCCGCAAGTGGAAGGCGGTGATGGAGCACGCCAACAAAATCGGCGTGGTGAACTCCCTCGAGGTGACCTATGGCGGGGCCAACGGCTGGCATCCCCACCTGCACATGCTGGTGTTCTGTGACGCCGGGGCGTTCGCCGAGGGCCCAGCCGATGACGCTGGCCGCCTCACCAGCCCCGCGATCGAGCACCTGCGCGGCCACTGGGTGCGCCTGCTGGAGAAACGCGGGCTGGTGGACGCCAGCAACCGCAACTGGGCGGGCCAGTACGCATTGGACGTACGGGGCGGCAAGGATGCGGCCGACTACATCGCCAAGTGGGGCCACGACGAAACCTGGGGCATGTCCTCGGAGCTGACCAGCAGCCACGCCAAGATCGGCAAGCGCGACAACTGGGGCGCGCGTGAGCACTACACCCCCTTCCAGCTATTGGAGCTGGCCCGGGGTGGTGATGGGCACGCCATCTGCGCCTTCCGCGAGTTCGTGGCCGAGTTCGACGGTCGCCGGATGCTCACGTGGTCGCGCGGCCTGAAGGATCACTTCGGCATCGACGAGATCGACGACGACGAAGCCGCCGCAGAGCCAGAACTGACCCTCGATGACGAGCACCAAGTGGGCGCCATCGAGCAAGAGCAGCTGCAGGTGCTCACGCGCTTCGGCCGCCTGGGCGACTTCCTGGCCTTCGTGGCTGAGCACGGCCACCGTGAGGAACCCCAGCAGCTCATTGACGACTGGATCGACGCCGTGGCGCGCGAAGGGGGACGGCAGGGCAGGGGGGACATCCTTGTCGATCGCCTGCGGCTCACGGATCACAGCTACTTTTTCGTCCCCAACTTGGTGGAGGGGTGATGGCATCGAGCACCACCACCGCCGCCGATGCAGTACTGCGCTATCCGGGCGGAAAAAACGGCGCAGGCGTGTACCAGACCATCATCAGCGCCATCCCCCGGCACCACACCTACGTGGAGCCCTTCGCCGGGTCGGCCGCCATCGCTCGGCGGATTGCTCCGGCAGACACCACCATTCTCATCGAGCGAGATCCAGCGATGGTGGCCACGCTGCAGACGGCGTTGCCAGCTGCAACCGTCATCGCGGGCGATGCGGTACCAGTGCTGATGAATCTGGCGAGTGGTGATGGTCTGGATGGCTGGTTTTTCTACCTGGACCCTCCTTACCTGCACAGCACGCGCAAAGACCTGAGCCTCTACAAGTTCGAGCTGGACGATGCTGCGCACCTCCACCTGGTGGCATCGGTGCTTCCGGCGTTGTCAGCAGCCGGCGCGCGCTGGGCTCTGTCCGGGTACCGAAGCGCCATGTATGACGAGGCTGCAGCATCGTCGGGTTGGCACCGGCTGGACTTCACGGCGATGACCCGGCGCGGCCCGGCCACTGAGTCGCTATGGACCAACTACGAGCCGTCCACCATCGTTCCCCATGACCTTCGCTACATCGGCGGCAGCTTCAGGGAACGCGAGCGCATCAAGCGCAAGGCCTCGCGCTGGGTGGCAAAGATTCTGGCGATGCCGGATCTGGAACGTCAATTCATCTTGGCCAGCCTCGCTGGTGCTGACGGTGGGATCCCATCGCCAGCAGAGGCGATGCAGGCCTGATAGCCGCGCCGGGCGGTCCCCGGCAATCAACTGGAGCAACCCATGAACCGTTTTGCAGTGTGGACCGCCGTGCAGGTCAAGAACGAAGAACACCCCCGTTTTGGTCAGGCGGGCATCGTGTATGGAACCAACCCGGCCACCCCCGATGAAGTGGCCGTGAAGTTCGACGCCGACAACATCGTTGTCGTCGTGCCCTGCGACGACCTGAAGGCCCTGTAAGCCATGGCCCGCAAGTCCGAGAGAGTGGGGCGCGGCAAGTGCCCAATGTGCGGGGACCGCGTCACGTTCCACCGGACGGCGGGCGGTGCCTTGAACTACGAGTGCGAGGCCGACGACTGCGGCCATAGCGCCTACGCCCACCGGGGCAGCGCCTGCGAGCGCGACTGGTTGGCAAGCATCGAGCGTGCAGCCGCGCCAGCACCAGTGCCAGCCGTTGAGCCGATGACGCCTGAGAAGGCGAACGCCATCGGCCAGGAATACGACAAACACCAAGCGCGACTTGGTAAGACCAGACCAGCCCTCTTGATCGGTTAACCATGACCACCAAGCCCGAAGCCATCGACCCACTCGAACAAGTCACGTTCACCCCGGTGGACGCACCAGCGGGCCCCGCGCAGGCCCAGCAGCAGGCCGAGGCAGACGAAGCCGCGCAGCAGGAAGCGGCCATGCTGCAGCAGGTCAGCTTGGGGATCTCGCGGATCGTCTTCGCTGGCCTGCGCGCCGTGCGCTCGGCCATCGCCAAGAGCATGCCGGAGATCATGGAAGAGTGGCCCGACGATGTGCTGCGCGGCCCCGCCGACGCGGCCGCCCCGGTGCTGCAGCGCTACATGACCCGGATCACCGAACTGGCTGGCCGGAACCCCGAAGTTGCCATGCTGGTGATCTCCCTGGTGCCCCTGGCCATGGGCTATGTCACCGCCCTGGAGAAACACGGCCGCACCATCGAGGCCGCCCCGGTGAAGGAATCCGCGTGAAGCCTTTTCGCTGGGCAGCGTTCGGCGCCACCGCCACCGGCAAGACGGCATGGGTGGTGCAGCAGCTGCAGAAGCTCAAGCCCCGCCGCCTGATGGTGTGGGACCCCAAGCACGACGACATGCTCAACGGGGTAGGCGAACCCTTCACCGAGTGGGCTGCGTTCGTCCGGGCCTGCAAAGGCAAGGCCTTCCAGGCGCGCTATCTGATGAACCACGACTTCAACCAGCACGAGCAGTTCGCCCGGTTCTGTGAGCTGGCATGGCGCGAGGGCAACGTGGTTCTGTTCGTGGACGAACTGGCCGAGGTGACCAAGGCCAGCCACGCGCCGGCCGCCTGGAAGAAGATCGTCAACGTGGGCCGCCGTTACGAAAACGGCACCAAGTCGATCAGCATCATTGGGGCCAGCCAGACCCCGACCGAGGTGGACAAGTCCTTCCTGAACAACTGCGACTTGATCCACACCGGCCGCCTCGGCAACGTGGCCGCCGCCAAGACCTTTGCGCAGCAATGGGGCATCAACGTGACCGAGATCACCGGCCTACAGCCCCTCCAGTGGTTGGAAAAACGCGACACATCGCCAGAAATTTCGCGCGGGATGCTGAAATTTTCTGGCCGCCAGCAGGCCCCAAAACGGGCGCCTTAGGCGGTGTGCCTTAGGGCACGGATTTTGTTTTTTGTCCATCGGGCGGTCTCATCGGGTTGTCTTTTCAACCAACCCCGGACGCCTGAGGCCGACATGAACCTGACCACTTCCCAGCTCACCAAAATTGCAATCGCGCTGGGCGGTTGCTTCGCCGCCTACAAGTTCGTCGATCACCCCGCAGCGCGCACCATGGCGCTCGGTGTGGCCGGTGTCATCGTGGCGCGCCAGGTGCCCTACATCCAAGACGCCCTGAACTGATCGGAGCACGCAATGAATAAGCAAATTGCGCTCGATCCGTTCCAGAACGTGGTGGCTTCCGGGATTGCCATCTCGGACCTGAACAAGCTGCTCGGCTCAGTTCTGGAAAAAATCACCCTGACCCTCGGGGGCACCTTCACGCGGTCGATGATCACGAAAATCGAGTTGAAGGCGAATGCAAAGGTGATCTGGGAGTCTGACGGCTCCAAGCTGGAAGCCTCCAACCTGTACAACGGTGCCACCACCGATGTGACCATTCTCAAAATCGACTTCATGGACCGAAAGGCCGTGACGCCGAACGCGCGTCAAGTGGGGTCTATCGACTTGTCGGCAGGGTCGGGCATCCAGACGTTGCGCCTGGAGGTGACCATTGCGGGCGCCACTTCGCCTACGCTGGTCGGTGTGGCCGATGTGTCGCCGCCCACTGGTGACCCAGCCGAGCAGCTTATTCGTGGCCTGATCGCGCGCCGCCACAGGACCACGCAGGTGATCGGCGGTGCGGGCACATTCGCGCTTTTGCTCCCGCATATCGACCCCGTGGGCGGTGGCTCTAACTACCGCCGCGTTTACATCTACTCCGCCAACATGACGGCCTTCAAGACCGTGCGTGAGGGGGTGACTGAACACGAACTGACCAAGCTGCAAAACGAGGCTCTGCAGAAGGACAACTTCAAAGTGCCGCAGGCAAATCTGGTGGTGTTTGACCCCTGCCAGGATGGCCAGTTGTCCGGGCGTACGTGGGATACCCGGTTGGGTGCTGGCGTCCGGTCGGCCATCTTTTACGGGACCTTCTCTGCCGGTGAAACCATCACCATTGAGACGGATGAGCTGATCCCTTACGCAATGTACTAAGGGGCGGTCATGACCGAACAGGAACTGATCCAGCGGCAGGATGCATTGCGCCCTCTGCGTCAGTTCGTCGGCGCGTTCTCTGGCGCGCTGGCGGGCTATGACCAGGCGCTAGCTGGCCAGGATGGCTACTCGTGGAGTGTGCCGGGCCAGTATCAGGTGGTGGGGCCGTATGGGGTGGCTATCGAGGGCCAGCCCGTGACCATCAGCCGGGGCGGTGGCCTGTACATCTCGCCAATGCTGGTGCTGGTTGGTATCGGCGCTGCGGCGGTGTTGCTGCTGAAGAAGGGGTAGGGCATGGCGGCGGGCCTGTCTCTCTCCCTGCCGTTCGGCGGTGGTGCCGGTGGCGTGGGCTTCGGCATGGGGCTGCCGCCAATCGGCTTCTCCAGCTCGGCCAGCTCGGGCATGGACCAGCGCGGCGCCAGCATCGGGGCCAGCAACGGCGATTTCATCGTGAACATGGGCGGCTCGGGAACTGCGCTGCAAGGCGCATCGGGTGGCCTCAACTGGTGGCTGATCGCTGCCGGGGTGGCCGCGTGGTATCTCCTCAAAAAGTAACCCCGGTCCAGCACTGGACCCCGGAGCATGTCGCCGCGCTGCTGCCGTCCGTCGAGGCCAGCCCCTGGGGGCCGCTCGAAGGGCCGACAGATGTGCTGGGCGGCTCTTTCCTGTTCGAGATCGAGCAGGGCGGGGCGCATGCCCTGATGGCCGTGCGGCCAGTGCGTTTGCAGCTCGGCGCGCGCCTCGATGTGGTCGGACTGGTGAGCCTCGGTGATCGCATGCCCTCGGGTGCCATCGACGCCATGGCTTGCCAGGCAGCGCGCCAGCTCGGCGCCCAGCAGCTGGCCATGTGCACGAAACATGAACATGTGGTGCGACAAAGCGCCCGCCACGGCTGGATTCAAACCGGTGTGGTGATGACGAAGGGGCTGTATGTCCAGCAGTAGAAGCTCAACCGCCCAGCAAACCTGGCAGCAGGACAACCGGCGTGTGATCGGTGAGCGCGGTGTGTCGGCTGAGGGCGGCTCCACGGTCACGATCAACGCCCTCGATGGCGATGTGGTGAACCGCGCGTTCGCCTATGGCAACGATGTGGGCGGCAAGGCGTTTGACCTGGCGGGCGAGTCCGTGAATGCGGTCCTGGGCTTCGGCGGAAAGGCCATGGCGGCGGCGCTCGATGCGCAGGCCGATGCACTGGCCTTCGCGGACTCCAATGCAACGCGCAACACCACTGCGGCCTACAACTTCTCAAGCGACGCGCTGGGAGAGGCGTTCTCATTCGGTGGCAATGCCTTGAACAAGGCGTTCGGCGCTGCTGAGAACGCGACAGCCCTAGTCAAGGACGCCTATGCAGATGCAAAGGGCCGGGGCGCGCTGACTGACAAGATTTTGATTGCTGCTGTCGGGGCTATGGCCCTGGTGGCATTCGCTGCGGTGAAGAAATGAAGCCCTCCAAGATTTACACCTTCGCAATCGCTGCTGGCAGCGTGTATCAGCTCGATGTGATCGGGGATTATTTCAAGATCCTGTCCGCAGACGGCGCGCTAGACATCAAGGCGGAGTGGGGTGAGCTCAAGGGGTTGATTGCGGGCCAGGGCTTGGAGGAGACGCCATTCTCCCGCCTGACCATTACCGATGCGTCGGGCGCGTCCAACAACGTGCGCCTGTACATCGGCGACGAGAAGTTTATCGACGGCCTGGCCGGATCGGTCAGCGTGTCGCAGGCCGTGGTACCGCGCACATCGGCATTCGCCAACCTGCAAAAGACAGTGACCAATGCTAGCGGCCAGCTGCTGGCAGCCAACGCGGCTCGCCAATATCTGCTGATCCAAAACAAAGACACAGCCGGAAACCTGTTCGTCGGCTTTGGCGCTGGCGCGGCCACGGTCGCCAACGGCGTGCGGATCATCCCGGGCGGCGCGCTGGAGCTGGTGGGCGTGTGCACCACTCAGGCCATCCAGTGCATCGGCGATATCGCCAGCAATGCCAACGTCGTTGCGGTGGAGGGCTGAAGCATGCCAGTTTCTCAAGGCTCTGCAGGCGGTGTGACGGGGATGAACCTGAAGGCCTGGGTGGTCTTTACGTCGGCTGGTGCCGTGGTCAAGCAACTCAACGTGGCCGGCGTGGTCCGCAACTCTGCGGGCAACTACACGGTGACCTTTAGCGCTGCCATGTCGGGCGTCTCTTACCTCTGCCGATCTAGTGCATTCGATTATGTGGGAGCCAACGCAACGGCTACCACCAGCGCCAAGACGGCGGCTGGCGTGACGCTGCAGCTTAACTGGAGCGGGGCCGGTACTGACATGGGCGCGCTGCTGGAGTTCTATGAATGAACCGGCTGCTAACCCTGCTGGCGGGCGTCGTGGTGGTGCTGGTGGCCGTGGAACTGGCCAGTCGCCGCGCAGGGCAGGGCGCACCGGCCTGGGATGGCATCTTGCCCGATGGGTGGCAAGGCCTCGCGCCGGATTGGGCGGGCGGTGAACCGGACCAGACGACAACGATTTTTGAGGATGTGATTGTGAGCCTGACCCCAAGCACCTATGCACCGTCCAACGTGGCGCCAGATGTGGCTGCGGCAAATGTGCGCGCCTTCCTGGACATGATCGCCTACGCGGAAGGCACTGCCAGCTATCCGAACGACGGCTACAGCACCTTGTTTGCTGGCGGTCAGTTCGAGGGCTTCGCGGATCACCCGCGCGTGTATGTCCCATTCCGCAACACCACCAGCAGCGCTGCTGGCCGCTACCAGATTCTGGCGCGCACCTGGGATGGCGTGCGCGGAAAGCTGGGCCTATCGGACTTTTCGCCAGCCAGCCAGGATGCCGCCGCAGTGGAGCTGATCCGCGAGCGCGGCGCGCTGGCCGATGTGCAGGCCGGTCGCACGGTGCGCGCTATCGGAAAGGTAGCGAAGGTGTGGGCAAGTCTGCCGGGCGCTGGATACAACCAGCCTGAACGAAAGCTTTCTGCTCTGCTGTCGGCCTACGCCAGCGCGGGCGGTACCACAACTGAGGCCTGACCATGAGCGCTGCATCTTCACCTGGACCAAACAACCTGCTGCTGCTGGCCGTGCTCGGCATCGGCGCCTACTACCTCATGACGCGCCGCGCCGTCGCGCAGCCCATGTACCAGAACCCGCAGGCCAACCGCACAGCGCAAAACGCATCGTTGATGGGTGCGGGCCTGGGCGCACTGGGTAACCTGTTCAGGGGCAGCGGTGGCGGCTCGACCGTGCCCTACCTGGGCACCTATGACGGTCGCGCCGCACAGCCATGGGATGTGACCCCGCAGGGCGCCGACGGCCCCCGCTACAACAACCCAAGCGCCTACGTGGCCGGGGGTAATGACGGCCTTCCGATCAACCCGCCATTCAGCAGCGCCTACGACTTCAGTAACGAATACTGGTACTGACCATGGACCGCAAAATAGTCATGGGCGTGGCAGCGGTGGCCGGTATCGGCCTGCTGCTGTATTTGCGCAAGTCGGGCGATGCTGGCGCCATCGGTAGCGCCGGAACCCTGGTAGGCGCGGCATCGGCGGCTAACAACTGGGCAACGCAGCCCATCGTCATCAACACGAAGGCGCCGCCTGTGGTGGCCGACGCCACGGCCAAGAGCCCGGCCCCGGCCACGGCGTCTGGTGCCGCTTGGGGTGGGTCCACCGGCACGGGGCCGCAGACGGGCAGCAGCGAAGGCGTCGGCCAGTACGGCAAGCCAGGCCCAAACGGCACCTGGATGTGGCCCGATGGCAGCAGTACCGCACCCGGCGTGTCCAGCTCGGCTGCCCTCTCCGTGATGGGCTATTGAACCGTGAAAATCGCCCCCGTCTCCGCTGATCTCCTGATCAAACTGGCGCTTGTGGCCGGTGGCCTGCTGGCCGTGGCCTTTGTGGTGCGCAAGGTGTCCACAGCCGCCAGCGATGCTGCAGGCGCGGCATGGGATGCCACAAGCCAGGCGGTGCGGGACGGGGCGTGGGCCGTCACGCCATGGAATAACAACAACGTGGTCTATCGGGGCGTGAACAGCACGCTGTTCCCTGACGGCTCGGAAACCCTGGGCACCTGGATCTACGGTGTTACGCACCCCGAACCGCGCCCAGAAAACACGGGCGACAACTGGGCGTTCTACGTGCCCAGCGGCTGGGATGTGACCCCGCAAGGCCCCAACGGCCCCCGCTACAACAACCCGAGCGCCTACATCGCCCCCGTGGGCGCCCACTCGATCTACAGGTGATCCCATGAAAAAAACCGCTATCGCCCTTGCAATCGCCGCCCTGTGCGCCTCCCTTGCTGGCTGCGGCGGCCTGCACGTGTCCTGGGTGGCTACGGCCAGCTACAACGCCGACGCCATCACCCAGAGCCAGGTGCAGCACCAGGACGAAAGCAAAAAGTGAAGTTCACAAGCACCCTGCAGCTCGAACGCCTGGAAGACACCAGCCGCGACGGCCGGGGCACATGGCGCCTACTGGCCGCCCTGGGCTACGACTCCGACCTGATCGGCCACGTGGACGTACCGCAAGGCTTTGTCACCGACCTGGCCAGCGTGCCCCGCCTGCCGTTGGCCTTCTTCCTGGCTGGCGGGCTGGCTCATGCGGCCGCTGTCTTGCATGACTGGCTGTACACCACCCACCAGACCGACCGGGCCACGGCCGACGCCGTGTTTCGGGAAGCCGCGCAGGCCTGCGGTGTGAGCCCATGGCGGGCCTGGGTGATGTGGCTGGGGGGGAGGGCAGGGGGCGCATCGTCCTGGGGCGCTGATGGCCCCGCGCAGCCCCCTGGTGTGTCGATCCAAATCCAACAAGAGGGACTACTGCCATGAATTTCGACATCCTCCTGCAGCTGGCGGGACCGCTGGGCGTCGGCGTCGGCGTCTATGCCGCCATCCGATCCGACCTGGCCCGCCTGGGCCTGCTGGCCCAACACGCGCACGACTCGGCCGCAAAAGCCCACGAGCGCATCGACCGCATCAACAGCAAATGAAAGCCTTCCTTCCCACCCCGGCCGAGTTCGGCCGCGAAGCCCTGATCTTGATCGGCGGTGCCCTGATTGCCGCCTTCTTGATGCGCCAGCTCCCTGGCGTTCGCAAATACATCCGCGAAGCCTGGGGAGAGCCAGGCGCGCACACCTGACAGGAGAACCAGCCATGGCAAAACGACGCATGCCCCCGCGCCACAAATCCGGCCCCAAGAAGGGCCAGTTCAAGAAGCGCCGCTGACCACCAGCGCGAGAACTCCAGAAACATCAAAGCCACCTCGACAGGTGGCTTTTTTCTTTGCCAAAACAGGCCCTGCCGCGCTACAGATAAGCACTAGCAGCTATAAAAATGATAGTCACACCAGCTGCAGCACCACCAGCGCCCCTGGTGCTCGATAGTCCGGCTCATTGGCCGCCTGCCAGGCGGCGGGCGCGCGCCAGTTCGCCGCGGCTTCCAGCTCCCTGATCTTGCCCAGCAGGAACTGGTGGGACCAGTGGGCCTCGCTGCAGGCATCGGCAAAGCCCCAGCTCGTGAGCCAGTACAGCGCCTGCAGCGCGGCGGCCGGTACCGGCGATTCATCGCGCAACCAACGGCGCATGGTGGCCTCATGGATCCGGAGCACCTTGCAGGCCCGGGCAAAACCGATCTCTTCGACGAACAGGCGCAGCTGTGCTGCACCACCGACTCGTGGCACTTTCAACATGGGTTTCCTCTTGGTGTTTTTGCTACGAGCTGGCGCCGCTCGTAGACCATGATGGATGGGCCTGCGGGAGGCCCATGCGCTGAAAAGACGGGGGTTTGCGTTACGCCATGGCGGGGGTCAGCCCGTCGAAAAAGCCTGCCTTGCGCGTGCGGCTCTTCTTGGATCGATACGATGTATATTATGTAAAATAAAATAGCCAATGCAATAGCATGCCCGCCATGCGAGCTGTCCGACAAGAAACACCCCTTTCAAGGGGCCGTTCCGCGACAAGATCAACCTAGCAATGAATGACTCTGTTCCGCTAGGGATTTGATGACGTGCGGCTTGGCGTCAACATCAACCTAGCGGATATGAGTGGTGATGCACGCCGCAAGATTGGTGTTCATAGCATCCCCGACTATTCGCGCTTGAGTGTGCGAGGTAAGGTGGCTGGCCCGGCCTTCGCAGCCTCCAAAGAAAGACGCTCACTGTAGGGCCTCCAATGCTCAGCGAGGCGCATCCAGCCAGCATTCGTTGCCTCGTTGTCCAAGACCGTGCGTCGAAGGTATTGGGCCGCGATGCTGCGGCAGCCTCGGGCGTTTGCGACGAATCCCAAAACAAACGCGCTATCTCCACCTGAATGGCTCTCCAGGGCACCCCGGAAGTACATCAAGGTTGAATCGCGCAGTTCTTTCGCACTTTGATTGTCACCATTTGCCTCGGCCAAGTCCGCAGATCGCCTCAATACGCGCGTGACGGTTGGACGCATCCACTGGCCGCTGTCGAACAGTAATTCTGACTTTTGGCGATTTTCAAGTGCCAGCAAAGATGTACTTGCCGACATTGACTGCATCTCGAAGAGCTGCGACAGGGAATCACCGAGTGGTGGCAGTGCATAGACGCATCGCAAACAATTTGTCATCGAATCGACCTGCACTCGCCAAGCCACGCAATCGCACGACGGCGCGACACAATCAGCCAGCCGTAGTCTTCGAATCTCCTCCAATTTGAGATTCGCGAAATACAGCAGCTCAATGGTAAGTCGAGTACGAAAATCGACACCACCTATCAGAACCTCTTTGATCCAAGCCCATGCCTCACGACTGAAAGTTCGCGATATACCAGCGGCCGAGATGTTTAAAGTGAGTCCGTGGTCGGCAGAACCATCGCGAACACTTCTTTTCCCTGAAATGGAAGGCATCGAGGCATAACCAACGACACTCAGCCAACGGAAAAGCGACGACATGGCGGAGATCACCATTCGAATTGACGCCTGGGACAACGGGCTTGCAAAGGGGCGCCAATCTTGAGAGTCGCGCGCGCGGGTCCTGCAGATCCAATCTAAAGGTGGGTATGGCGCGGCGAGAAACTCAACGAACGCCTCTAGATCAGCAACATTCAAGGAAGAAAGCGGTTTTCCACGAGCGAAGCAGGACCAGTTCAAAAGCTTCTCGGCCGCTGTACGATAGCTGCTTATCGTGACATCCGATACGTCGTTCAAGCTCGATATCCATGCCCTAACTGCTTCGACGTCGGTGTCCACATCGATAGACTTGCGCTCAGGCGCCAGGCGATTCACCCCGTCACTCCCGTCAAGCCCCGGCGGCGAGACGAAACGCTCTAACGTGGTGATCGATGGAGTATGGAGTTGACGTTCAGCATTCATTCCTAGTTCCGAGGCTCAATGTGGCCGAAGGGGCCGTGATGATGCAGATGTCGCCAGGCTCGCCCACTGCAGCGGGCAAGCGCAGGGTGCTTAGGCTATCCGGCCATGGACGTGTCTGCGAGCCAAACCGGTGGTACCACAGACCAACGACCTCTAGCCAAGCTGAAAAGTCGCTTGGTCGGTTGCAGTCAAGACCCTTTAGTGATTTGTTCAATTCAAGAGCCGTCTTGATATCCAGCAGGAGACATCGATATACAAAGTGCCCCCACGCTACGTCGGACGCCGACCAGTCAACAGGCCAGAACAGCAGCACCGAGAAGAGGCTTAGGCCACGGGTTCGCCCCTCTTCACCCACCTTGCTTTCGAATCTAAGCCGCCATGCGAGGAACCCATGAGCAACTGGATTGACATGCTCGTTGCAGGGCATCACCATTCCCTCGTTGATCTCGATCAAGCGCTCTCTATCGCCTTTGATGTGCGATTGGACCTTCATGCCAATCCGTGTCGCGTGATGTCGGCGGATCGATTTGTAGATAGCGACTCGCGCTCGCGTTATCTCATCTAGATCTGCTCCGCTGCGTGCGTGCGTCTGCGGGGCACCCGAACTCAACGGCCAACGTCCAACCCAAACCTCGGAGCGACGAAGAGCCGCCGGCTCCGTCCAAGTCACTATGTTGCTAAGTGTGACCAGCATCTGAATTCGCTTGTTTGCCTTTGCCGCTTGAGCTGGGGCGCGCGGATCAGCCAACCACGCTACGCTATCTGGCCACTGAATGTTCAGTGTCTCGACTCGCCCGAACCATTCACCAAGATGACAGTAGGCGCTCTCATCATCAACCTGTTTTTGAAACAGGTCTCCGCGGACAGATGCCCAAATTGGCGCGTACGCGTTACCACAATAGATGCAGACTAGCGGTTCATCGAAGGCCTCTGCCGTTACCGCATAAGGCGGTGTGGGTGCATTGCATTTTTTGCAATGATCGAGCAGTAGGTCGTTGTGCTGTGGGCACCGAACTAGCCCTTCGATCTGGCACAAAGACGATTGGTAGCCCATGGACAAACAGGTTGGGCAATAGCGTAGTGCCCTATCGCTGGCGACCGACTGACCCCAGCGCGGAGATAGGCTCAGCAGGCTTCGACTCCATAGCTTCGCAGCTAGCAGTGGCGCTGATCGGCTGCGAGCGAGCCATTCAAGATGGAGCAAGCTACGACCGTGCGGACTCGCATCACGCGTCGGAGTAGACCTTACGCCAAAGACCCGGCAGATCCGATTAGCGTTTAGTACGTTGGCAATGGCCAATTTGGCCAAAACTGTGAACGGCCCCTCCCCCGGCAAAAACCAGCTATCGCAAAAGAAGAGGCCATCTGCCATTCGAAGCGCGCCCAGGCTCTTGTGCGACGTCATTGCAAGCTGGCTTGATATGTACTTGCGCCGATGGCTTCTACCCACGAGTCTGGCGGTGATTTGAAGTCGGCGCTGTCGTAGTTGGCAACGATGAACAACCAGGCGCGAATGGATGACATCACCCACTGCATACCAATATCCTTAGCGATTCGACCTTGACGGGCGGCTACTTGGCCGAAAGCTGCCCATAGATGTGGAGCCTCTGTGGCCAAACGCCAACCCGCACAATAAGCCGCAGGCAAAAAGAATTCCGACATGCAGATCCCACTTCCACAGGGATGCTCGTGCTTCGATGGATCGTCAAGGCACTGCATCATGCTCTGCAACTCGCTTTCATTGCGCAGTCCACGGAAAACATACGGCGTGTGGAAGAACCGCCCTATTAGGTCAGTACGCCCCGTGCTAATCAACATATCGCGCAAAACGTTGAGCTCTTCATGTGCAAAAACGATGGTTGTGGTTCGGATGCCGCGCCTCTTTAGATCGTTTGTGAGGTCGCGCATCCAGACCCACTCTGACAAAGTCCAGCACTGGCCTTCATCTACAAAGAAGACGTACTGGTCTCCGTTCACCGATAAGACTGCTGAAACGATCATCGACATGAAGCGTCGCCGCCGTTCCGGCGCTGTTCCGTACAACGAGGCACCGTGTTCGTAGTCGTCAAGAGCGTCTCCCCAGAAGGCTTTCTCTGTTGGCTTGTCGTGCTTTTTTGCAATAAGTGTCCCAATTGCCAACTTCGGAAAGATCCGCCTCAACTCGTCGCAAAGGATCTGGATTGTGTGTGTCTTGCCCATCCGGAAGGCGCCAATGAATGGAGATCCAGGGAATCGGTGGATGATCAGATGCTGTACGACCTCGAATACTTCTTTCACGGGCTCGGTGGCCAAATGCAGGGAATCGGTGACAACGGGATGAGAAAGATAGTGCGCTTGCCTCATTTCCCCATCGAACAGAGCATGCTTGCGAAGGGCCAGCCGGTTGGCGTCGTCAATAGTTAAAGTGCGCGAATTCACTTTGGAGCTCCCGTCTCAGTCCATCGATTGCCAATCAATATTCTTCAACCCCATGACGGCTTAGGCAGGTTTAGCAGCTTGGGAATAGGCCGCAGAGGCGTCACATTGGCACTGTCTGGTTTGGGCATCCCCACGCGTGGCACGGATGCGCCCGTCGTGCGAATAGCCTCAGCGAGCCTGGTCGCGTCCTCTGAGACTCGATCTGGCCGATTCGCAGCAGAGGCGAACGCGGTACGAGCTAGATGTTCGAGGAAGCACTCAACGTAGTCGCCACCTCGAATGTCTGAGAGTTCGCGTTCGTCGCGCATGCGGTTGATTTGCTTGCGTTGATCGCGTGAGTGCTTCGTGCGCCGCCAACCCCTCTCTCGGACTGTTAACAATCCTAGCCGTGTACCGTCTTCGAGGAAGGCTTCAACCGTCCGCATGTCATCTTCATGCACATGGAGAACAATTGGTCTCCCAATCAGCGCAAACTGTGATGCTAGCTCTGGGCTGGTGTAGGTTGCCTTGTCGACTTGCACATATGGCCTCTTCAGCTTTCCTGCCGCGCAAGATCCCCGTACAGTGTGCGTTTCGATCTCAACGCCTAGCCGAGGCGTCAACAACGTTGGAGGAATGCGTGGACGCGGTACGAACCGTTGACGGTGTCGGTCAAAGTAATCTCGCAGCACTTCAAGTGGTGACCGATGCCCAAGTCCTGGTTGGGCTTTGGCGTTGTACTCGGCAATGGCAACTTCTAAGAGATCGAGAAGGTGTTGCCACGTTACGTTGAGCTTCACGGCTGCGGCGGCACCATCAGTCCTCCTAGGATCGGCTGGGCCAGAGCCCACTGACGTGGGCAACCGATGCAAACCGAAACGTTCCAACGAACCAAAAAAACGTTCAACGACGTCGTTGTGGTACCACGCCCCAACGGCACTCCAGCTCACTGCGCAGCCGAATCGGCGCCGGACCCTATGTACTATTCGATTTGCGAAGCTCTGTGCGGCGCTGTCCATTCGCAAAGCTGCTGGTGCAAAGACGAATCCATCGACGCAGCCCATTGGGAAGCCGGCACCTTCCTTGTATCGCACGGCACCCATGTTCAGTACTCGGGGCTGCCAGGGCTTGGTTGCCATGTCCAAGGCCAACTCAATTTGCGTCGCTGTGGGCTCGGTTCGAAACGAAGCAGCGTAACCACAAACGGCACGAGATTCGAAGTCAACAACGACGTAAATCCACACACGGCTGATTGGGACCAGTTGAGGGCCTGCGGGCCCTTCAATCTCGATCATTCCAAAACAGTCGACGTGATGCGCATCTGCTCCCACTAGATCCAATGGTGACCTGATCAACTCAAATGAGGACAGACCGTTGCCCACCTGACCAGATGTTTTTGCCACCTGCCCCACTGCCAAGGATCGAGCCTTGGCGTCATTGGCGATCATGTTTGTGACGTAGCGCTCTACAGACCGTCGGGCAAAGCTCTTCTGATTGCGAGGGTAATGGTCAGGTGGGATGAAACTCTCTACCAATTCGACGAACTTCTTCCAAATCGCCTTATGTGGTGTAAAAGCTGCCTTTGCTTTTCCCCGCCCGGTGCCTTTCCGAATGGCCTCATCCAGAGCTTTTTTTATAGTCAGGTTTTCGTCTAGAAATAGGTGGAAGGCCCCACTCGCCCCGCGGCGACTGGCGTTGAGCCCTTGGGGAAGCGGACTAGTGCGTGCATAGCCGGAGAGTCTCAGCCGATGAATTAGCCCCGCCCAGCCGACGATGCCACCATCAGAGTGAGGCATGAGGCATCGGTTCACTTGATCTAGCAGCGCATCCTCCGACATCTGGGCTGTCTTCGCAGCCGCCCTGAGTTTGCCATTTCGCAGGTAGCTCTCGACAGCAGGCATAAGTCGCTCGAAACGCGCTAGGTCGTCAAAGGCCATACTACTTAAATCCACTTCCGGCCACTTCGATGTGTCACGTAGTTCTGGCGAGATGGTCTTGAAAGTGAGGCGCCTGCGACTCATACGGAACCTTGCTTTTCGGAGAAAAATGTGCGCATTGAGAAGGGCGTATCGAACAGGTTGCTGCTATATGCGCCAGCCTGCATGGAACGGAAAATCGCAACTCCGTAGAGATCGTCGTGATCCGTACCTTTACCGAGTCCCAGCACTTCTTGGAATTCCACCCGTTTCTTTGAGCGGATCAAAGCAGCCACCTCCAACTGCTCCTCGGTCAAGGCCCAATCACGTCCTGCTGCAAGCCACGCAGCCACAGAGTGCCAGTTACGAATTCGATGCGGCGCGGCAAGCATGTCCTCATGGGTAAGAATTTCCACGCGCGGGGTTTGAGCTCCATCTGGCATGTCGAAGCTCTGAAGGAGGGTTTGCAACTGTCTTTGTCGGTAGCGTGCACTTTCCACTTTATTTGCTTCACACACATGGCGCCATACTGCATCACCATTAGTTGTCACAATCTCAGCATTAATATATTTGACAAAACTACTACCAACGGCTCGCTGAACCTTTAGTTCTGGCGTGTAATCAACGCTAACAACGTCGAAGGATGATTCGACATAGAGAAAGTGTAGATAATCAATTTCTGACGCAAAAGCTATATCGCGACAGGCCTTGGCGCTGTATTGAAGCCAGATTTTTCCAGTTGAATGACCTCGTACTTTGTAGGTATTGGCGAGTTGGCTTCTCATTCGGACGCCTAATCTAGTGCGAATACTTGCCTTCGAAGTATCATGAGCGGCATGAAACATTATTACTTCTCCTGCAAAACTTCATACGTATCGCAAAGGGGGCATTTGCCGCACCAGACTGTTGCCTTCACTTATGCGCTCTAGTGCACAGGTAGTAGCTATTGCAATTGAGTATTTTGAGCATAGCCAAATAGAGATGAGCTGTAAATATGGGTCGCCGATGTCAACTCTGGGTGCTCCTCATCTGATCAAATAGGGCTTTTGCGAAAATTCGTCAAGTCATCGAGTTAAGGGTTAACCCTCCAATAAAATGATTTTGCAAGGCAGGTGATTGCAAATATGCACTATGCAGCACAAAAAAAATTGCATATGTGCAATTTTTTGTTTTAATATGATTTTTTCGCTACCGATT
Organism: Acidovorax sp. HMWF029; assembly: GCF_003060895.1. Classification (GTDB taxonomy): domain Bacteria; phylum Pseudomonadota; class Gammaproteobacteria; order Burkholderiales; family Burkholderiaceae_C; genus Acidovorax. The sequence goes on along the minus strand of NZ_QAIH01000094.1, from coordinate 62,185 downwards.
GTATTTTTCTAAGTTAGAGCAAAAATATTGCTCTTGCATGTAAATTCTTGCAAGGCAACCGGTGTGATGGAAGCAGATGGGGTGGATCTGAAGCATTTTTGAGCGCTCCAATGTTTGAAGCACATATGAATAGAGTGTCCATCTTGGTACCGATTAAAAATTTCCAAAATGTAGCGACACCTTCTTCGGATTCCTACGCATCAGTCGCCGACTCAGCCGCGCTTCTAGGTGCTGGTGACAAGTTCCGTCGAGATCGAATGGAAGCCGCCGACATGATCTCAACTGACGAAGCAGCTAGCCTGCTTGGCGTTGGCAGGTGCAGGGTCAACGCCTGGGTCGAGTCGCAGCGCTGCATAGGCATTTCGAATCCAGACGACGGGTATAGACTGCCGCGTTGGCAGTTCGAACACCAAATGTGGCCTATGCTGCAGCTTGTGGCTTCGGCGCTTGGAGCCGCAGATGGCTGGCAGGTGCTCGCCTTTCTAGAGGCGCCAGCGCGGGGGTTGGGCGGCCATACCCCACGTTCTGCAATTGAACAAGGCGTACCTGTGCAACGCATCCTGGCAATCGCGGCAGCCGAATCTCACTGATTGAGTTCGCTCCATGTAACCCACAACTATCGTCCATCATTAAGCTGAGTGGTTGCTAGTTCTAGTTCGCGTTTTGCGGGTTTTGCCGGTGGGCTGCACAGGTTCGTTGCTCGGGATCGTTGGCAATCGATCGCGCAGTTCGCTGAGGACGTCGAACATCTCAGTGCTGCGATGGTCAAGCTTTGCTTGCAGGTCTTTCGTCTCGTCTCTGGAGGCCTGCAGGTCTTTGATCAGACCTGCTTTCTCTGCTTGCAGCGTCCCCACGAGGGCCTCTAGCTCCCGCGCTTTCTCCAGCGAAGCCAACAAGGACTTGGCAGATTCCCGGGCGTCGCCCTCCAATTTGAGCGCCAGCCGCTTTGATTCTTGGCGCGCACGATCCACCTCTGCGTTAAGTCTGCGTTCCTGAGCCTGAGCACGTTCTTCCAGGCGCGTACGTTCGTCCAGGTGATCAACCTCCCTTGCCTCCTGGCGGCGACGCTCTGCATCCGCTGCCAAGCGAAGTTGTATGCTCTCTGAGCGTGACGCGGCCAGCATTTCCTGGCTTGCCGCAAGTTGCTGCTGTAGCTCCTGAACCAGACGGCCCATTTCGGCAATCTGCGCATCTCTGGCCTGCATAGCCAGCTCATAAGCTCCGCTGCGGTCGGCCAGCCGCTGTGTTTCCAGTACCAGGACGTCTTGCGCCTGGCGTAGCGCCTCAGCTTGCACGCTCAGCTCCTTGCGAGCTTCGGCGAATTGAGTCGTCGCACGCTCATCAGCATGCTGTAGGGCCCTGCCCCACATGGCTTTTGCGGCCCTGACCACTGGAGCGGGCAAGGGGACTTCGACGCCATCGTCTTGCTCAATTGCATCCACCGGCGACTGCAGCCGCTTGGCCAGTGACCCATACCACCCATCAAGCATCGGCCCCACAGTATTTGGGGAGCCACGGCCGAGTTGTTGTCGCACGCGCTCAATCGTCGGCCGCTCGCCCAGGCCGAGGACGGTGTCGGCGGCAGCCCAAACCTCTTCCATTTGCACACCGCGCGGACCTCGAACAATTTTTGACCGCATCGCCCTACTCCATTCAATTTTTACCAACGATAATCGATGCTTATCGTGATCCATCAACAAAACATGTTGTAAACAATACATCATATGTAGCGTTTATGGAAATTTTGCTTCTACAACCTCGGTTTCAACCATGCGCCTGCCGTCTCTGAGACATAACCCCTCGCTGGAGCCGTCCTCCCTGTCGCAAGTGACTGCGCAGGCCGTTGAAGAATTGATGCGCGAGGGCGAATCCTCGAACACGCTTGCGAGCTATCGCTCTGCATTGCGCTACTGGGCTGCCTGGTTTGGCGTTCGATACGGGCAAAGCATCACGCTGCCACTGCCGGCGAACGCCGTCCTGCAGTTCATCGTGGATCATGCTCAGCGGATGACTGCAGATGGCCTGGCTCACGAGCTACCGCCAGCCATTGACCAAGCGCTGGTGGATGCGGGATTCAAAGGCAAGCTAGGTCCGATGGCGCTGAACACCTTGATCCACCGGATTGCCGTGCTGTCCAAGGCGCATCAACTCCGAGAGCTGAAAAACCCTTGCCAGAATCCCAAAGTCCGCGAGTTGCTGGCCAAGACTCGGCGGGCCTACGGCAAACGTGGCGCGCTTCCGCAGAAGAAGGATGCGCTGACCAAGGATCCATTGATGGCCATCCTCGACACCTGCGACGAATCACTCAAGGGCATCCGTGACCGCGCCCTCCTCCTCTTTGCCTGGGCATCGGGCGGGCGCCGCCGATCAGAAGTGACGGGGGCGACGATGAAGAATCTTCACCGGGTGGGGCCCAGCAGCTTCACCTACACCCTCGCCTATTCCAAAAGCAACCAGACTGCAGCAGATCGTCCGGAGAACGTAAAGCCGCTGGAGGGCACTGCAGGTGAAGCTCTGCAGGCCTGGTTGACGGCTTCGGGCATCGTGGACGGTGCAGTGTTCAGACAGGTCAGGAAAGGCGGTCACCTTGGTGAACCCCTCTCCCCTGCCGCCGTGCGGGATATTGTTCGAGAGCGGACAAAGCTTGCCGGGCTGCCGGAGGTGTTTTCTGCGCATTCTCTGAGGTCTGGTTTTGTGACTGAGGCGGCCGTTCAGAAAGTGCCATTGGCAGACACTATGGCGATGACGGGGCACAAGAGCGTAGCCAGCGTTGTGGGCTATTACCGCCCTTCCAACGACAACCCAGCTGCGAACCTGTTGTAGTGAACGTTATCGACAGTTCTATCGACCGCTGCCTTGCAGCGCTCACGGTCGGTCGGCGCTGGCCGTCCTACTCACGATGTCCGGCGCATCGCGGTCTTTGCGACGAGAACTTGGCGCTACGTCAGCGGACCGGTTTCGAAGCATCAACCGCCACTCATCGCCTGAGGACAGGCTATAAACGACGCTCGAGGCGGGCCACGGAGCTTGCGCTTTGACAATTTGACGGGGGGGCGCATGTTTTGCTATGTTGATGAGAGCGGGCACACAGGTTCGGAATTGTTTGACGCGGCCCAGCCCGTCCTGTACTACGGGGTTCTGTCTAGCGACCTTAACCTCGATGTGTTAGTAGAGAAGCGACTCGCCCCCTTGCGCAAACGCCTCGGCGTGGACCGGCTGCACGCAGCTCAGCTTGGAGTCGGCAGATTGGCATCGATCGCCGACGAGCTGGTGTCCATGCAGAAGAAGTTCATCTTGCGGTTTGACCTATATCGGGTTAACAAGCCGGATCACTCGGTCATCTGCTTTTACGATCAAGTCTTCGACCAAGCCATCAATCCGGCCGTTACTTGGACCAGCTATTGGACGCCGCTGCGATACATCCTCTTGCTGAAGCTCGCATCCTTGTTCAAAGAAGAAGATGCACGCCTCGCTTGGTCAGCACGTATCGATACCAACCGAGCGCGATCTAACGAGAAGCTCATCGCCGTTTGCCAACGTATCGCGGGACGCGTCGATCAGCTTCCCGACGCGCGCTCGCGTCAGCTGATCGGCGACGGACTGACATGGGCCGCCCAGAACCCGGACGCGATTGGCTACAACGTGGACCATGCGGACGACATCAAGCAGATCAGCCCTAACATCATCGGGTTTCAGTCGGTCATGCACGGCATTGCAAAGCGAATCGTGCAGCGCGGCAAGCGAGCGTCGAGGATTGTCGTGGACCGGCAGTCCGAGTTCAACAAAGCGCAGAAAACCCTCTCGGAGTTTTTCGCCGCCGTGTCGGGCATGGAAGGCGCAACTGGCCCCGGCATGCCCAAGATCAGCTTCGCAGGGATGCCCAAGATCCCCATCGAATTCGCAGCCGGCACCGACAGCGCGGGGCTTGAGCTTGTCGATGTCTACCTGTGGATTTTCAAGAGGCTCATCGACGGCAAGGACATGGCCGCAGAGCTGATGCCGCTGGTCTACGCCCAGCGGCATCGCGGCAACACCGATGAAGTGTCCCTGCGAGCCATTGAGGCCAGGTGGGAACGGCATTTCGCCAACATGCCTCCGCTTAAAGACATGCCGCCGGAGCAAATCGAGGCGGCGAGAGAGATCATGGACAAGGAAGAGGCACGCCGGCAACAAGCCCTCCAAGGCCTTTTGGCATCGCCTTGAGCTGCGCGCCAAGGGGGCCTATGGCACCAGTTGTAGTGACAGTTGGTTGCCACTCCAGCGCGAGCCCAATAAACGGCAGCGTAACAACTGGGCTGCATCGAGCTGTGCAAAGGCCACATCAAACGTCAACCGGTATGGCGGGCAAGAAGCCCATAGCGTCCGTCGCCGGCCAGGCCGGTGAAAACCTCGATGTACGCCAGGTCCTCGATCGCAGCCGGCGGGTCGGAGTTTTCGATGACGATGACCTGCAGCTTCTCCTCCAGGCTGGCGAGATGCTTGTAGAACTTCTCGGCGAGGCTTGTCGCCTTCAGCGCCTTCTCGTCGTCCGACAGATCGCCGTGCTTTGACTTCAGCGGCTCACGGTACGTCAGCAGCGGGGTGTCGAGCACCAGGAACCCGGGATGCGGTAGGCCCTTGTCAATGCAGTGCACGGCGACGGCCACGTTGAAGGCCGCATGCAGAACGGCGCGGACGCCCTTTCCATTGGCGTCCCTGGCCTTGCCGGCGACGGTGATGTCGTTTGCCTTTGCGTCGAACTGGATCTTGTCCGAATCCGGGAAGCCCCACTCGGTCAGGACCGCTTTGACGGACTCGCCGAACTCGAAGAGCACCGTGGATTCAGGGCCAACGGGAAGAGGGTCGCGCTCGCTTTTCGTGGATGCCGCGTCGATCTCTGCTCGGCGGCTGGCTAATTTTTCACGCCGCAGCTGCAGGTCGATCAGCTTGCCCAATTCAGCGCGCTGGGCGTTGTAGTTCTCGAAGCTGCTCCGGAGCGACGCTTCCGTGGGGCGTAGGTCCAGTGCGCGCTGATCGAATTCTTCAATCTGGTCCTCGAGCGATGCGATGGAGGTCGTGAGCGCCAATGCCTCGGCGTGCAGCGAATCGACGACGTGAGCAAGTTCGCGCTGCTCACGCTCAATCTTGCGCGCTTCGGCTGCCGCGGCCGTATGCGCCATCGAAATCTCTTTGGCGGCGTGTTGGTGCTTTTGCGCGCCAGGCGGGGCGCCGCAAACCGGGCAATCACGGCCGGCCATAGCGGCCAGCAGGCTACCGCCCTCCTCGATTGAATGCAGCCGGTCCAAGTCGGAGCTGTAGACCGCCTGCAGCTTGGCGAAGCGTTCCAGGGTGATGTCGAGTTCTGCCGCTCGCGCGGTGAGCTCCAGGCGGCGGTCAACCGCGGCACGCCGCTTGGCGGCGTAGTCATCCAGCATGGTCTGCACGGCCAGCAGACCGGCGGTGGTCGTAGCACCACTGGCGTCCAGTTCCGCGAGCTGTGCGTCCACCTGCGTCCGGTCGGCCAAGGCGTCGCCCAGTTCCTTGTCGAGCTGCGCCAGCATCTCGTCGACGAGCTCAAGTTTGGCCGCCTTGGCGGCAATCCGCGCGGGCTCGGTGGGGACTGTCACGGTGGCCGCATCGTCCTGACCGGTGAGAAGCAGCTTGAACAGGTTTTGATCGAGGGTGCGCTCCGTATAGCTATTCGACACGTAGACGGGGCTGCGCTTGGACATGATGTCCTCCTCCCCAACCACGGCGAACTTCGCCAGTACGCGGAAGGCCAGCTGTTCCTTCTCACCGCTGGCGTTGCGCACGATCCACCGGTCGTGCAGGCCCAAAGTCTCGAGGATCCTGGAGGAGACAGAGTCGGTTGCCTTCGCGCTGTGCTTCCCGGACAACACCTCTCCCTTGCCGGTCGGGTGGGAGGTGATGAGACCCGGGAAGAGCTTGAGTTTTCCACCCTTGGTCGCGCGATACAGGGTGAACTCGCCCTGGCCGCCAAGGGTCAGGCCGAGCCAGACTGCATCGTAGGCCTTGATTTCATCGGTCTTTGGAAGCTTGGAAACCGCACCGAGCATGAAGAGCACCGCTTCTGATGCATACGACTTGCCGGTGTTGGACGCGCCGTAGACGATATTCAGGCCGTCGACGAATTCAAGTTTGGCAGACTCAATGTTGGGGCCGGTGAAGGCCAAGTGGCGCAGCCTGATACCGTTCATGCGCGTGCTCCCGCAAATGTCTCTTCAACGCGGAAGTCAACGGTCCACCGCCGGATTCGCTTTTCCATCTGATCGCGCATCTCTACGGCCGGCTTGTTGGCGAAGCGCTCGGCCATCCACTGGGCACGCTCCTTGAGCGCGACGGAATACGGTGCCTGCAGCAGGTCGAGATAGATCGGGGCGTCGTCGCTCGCGCCGAAGGTGATGCCGTCCTCAGTCTCGAAGACGTCGACGAGGTGCAGCTGCTGCATCAGCCGAAGGCTCTTCTCTACCAGCGGACGCCTCACCACGAGCTCGGCCGCGCGGTTGGGCAGATCCGGGTGCAGGCTGCTCGGGGCCTCTGGATCGTCGAGATCCCCTGTGTGAACGACGAGATGGTCGAGCCAGGTCATCTCCAATAGGTCGCAACGCCGCGGATGGAAGGCTTCCAGTACGACCAGCGCACGGATGCCTGTTTCGAGCGTGCTGTTGAAGGGGTGCGCGCTGGGCGCCAGCCTGTCTACTGATCCCATGGCATGACACCCTCGTTGGCAAGCAGGTGGCAGGTGCCTTGCTTGACCTGCGGCCCTGCATGCCGACCCAGCACGCCTGAAGTTTGTAGCAGGGCGGCCTGCTGCATGACCTTGTTCAGGCGGGCGAACTTATTGGAGTGATCGGCGTCGTGGACGTCGACGACGCCATGGTGGACCTCGTCGCGGAAGGTCTGGACGAACTCCTTCGGCGTCGAGTCACGGTAGAAGCGGTCGAACGCCGTGGCGTCGAAGAAGCGGGTACGCTGGATCTTGATATGTGGCCCCACATCGGGGCAGGCCAGCGCAACCTCTGGATCGGGGTATGTACCCGGCCCCCGCTCCTCGTACACCTTCAGCAGTTGGCCGAGGTAGGCCGATTCGCTGGCGTGGATCGCAGCGGGCACGACGCCCCTGGGGCTCTGGCCGGGGTCGGCATCAAACCATTTGACCAGCGCCGGCATGCATGCCGGATCCTTGACCAGCAACCTGGCGTCGAGCCAATGGACGCTCGCGAAATCGAAAGCCTTGATGTTGGCTTCGATCTCCGGCGTCAGCTTTATTGTCGCGTTCTCCACTAGGTCACCCGCTATGTACGTGTCCCAGCGATCCAGGAACGCCTGCTTTAGCCGGTCCGGGTGCGCAACGAACTCGCGTACCTTGCGCACGACGCCCAGAGGCGCTATGAAGGTGTAGGCCCGCGGCAGCGCGTAAGCGTCTGCAGCCGAGTGCATGAAGATCTTACCCAGCTCTACGAACAGCGCCTTCTCGGACAACGGCTTGCTAAGCTGCTTGCACTGGAAGTTGTCCCATGGCCCGTCCATCCGACGGTCGGTGGCGTAGCCCGTGACATCGCGGCCCAGGTCACCCGTGCCGCTCCACCGGTCGTGCGAGTGGTAGTCCTTGCAGCGCTGGTGCAACCAGTCGTCGACGAAGTCCTCGAGCTCCGCCGCGGTGAGAACGGAAATCAATCCTGGGTAGTTCTTGTGCAATGGGGCTCCTCCCTGGTCCGATCTCAGATGGCGCGTCGATAACTGGCGAGCCAATGATAGCGACGCACGAAACTGTCCATGGTGTAAGCGAGGCAACTGGGCCCGGCCGGAGACCAGCGCGTCGCGAATCTCTATGTCCGGGCCGGTGACCACCATTCCGAGCAAATCGGCTTGGTCACGTTGGGGGGGCTTCACCCCTTCCAAGCCTCCCTTGATAGTAAATCCCTCCGCCAGGGAACCACAATCGTGCGTCCTGAGGTCACCGGGCCTTTCCGATGGCGTGGCACGGTTGCCTCGTGCAGGTACGCCCCATGCATTGGTCAGGAAACTAAGATTGAGCAGTTGATATGGCCGTTCAGCTGCCCATGCCCAACCGGATCTAACTAACTGCTCTCGACCAACCGAATGGGGAGCCTGAAGGCAACCGCCATACTCTGTGCCCTCGCCTTGACTTCATCACGTAAAGTTTTGATCGCAGACTAGACACAAGCGGACTACCATCTCGTGAGAAGGAGACTCATGATGCGCTTTTCTATCGACCATGTGTTTCTTGCCCCGACCGACTTCGCTCGCTCACGCCGGTTTTACGAACACGACCTCGGTTTCTCCATTGACCACGAATGGGGCGAGGGGGACGAGCCTAAAGGTGTCGCGCTCAGTCTTGGTGACGTCCGAATCGTCATCGCGGAACATCACCACGGCAGTGGCGACCAGGCTTGGGAAAGCGGCGTCTCTGGTACCCGCCCGACGATCCACATTCGGTGCGACGATGTAGCCCAAGTCGATCAGGACCTACGTCAGCGTGGGACGAAGATCGTTATCCCGCTCCAGGAAACGCATTGGGGTGTGACGTGGCTCGTGAGCTTGGATCCCGACGGCAACTTGATCGCCTTCTTCCAGGGCGACGACGAAGTGGGCGGTTAGCGCACGCAAAAAATGCCGTCCGACAGTAGGGCAGTGTTGCGCCGCAGGTCATCGATGATCTGACTGACGGGCAGCACAGCTTCATGCCTGTACCAGCTAACAGTCCATGGTTCGATATAGTCTGGCTGACCACGAACAAAGATACCGACGAGCCTGTGCGTGTTGCGCGAGAAAACCGGAGCGCCTGAATTCCCTCTGAATGTGTCGGCCAGGATGCCAATAGTGGGCTGCCCGTCCCAAACTAGGCTCTTGTTAGCGAAGTTGCCCCTGGATGTCGGCACATAACTCGACTTGATGCTCGCGACGACCTCGTCGCTAGCGTTGCCGACGCGCTGGTCTATGATGATCTGTTCCAGTTCGGACGACTGAACTTCGTAGGGGAAGAGGACCTCAGCAAAATCGTGCACCGTCAGTGGCCGCTGCTGCGGGTGCCCCAGGATGTACAACAACTCCCGCAGTCGGACGCGGTCCGTCGAGAGGCAAGGAGGGTCTTGGACAGCCAATCCTTCTGCCTCGACTTTCACGATTGCGAAGTCTAGCGCTGGATCCGACGGGGTGTACTGTACGCCCGCAACCTTGATCCTTGTGGGGGCCGATGTCGAGCCGTCCTCATGCTGGACGTAATCCCTCCAGACCTCGAGATCTGTTAGGTCCACGTTGTGCAAGCAGTGCTTCGCGGTCAAGACGAAGGTGGTACTGATCAACGCTCCGGAGCAATACGGCAGCCCGGTGGACTTCTTCACCAACGCAGTCGCGTGGTGTGACCGCTGGAAGATTGTCCGATAGCTGTCGGGCGGGTAGTTGCGCCTGAGCTGTTTGGAGTAATACGCCTTCTCCGTGGCCCTCACGGTCAAAACTATCGCTTCGAGGACCTCGCGGTCGCCAGCTGATATCAACTCCGCACGAGCTTGCAGAACGGCGGCCTTGGCCTCATTGACCGACGACTGGAAATCCTCGGTATGTCCACCCTGGGCGCTCGTGGCGAGCTGGTTGAGCTCGACGGCGAGCTTTCTCTTCGCCATTCCTGCGGGCAGGGTCTGCAGGATCGTATTCAGAGACTTCTGAGCGGGAGGCCCGTCGGTCAGCGTAGGCAGCTGGATCCGCGTGCCCTGCGAGACGAGCACCTGTGCAGGTGCGGGGCACGTACCCAAGCTGGCCGCTACCCACGCACTGATTGCGACGGTAAGGTGGCTTCGCTTCACTTCACTTCGTCGAATAGGCGGTGTCACTCAACCCGAACTCCGCGATGAAGTCACCGACAGCCGAGAAAATCTGCCCACGGTGATTGCCGAAATCAGTGACGTAGAGCTTGCCGGTCGTGTCGAATGCGATGCCCTTCGGTTTATAGAACTCCCCACCGTTGACGCCCCACCGCCCCCACTGTCGGATGAACTGGCCCGCGCTCGTGAACTGCTGGATGCGGTGCGCGCCTGTGTCCGAGACGTAGACGTCGCCGGTGTCCGGATGCACCGCGACACCGAACGGAAGCACGAACTTGCCAGTTTCCGGTCCCGCTCCCCCCCACGCATTAAGAAACTTCCCCGACAGATCGAAGACCTGAATACGATAGTTGTAGTGATCCACCACATACACTTTGTCGCCACTCGGGGAAAGCGCCAGATCAATGGGCGTCCTGAACTGGCCTGCATCTGTCCCGTAGCTCCCCCACTCCCGCAGCTTCTGAAAGTCCTGATCGACCACGACGATCTTCGCAGAGGGAGGATCGACGATATAAATCTCTTTGTTGGGACCGATTCGAAGCGCACTCGGCTCTGCCACGTTCAGCCCATTGGTCGCTGACTTGTCGCCAGCTGCATCCATAGATTCCGACGTCCCAAAGTCGATCATCCTGACTAATCTGGAGGTCCCAGCAACAAAGGACTTTTGCACTCCTTGACCGATCGATTGCAGTTCGAATTGGTGGATGCGTCTGTTTCCTGAGTCGCTCACGTAGATATACCGCTCGTCCATGATGGCGAGCCCACTGGGGCGGCGGAACTCCCCTGGTTTGACACCTTGCTGCCCCAGCTTCGTGACTAGCTTAGGCCCCTGATCAGGGGTAAGATCAAACGCGAGGACAGCGTGCGTGTCTGGCTCGGAGATGGCCAGGAGCCGGCCCATGGAAGCCACTTTGCGCCCATAGTGAAACTTCGTCGCCTTGTCCCACCACGCTGACTCGTTCGCTGCGATGACGCCCTTTAGTTCCCCAAGCTGGAAAACCTGGCACCGGTTTTCAAATGGCTCACAAGCCACCAGCCGCGAACCGTTCGCGTTGGCGGAAAGTCGCTCGACGTAGTGAAGTCGCCCATGGCCTTCATGTGGCGCGATCGGGTGTCTCCCGAATTGGAAAGCAAACTTGCCGTTTTCGTCGAATGCCTGGATCCGGTGATTGATCTGGTCCGCCACGAACACCTTGCCAGCGCCCCAAGAGATTCCAGTCGGATTGGCGAGCATGCCGCCGTACGACCCCCATCCTCCCCACGTGCCGAGGAATTCCCCCGACCTTGAAAACACTACAATCTGGCTAAGGTCGT
>NZ_QAIH01000094.1:8408-51019 GCF_003060895.1 Acidovorax sp. HMWF029 | reverse complement strand
CTGCAACAGCGGCTTGCCTGCTTTGCTGCGTCCTATTGTTCGTAAGTGCGCCCCACTCTCGTCGAAGACCTGGACCCGGCGGCCGTTCGTATCAGCGACAAAGATCTCGCCGTGGGAAATGACCACCGCGGACGGTTCATTGAAGAAACCCTGGCCAGTACCAAATGCGCCGAACGAGTACTGGTACTTGCCGTCTGCACCGAACACCGAAACGCGCTGGTTTCCGGTATCTGCGACGACGAATCGGCCCTTGCTGTCCAGCGCCACGCCACGCGGGCTATTGAGCCGGCCACCTTCCGCGCCATAGCCCCCGAGCGACATGAGTGGACGGCCATTGGTCGACACCACCTGAATGCGGTGATTTAGTGTGTCCGCAACAGCGACGCTCTCATCACTGACCCAAGTCACAGCCGTTACGTCGTTGAACTGACCGGGGAGGGAACCGAACGCACCGCCGAATTGGTGGAGAGGTCTCAGAATGTTCGGGTATTTCGCCTCCTCGGGCGGAGCTGGAAGGTCGCCAGCGCGCACGGCCGCTGTCAGGAACATCGCGAACACCAAGATTTGGCTTCTCATGTCAATCCCTCCTTCTCGTAAAAATTCTCAAGAACGCCTCGAGATCTTCGAGTTGGTCTTCCTTGAAATTAAGGGGGGCCAACAGTGCATTCTGATGGTGATGCACAACCTGCGCATCGGCGAGCGTGTTGTAGTAACCAAGGACGTCGCGGAGGTTCTTGTAGACGCCGTTGTGCATGAACTCCGAGCGGCCCTCGAGGTTCCTGATGCTCGGGGTCTTGAACTGTCCCCAGACGGAGTTGTTCAAGTCGAGGTGCATAGCAATTTCGCTCGGGACGTAACCCATGTCGCCACTGGCCGCTAGCGCCCGAAGATGCTGGATGCCACGAAACCGACCCGGATCTTCGCGAGCTCGACCCGGCGGAGAAGGAAGAAGGAGGTTGTGAAAGCCGGCATCAGTCATCGCAGGGCCAGAGTGGCACGATGAGCACCTTGCTTCCCCGAAGAACAGCTTCATCCCGCGCAGTTGCCTTTCTGACAGTCCTTTTCCTGACGCCATATAGTCGTCATATGCAGTCCACCGCGATTTGAGCGAGACTTGGAAAGCGGCGAGGGACAACAACAGCTTATGCGCAATAGCTTCGACGACGGCACGCTGATCGCGGGGCAGGGTCTGCCAAGCCCGCTCGCAGCTTTCATTGTTCACGCAGGCTGAGGCGGTTGAGTGTCCAAGAGCGGCGCGAAGCGCGACGAGCTCCCGTGAACCTAAGGCTCCGCCAGCCATTGCCGATGTCCGTAGTTTAGTGTTGGACACCACTGCGGCAACCATGAACAGCCGGTGCGAATTCATCTCTGCTTCGCTTTCGAGCGGCCCCACTGCCTGCTGCCAGAGCTGGTCGGCCCGCCCGTCCCAGAAGAACCACCGCTGATGCGACAGGTTCAGCAACGAGGGAATTGACCGCGGCAGGTCCTTGAACTTGAGCGTAGTCGCCGCACTGGCGCCATAGCCGTGCGTCGGCTCATGACAGGTCGCGCACGAGCGCCTCGCCGGTGAGATGGCAGAACTGAGAAACAGTGCTCGGCCGAGCTCAACGGTTTCCTTGGAGGGACACGCACGCTCTGGTGGGCAGGCAGGTTCCCAGGGCTCATCGCTGCCGTTTGCGAGAGCTACTCCAGCAATCAGCGCCGCGCCAAGGCCCACGAGAACCGTTAGTAGCCCTCTCATTTCGCTAGCTCGATGGGAAAAGTGGCACGAGAGACAACGGGTCCCCGGACCAAATCAACATACAGCTCCCATGCGCCCTTCATTTGGAAGTAGACGCCGCTGACGACGTATTTGCATGCTGCCCCGCTGACCTTAGCAGTGGTGCTCATGCCGTGGTAATGCGCAGGCATCGTGGCGTCGAAAGCTACGCGCCCAGGACAAGCCGCCTTGTCGGAAGCGGGCCTAACTGTCAGTTCCGCACGATAGAGGACATTGGACCGAATGTTGTCCCGGTCGACCTGGCGCCCTTGCTCGTCTGCGAAGATAGCGTCGACGTGCCAAGCTCCATCAGCCGATACCCCGGACAGAGTGCTTGCCTCCGCAGTCCCACAGGCCAACACACCTATGGCGACCAAGTGCCACGAGTATTTATTAACCATCTTGAGCCCCTCTCGATGCTTAATTAAACTGTAAATGTGATGTGCTTGACAACACTTCAGGCAGCTCGCGAGTTCCCGCAGATCGCTCCGCTTGCTGTCTCGGAAATCCGGTCTGGCTGGTCAACGAGCAGTCCCAACTGCTAGTGGATTGGAGCCGTTCCTGCCCTGCCTCATGCAATCTCGAGGTCAATTGTGACGTCGATGCAGGTTTAATCCGCGAGCAGAGCACGGCGTGCTCATACTCCTACATCAACCCGGCGCGGCGGCAAGTTCTTACATCGGTCCGCCCGCTTTCGGCGAGCTACGTCACAATGCCTTCGCATTTTGCAAACGTAATGCCCAAAGTGAGATTGCGCTATTCAAGGCTGATCGGAGCCAGGTAGTTCAAACTTCGACCTTTTTATTGACGGTACGCAGCACTGAAAGTGGCTTGTTTGCGTGCGTTCGTGCTGCCAACGTCAGTCATGGATCAGATCTCACTCACTGAACTCGCTTAGATTCCGTGTCTCGATGTGCCCAACCACTATGGGCGGGCTATTTCGTCGCTGAGCTTTTATGCTGACGGCAACTGGCATCTGTGGCTGAATACGGGGGCGGGCCTGATTCGCGTCAAAGCGTGGCCGGGCGAAGACCTCTACTTTCGAGATCATCTACAACCCAAACCGGCGCCACGGCACTACCGAAGATACTTCGCCGGTAGAGCTCGAACGACGCTATTCCCAATGGCTCAAAAGTGTCCAGAGAATCCGGGGCGACTCAATCCGCATAGGGGTCTTGCGCGAACCTTGGAGTCCATTCCTTCACTGCCTCGAAATTGCCTGTTTCTGGGGATTTCACTGAGACAAGCCAGCAGTGCAAAACCGCGTGAGCCGGAGCCCTTGCGGCGGGACCTTTGTCTGGTGCAGCAATGCTGTACGACCGAGGCTCTAGATTCTGAAGTTTGGTCTTGGCCAGCTTCAGTTGGGAGCAGAGATCCTTCGGGAACTGGAATCGCTTGTATTCCGGCAAGATGTTATTGCATACCCCCAGGAATGCGGAGTCTGCCGGTTTTCGGGAATCCCGTCTGTCCACCAGGCCCACGATCAGATGCACGTAGAACCGTCCTTCCACCTTTAGCCCATTCAGGTTTTCCGGGAAAAGTTGCTCGCACGCGCTGTCGCGTGAACTCTTGATATAGCGCTGCTGATGCTTGTGCAGGATATTGTTCTTGAGCTCAATCAGATACATGCCATCGCGGTCGGCCCCCTTGCATAGGACGATGTCGACGCGTTTGCCTCCAGCCTCAGTGAAAGCTATGCACCCCGTCTTGCATTCGAGCTCGTACAGCAGCGATGATCGGATGGCCAGTTCGGCGCCGCCGTTGCGCGCAACCGAGAACGCATTGGGCGACTCGCTCCATGTCTTCAGCGCCGCATCCAAACCCTTGACAAGCTTGCTCTCGAAGTCCATGCCCCTCCCCTCTTCTACTAGTCATTCTGACCCACCAATGGCGCTGGCGCAATTGCAAGGTCCCGCAGCATCCCGTCGTTGCCAGGGAGCAAAGCTGGTCAAGGGCTGGGTCACGCCGACCACGCCGACTCGACAGGTAACTCTACCTGCTGCGCCGGATCCCTCGCCCGGTGCACAAAAAGCTCCAGCTGCGGCACCTTGATCAGCGCCTCGGCCTGCTCCACGGTGCCGCGCAGCCAGGTATCCCAATCCCCCTTTTCCAGCGGCACCACCGTGCGCTTGTCCTGTTTGTCGGGCGCGCGCTTGGGGTCAGCCCTGTGCATCAAGTTCAGCACCGGCACGTCGTCGCAGTTCTGCGTGATCATGGTGTAGCTGGGCAGCACCTCGCCCGTGGCCGGGTCGGTCCATTCGCTCCACAGGCCCGCCAGGCCCCAGGGCTCGCCGTCGGCCCGCTCGAACTGCCAGGGGATGTGTTTGCCGGTCCCCCAGTACGGCTCGACGTACAACTGCGCCGGGATGATGCAGCGCTGCCCCTTGCGCCAGGGGCCGCCGTAGGTCCATGACTTGGCCACGCCTTCACGGCGGGCGTTGACGGTGCTCAGGCGATTGCCGTCCTTGCCGGTGGGGATGTGGGTCTTCGAGTTCGGCGGGATCATGCCCCACTGCCCTACCACCAGCTCGCGCCCTACCCCGCCTTTGGCCCGCAGGAACGGCCCTCGGTAGAGCGGGCTCATCTTGTCGCGCCACTCTTCCTCGGGCACGTCACCGAAGTGCAGCACCAGCTGCTCACGGCCCGGGACCTCGTAGTAGGTACACATGGCAACATTCTGGCAGCAGGGAGCTATACTGTAAATATGTACAGTCTTTGGAATTCCCCGCTACCCGTGCCGTACGACACGGCGGCGCAGTCGCTGGCCTTGCCCCTGTGTGGGGTGAGCGTGCGCGCGGGGTTTCCATCGCCTGCCGATGACTTTGTGGTCGAACGGCTGGACATCATGCAGCTACTGGTGAAGCACCCCCAGGCCACCTACTTCTGGCGCGTGCGTGGCGACTCGATGCGGGACGCGGGCATTGAGGACGGCAGCATCATCGCGGTGGACCGGGCGATCAAGCCCAAGCACAACAGCATCGTCGTGGCCATTGTGGACGGCGAATGCACGGTGAAGTATCTGCACCAGCGAGCCGGTCGCATCAAGCTGCGCGCGGCCAACCCCACCTATCCCGACATCATCCCCCGCGACAGCCAGACCATTGAGGTATGGGGTGTGGTGAGTGGGTGCGTGAAGCTGTTTCTCACCTGATCTGATAGACGGAGGCCAGCATGTATGCGCTGGTGGATGGCAACAACTTCTACGTGAGCTGTGAGCGGGTGTTCCGCCCCAGCCTCAACGGCCGCCCTGTGGTGGTGCTGAGCAACAACGACGGCTGCGCCATCGCCCGCAGCAATGAGGCCAAGGCCCTGGGCATCAAGATGGGGGCGCCGTGGTTCCAGATACGGCACATGGAAGAGACCCACGGCCTGGTGGCCTTGAGTGCCAACTTCACGCTGTACGGCGACATGAGCAACCGGATGATGAGCCTGGCGGCGGGTCTGGGCCCCTCGCAGGAGATCTACAGCATCGATGAATCGTTTGTCGGCCTGCAGGGGCTACGGGGCGACCTGATCACACGCAGCCACGCCATTCGCGCCCGCATCCACCAGTGGGTGGGCATCCCCTGCGGCATCGGCATCGGTCACACCAAGACACTGGCGAAGCTGGCCAACCATATCGCCAAGACGGCAGAGCGCAAACCGGGGAGCTACCCGGCCGAGCTGGCCCAGGTGTGCAACCTGACCGCCCTACCCGCCCAGGACCTGGACGATGTGCTGGCCAGCACGCTGGTGGAAGAAGTCTGGGGCGTGGGCCGCAAGATCGGCGCGCAGCTACACCAGTGTGGGGTGCATACCGTCCTGGACCTGGCCCGGCTGGACCCGGCCATGGTGCGCAGGCGCTGGAGCGTGGTGCTGGAACGCACCGTGCGCGAGCTGCAGGGCATGCAGTGCATCGAGCTGGATGACGCTCCCGAGCCCAAGAGAGAGATTGCCTGCACCCGGTCATTCGGCCAGGCGGTGACCGAGCTGCCGCCACTGGTCGAGGCCGTGAGCGAATTCGCCAGCCGCGCGGCCGAGAAGCTGCGCAAGCAAGGCAGCTTGGCCAGCCAGCTGCTGGTGTTCTGCCACACCTCGCCGTTCCGGCCCGGCCCGCGCTTCAACAAGTCAGTGGTGGTGCCCCTGCGCCGGCCTACGGCCGACACGGGAAAGCTGGTGTGGGCGGCCACAGCGGGCATGCGTCGCATGTACGAGCCTGGCTACAAGATGGCCAAGGCTGGGGTGATGTTGCTGGACCTGGTGCCGGGCAATGTCCTGCAGGGCGAGCTGGATCTGGAGGATGAGGACCACCGGGACCGTACGCAGCTAATGGTGGCGCTGGATGCGCTCAACCAGCGGTATGGTAAGGGCACCGTGCATTCAGGTGCCACAGGGGGCACCAACAAGGGCAAGGACTGGGGGATGAAGCAGGAGAGGCGTACGCCGCAGTACACGACGCGGTGGGAGGATGTGCCAGTGGCTAGAGCATGAACTAGACCATGGTGGTGGCACTTCGTGCGGCGCGGGTGCTGATGACGTGGGACGCGTTTTAAACGCTTCATTGTTGAACAAGTGAACCGGGCGACACCAAAGACGCCCTTTTTTTAGGCGCGTTGCAATCAACTGTAAATCCCCTCGGATGCTGAGTATTCAGCTCCGAAATCTGGCTGGAAAGATGCTCCAATCGGGCTCCGTTTTTTGCTTATGCTCCTGCCTGTGCACCGATCGTTTTCCTGGCCTCGTAATGCGCGATTGGCCACCGCGTTGGCCCTGTTTCTGGCCGCTGTCAGCCCGAATCTCTCGTGGGGCCGGTCTCCGCAGTTTGACAGCGCAGCCCTGCTCACACCGCAGCCAACCAGCTTTGCGCAATGCCCTCAGTTCTTTGCAAATGGGACGCCGCCTGCCATCAGGCCGCAGGCTCAGCTTCGCGAGCTTTGCTATGAAGCCTTTGCAGTGCTTCACAGCGGGACGACACGAACGCCGGTGTTCGTGGCACAGCGCTTGAATCGAAGGAGTGTGGAAGATGCCGATGAAAAGCGAGCCAAGCGGTTCTTTGCTGATGCGCGTCTTCCCAGTGGCGAGCGTGCCGAGTTGGACGATTACAAGAACTCCGGATACAGCCGAGGGCACATGGCACCGGCGGGGGACATGCCCACATCTTCAGCGATGGCGCAAAGTTTCAGCTTGGCCAATATGGTTCCGCAGAACATCCAGCACAACGGTGGGGCATGGAACAAGATCGAGCAAGACACTCGGCGCTACGTACTGCGGGCTAAGGGGGATGTATTTGTGATCACCGGGCCCGTATTTACGGACGGTGGTCCGCGCATAGGTACCAATGGGGTCAAGGTACCCGCCTATTTGTACAAGCTGGTCTATGACGCCACGGACAAACGGGCTTGGGCGCACTGGCAGGAGAACCGTGAGGGGGAGACGGTGGGTCGGCCGATCAGCTATCAGGAACTGGTGAAGAGAACGGGGGTGGAGTTTTTGCCGAAAAGTGCACTGCCGCATTGAACTCTGCAAGCGCCAGGATCCCATTGAACTCGCAACCAGGGTACATCGGTTTACTGCTCCAACATGATGCCGGTGCCTTGCGGTCTCGGCTCCTTGAGCGGGATGGCTTCGCTCTGCGCCTCAGGTCCGCTGCCTTGAAGATGCCGCCGCCATTTCCGCCAGGAATGGGCCCTCGTGAGACGACCGACTCTCTATCAGAAAATCCTCACGGTTCTTTCCTGCGATCCAGGCAGGAGGCTTCCCTCGACCTGTCCAAGTCGCACCACTTTTTTTGTCTCGGTACTTCGGAATGACTTTTTTGACAGCAGGCCTCCAGGGAAAGACTTGCTGCGCAGTGAAGCCAAACTCTGCCACCAGCTCGTGCACTTTCTTCAACGCTTCTTTTGACTCCTCTTTTCTGGCCTGTGCAATCGCAGCATCCAGCTGCATACGTTGCGCTAAAAGAGCATTGAGTGTTTTTGTCATTGCAATAGGGTCTACACGGAACAGCCGCATTTGACGAGATTAACCAGGCGAGTTGATTATCCGGGCGAGTTTCATGCCGACAAGGGAACTGCGAAACAGGCAGACTGAGGATCGAGGCCTGCTACTGACCAGACTTCGAATCGGAGGTCGGAGAGAGGTTGGGTGCTGCCACTCGAGCGCTGCGGTTGAGTGACAGCGCTTGTCTCAACCGGTAACACGCGGGTTGGCACTGTCGATGACCGTTGCGAGCTCTGGGCAAGTCGCTCGTGCGGCGGCACAGGCTCAGCAACTGTCAAACGACCGCTGCTTCGCTGAGCAACGGGCAGAATCTGATCCTCTGCAGAAACGAAGAGTGTGCGCGTTGGCGTTCGTGGACATCGTCGCGGGTCGTAGGCGTTCTCGTATGTGATGCTGGGACAATAAGCGTTGTGTATCAGGAAACAGTACAAGGGAGACACCATGTCCGCACCGCCGGGGCACGCCCGTGAGCCAATCTACTTCCCGCTCGAGCAGGGCGAGCGAGCCCAGCATCTCGACGTCAACCAGTTACTGCCTCGTCAGGTATACGAGAAGTTGGCTGAGATGCTAAGCGAGTCATTGCCGCCAGTGGCCCGCGATGGAGAAGATGAAGGCAGCCGATTCTTGCGCGAGCGGGGGCACGCGACGATCTTCTTGGACGGCAACCGGGGAACGGGAAAGACGACTGTCATGGCGAATCTGCCAAAGTATCTAGAAACTTCGGGCGTGCGCACGCGCCACCCCGAATTGGCTGATGCTGTACATGTCTTGAGGCCCATCGACCCGTCCCAGCTTGAGGATGGCGACGACCTGTTCTTGAATGTGGTGGTTGCAGCGGTGCTTGGCGACCGCTGCATTCGGAAGCAGCGCGACTTGAAGCCGGATGCGTGGCGGGCTCTCCACGAGAGCCTGCAGAGTCTCGGTGTCGCCCTCACCGGACGGGAGACTCAGGGCGAAGGTGTTGGCCTCGACCGCCTGCGAGCGTTTATCGGATCACAAGAGCTTGCCTACGCCGTCCACGACTTTTTTGACAAGGCCGCGCGCCTGCTCGGGAAACGCTTGATAGTGCTGCCGATCGATGACGTAGACACGACCCTGCATCGCGCCTTCGAAAACTTGGAGGTTGTTCGCCGCTACTTGCCGAGTCCTGTACTCCTACCGATTGTGTGCGGCGATCTCAAACTCTACAGGGAGGTCACTTGGCGGGACTCACTTCGGCGGCTGACAATGGATGTAGCCGATTTCAGCAAGGACGCCCGCCCCATCGCCGAGGACCTTGCGCACGAATACCTGCGCAAAGTCTTTCCGTTGCATCGGCGGTTGCGAATGCCGGAGGTCAGAACATTTCTCGATGACCCAAATGTGTTGCTCGGAGCCAAACTCGCGGGCGCGGCGGAGCCGCGGTTGTCGCTGCCTTTGCTTGAAGACTGGCTGCGGGCCCTACTTACAGGCCCAGTTAACGGCCACGAAAACAGTCGGCTGCCTATCCCGCTGCCCACGGTTCGGGCGTTGTCGCAACTGTTGTCGCGGGTCCGTATTGGAATTGGAGACGTCGAGAAGGCCTATTTCGCGGAGACGGCGTCGCTGCCGGAAACGGACCTGATGCGGCGAATCTCCTACCGGCGCCTCGGACGTATCCCGGCACGGCACGGGCAACCTGTGCGCCCTGCAGCGGAACCGTCTAAACGCCCAAATACAGTGTCGCTCGGGGATTGGCAATTGGCGCTACTGGATCATTTCGTGTACGAACCCTCGGCGGGTGCAGTCTGCCTTGTACTTTTGGCGATGCAGCATTGGCGCACGATGCAAAACAGCTCTGTGTTTGCCACCCCCTTGTTTCAGCCGCTGCGGCAAGTCAATCTTCCAGACATGCGATACATCGAGACACGCGCGCATCTGTCTTGGGGGATGGATTTGAGCGGACGACTCCCCGACTCCTGGGTACACGGCCTGCCGTCGGAGTCGGTGCTACCTTTCGCGACACCGGAGGTCGGTCGCGCCGTGGTGCGTTCCGACTGGGAAGTGACTACTTCGCTTGAGGACGACCCGTCGTTCGCCGGGCGGTCGCGCATGCTGGTTGAGCTGGTGACGCATCACAATTTTTACAGCACGAGCAAGCGAGCCACCCTAATCTGTAGCGGGCGCATAGTCGAACTGGTCGTTACCAGCCTGCTGCGCGACGTTACGGTCGCTGACATCGAACGTATTCTCGCTCAGGCGCCATTTCACAGCGCAGTGCATGTTGCAGCCACAAAGGCTATCGAGCTATCGATCGACGACATCCATTTGGCGGACCTTGACGAGGACGACCTGCCATCCTCGCAAGCGCTAGATAAGCATGCAGACGATCTGGATCGTGATCTTGCAATCCAGCAACTCGTTGAAGCAATCCAGGGTTGGCGCAATGTCACACAGGTCGCGAGAGTGCCGTTGTCTCCCTGGTTCGTTTATTGCGCCGTAAACAAGACCTTCAACCAGATTCCCTTTTTTACGCGGCCTCGCAAATTGGACGAGCAGCCTCAGATTGAGTTGCTGAGTGACGTGGTCGCATCGGGGCTCTCCGCTTTCAACGCCCTTTGGGCTGCATTCGCCAGCTTTGAGAAGGGTCCGCTGTTTGACCTTGGTCCCGAAATCTCCACGGTAAACCTGCTGAATCGACGAGGCGACTTCTCTCGCAATAACCTGTATACCCAGAACATCAAGCCACTTGTCGATCGGTCGCCCGAACGTGCGACAGTGCAAGGAGAGATGCTTTTCTCCGCGACCCAGGCGCTCGACAGTCATCCGCTTCGCGAGCAACTACGTGACTTCTTCGAGTACGCCAGCAAGCGGGAAAAGCTTGTTCCACCGCTGTCATCGCCACCGCAGCGCACGACGGTTAAGGTGAAAAGCCCAGGACGCTTATTGCTTCTTGAACTATTGGGCTTGCCGCCGGACGGGCTGCTTTCCAAAAAGAAGATACTTAACGCGCTGAATAAAAATGCGCCTACAGGCCAGAGCCCAGAGCACTTCGGCGAAGCGGTACTCCGGACCGTGACTAACCGCTACCCGAGGCTTCGGGAGTTAAGCATTTTGTCGGCGGCAATCGACACCCTGAATCAGAAGAAGCCGGACTCTGGGACGTCCTGATGCTGGTGCGCGCCGTCTCCGAACGCGCCCTGGGCGCGCTGTTCGGCAGTGAACTTGTCGCCGATGTGTTGCTCTCGCATCTGGAGGGGCTTTCGACACAGCACGGAGCCGAGCTGGCCAAGGCTCGGCTTGAATCTGAGACCGCGCCGAACGATCAATTTCTCGCCGGTCGTGCAAGAAAGCTCGGCGCTACTGTGCCGTCTCCAAAACTAGGCAAGCTGTTACTCGATATTCGGCAGGCGATCCGGACCGACATTGACCAGCGGACGAGCAAGAGCCACCGCCTAAACGAGGCGCAGTTGGCTGCCGATGGCCTGTGCGGTGATGGGTTTCTTGTCACAGCAGAGATCCCAGCGATGGACACGGCCATCGACGCAGTGTTTATTACAGATGACAGGCGGCCGACCCTACGGGATGAACACGTACAGCGCTACGCCGAATTGCTGTCGGAACTGGATCCGACAGTGCTTGTGGGGTGGTACTTGGCTGGGCTACCCTGGTCGCCAGAATCGCGATCTGCGCTCGCAGATCAGATGTCTGCGCTTCCGCCACTGTTTGTCGGCCCCCGCTTCAATTCAAAGCCGTTTGCAGAAAACCACGTGCATCTCAACGGAATCGCTGGTGACGGATTCGTGCTTTCTCGCCTACTTCTCAGCCCGGGCAGCGCCGAAGATCGGCATCAGGCGGAAAGGATCCGTCGGTTTCGACGCATCCTCGCGGCCTTCATAGCCGCTTGGTCCGATGATGGGGATACCAACATGTCTGGCCCTCGGGTCGTCGCACTAATGAGAGCCTGCGCAGCGGGTTCGGCGGAATCCGAGCCCGCTACCGACTGGGGCACCCTGGCGTCAGGGCTTAGCACAGGTAACGCGGTGGTCACGGCCCGTTGGATGCTATGGCGATTGGCATCGGCAATGGTAGCGCTCGACCTGCCGCAGGCCTGGAATTGGCTGTTCGTTCTATTGTGGAGAACCTATCGCGCCCAGTCAGCCAAACCTGCGCTGCGTGCGGTAGTCCTACTCGCTATCGCCGAGGCGATGGTTCTGCGGCGGTTGTTGTTAGTGGACGGCAATGGACTTAGGCGGTTCACTATGGGCGTCTTCCATGCAGGCCTACGCCGTTCCGGCCTCAGCGCCGACTCAGAGATCTCTGCCCGCGAAGCAGCCCACCGCCTCTTCTCCGGTTTGGGCGACAAGGCCGAACTCAAGGTCTGCACCACTTTCTTCAACTCTCCCGCCCAAACTCAGTCGTTCGCGCGCTTTGCCGATGAGCGCCTGCGCGCCGTGTCGAACAGCGACGCAGCCTGGGACACAGCAGTCGACAGTTTTAAGCGCTCCGGCCAGCACTGGCATTTCTGCGCGCATTTCAACCGTGTGACGGCGTCTTCGCGGGAATCGCTGTGGACGGCGGCCCGCGACCTTCGTGACGTGCTGCGGACTGCGGAACCCTGGGAGCTTTCGCCGCCATCTATGGACGCTGATTTGTTCGGCCTACGGTACGCCGTCCATCCGACGACCTTAATCCGAGGTCTTGATGTAGTTGGAGACGAGACCAGGATACCGATCGAGCGTTTCGCGCCAATGCTGCGTTGGCTGAGAAATCCGAAACTCACGCACGACCCATCGGGCGATTCGGTCGGCCTAACTGCCCCGACGCCGCGCCTGCACTTGAGTATCCATGCCGGAGAGGACTACGCACATCCGCTCTCGGGCCTGCGTCACGTTGATGAGACAGTCCGGTTCTGCGAAATGCGCTCGGGCGACCGCCTCGGGCATGCGCTTGCGTTGGGCATACCGCCAAAAGAATGGCTGCGTCGGCACGGGGAGGCTTGGCTACCTCTAGATGAGCACTTTGATAACCTCATTTGGGCGTGGCACGAGGCGACGACGTTAGCCGGACTAGCTATCGCTCAGCGCGTGCGCCCGAGGCTCGCAGCGCGGATTGCGCGTATGCTGCCGCACGTTTGGTGGCTTCCTCGCGCTGAGGCAAGGAAAGCCCCAAGTTGGCACGACCTCATGCAACTACATGAGGCGTGGCGGCTGCGAGAAAACTGCGCGTACAAGCTCTTCGGCGAGCCGGGGGGTCTTCAGATCGATGATCTGGAAACGGAGGCCGGCGTGCCTGGTCTCCGACAGATCAAGCCCGAACTTACGAATCCGCGGGCTGACACGGCGGCAGGCCTCTATGTTTTGCGGGCCCGTCAAGAGCTCAACCGGACCGACATCATCGGGACCCCCTCTCCGAACCAGCCGCTGCAAGTGCGGGTTACGCTCGCCCCCTACGGGCATGTCACACGCGCGCAGCGCCTGCTGGAATCGGAAGGCCCACACGCTGGCCGGTACCTCCACGACCACGACGACGCCGACGACCTGTGCTTCATGGAGGCTTTGCAGGACGCATGCCTTGAGCGGTATGCCCGCAGGGGACTCACGATCGAGGTCAATCCGAGCTCGAACGTGCACGTCGGACAGTTGCGGACTCACGGTGACCATTCGATCTATCGCTGGGATCCTCCGCTCCAAAGCGACCTTAGCCCGGGTGGCCGCTTCAACCGCTTTGGCCTGCGCACGCAACGCATGCCGGTCACCATAAACACAGATGATCCTGGCATATTGCCGACCACCTTACGGCTGGAGCACCACCTGATGCACGAGGCTGCAATCGACAGAGGGCACACTGAGGGGATGGCTGACAACTGGATCGACACTCTGCGCCTTCGGGGTCTGACGCAATTCGACAATGCGCACTGAAGCGAGCCAAATGAATTGGTTTGGCCGGTCCGGTGATTCCAGATGAGAGCAGGCAGGTCTTGCACTTTTCCCAATTGATAGATAGACATATGAAATATGTTCACCTAAGCCACTTGAACGTCCGCGTCTAGTCCTCATGCCATTCGTGCCGAATGGCGGAATTGGATCGATAGTGCCAACGCCCGCTTCGCTACAGGCTGCCTCCCCGGTATTGGGTCTGCTCCGGATCGGGAGCGTGAGTTCGGCGCCCTGTTGATCAGTCATTGGAGCGGCTGAAACTGCGCTGACTGATGGCCCACAGTCGCGATGTCGGCAGTACCTTCGATACAGGTCATTCGCGCCGCGGCGGCGTGGTTGCTCAATGACCGCAATGTCGCGAGACGATGATTTCGGTGCTCTACCACGACCAGCTGCAATCGCTGCAGAAGCGACTTCCGGGATAGCCGTTACAGGCTGATCTGAGTCGTTTGTTTCGCTCGCTTGAGACGCGGCTTTCGTGAACAACCGTCATTCGATGCCGACACAATCGAGCGGCAGCTTTGCCCCTCGATTCTTTCCCATCAATTCAGCGTTGGCATGAAGCCATCAGGCGACCTGCAATCGACACACAGTGACGATCTTCTAATCGGCCAAAACATGCATCCAAACTTGCGCTGATGCCTGCGTGGCTAGCCAAGGGTGAAGAATGAGTGGCCCCTGAGTGTGTGGATGACAAGTCACCGCTCAAGCGTCTAAGCGTCCACGCCCCCATTGCTGGCAGGCACGTGCGACCAGACGCAGAAAAGCCTCTTTTTAGGGAGGCCCATTGCGACCAACGGTTGCCCATTGATCGAGGAGAGGCCATCTCACTCTTCGACAAATATGGTAACACTAGTACGCCTGCTTCAACTCCTTTTTCTCCAATGAGTTAAGTAAATCAACATCTTGCCAATCAACCTGCCAGTGCCCATCACACACGACTGCTAAAAATGCATTGATATCTGCATTGCTTGGCTGGGTTTTCTGCAATACCGAATAAATTGACTTCAACCACAGAGATTTATTGGTATTCGGAACAAACGGGCAGCTCAATAAGTCAAGCAGAAGATAAGCCTTTTCGCTATTCATTAAGATATCTGACATATCCCCTAGTCTCGATGTGGCGGAGCGAAGAATCTTCTTTCTGATTGCCTTGTACTGATCTTCATCTCGTATATAGAAAAGGCACGAGACGATCGTGAAGTAAGATAATCTCCGTTTTCCGATAAAAAGCTCATCCAATACCCGGGAGGGCAGAAGATGGTGATCTCCGAGCTCCCGAATTGCCAAAACAATATTCAAGTATTCGAGATTGACAAATCCGTCAACACCTTCGGCGTGCGGCTTCTCACATTGCTCGAGGAGTAGCGTTGATGCCAGCGTATACAGCTGGTGTGAGATGGTTTTCGCGTGAAGTGGGAGATGCTTTTCAGAAAATCGGAATATAAGAATCAGCGACGTACTGAATTTATATGAGGCGCCGACCGATGGAGCAACGCTATACAAGAAGAATAGCACATCCACCAAAACATCGATGGCGGCCAAGTAGTCATCCTGAACATCAACTTCGCAATTCGCCAGATCTCTGTTGACCAGCTTTTTAATCCGCTCGGCAACAACCGACATCAAGAAAGATGCGACCTCGTCATAGCTTGCAGAGTTCGCAGAGCAGAGGGCTTTTATTGAGTCGATATAACTCTTCGTGAGCTTCCACTTAGAAAATACCCGCTTAGGGGTCAGCGTTCCCGAAGCTGGTTCATCCAGGAATTTCGATAAAAAATCATTCGTCTTAATGCCTGCCTCAAAAATCAACCTAGATTTGGTTGTTAGAAATGGTCGCTGGATAGTGGAGGACTTGGCTGTATTTGCGTGAAGATTAAATGAAATCAGCACATCAGCATAGATCTCATATACGTGCTGAGCAACATATTCGCTGGTCGCAAATATAAATACATCATCTACATATCTGCGAAAAACGTAATCATTGCCGAACTTCATGTTGGATAGCTTTGCAATGGCTCGGCGATCTATCTCTTGAAAGAGGATTTCGGCAAATATTCGGCTGGCTTCGGGGCCAATTGGAATGCCATTTGTCTCGCTATGGTTACCGTGTCGGATGGTTTGATCGAAGTCTTGCGCAAACGTGGATGAGACGGAGATGTTGGCTTTCGTGAATTCTTTGTCCTTAACTGACCACGAAAGACTGTGTGTATAAATGCTATCAAAGCATTTGGAGACATCTAGGGTCGTTAGTACGGAAAACTGCTTCTCAAGCGAGAAGTAGTCTCGCGAATTGAAGAACTTGTACAAACGGTCGTAACCAAAATACGAGAAGAACGAGGGCGTATGTTTGACGTACCGGTCAAGGCTTGCCAAAGTTATGGCATCCTTTTTATACTGATTAATGTTTTCCCAAGAGCTTTTGCTATAGAAACTTCCTGCCACTTTGCGAGGAGAACGAATTGAAGCAGGACTCTGTGCGCAATAGTGCAGGATTAATTGTTCGTACTTCTGGTAGAAGCACTTAAGCCGCCACTGCGAGAGTGGATGAAGAAGCGCCAACCGCCTAAACTCCTTAGAGTTTTTTCTTACCTTGTATAGGTACGGGTTTGTAGAATTAACCGTCTTAGGATGCCCCTCTCCCAGTACAAGAGCATCGACAATAGTTTTTTGAATGCCGCTTGCGGTGCCAATTGACGCAACATGATTGTACAGCCCGTCATTGGAAAAAATAATTGGAGTTTCAAAGGGCAGTGTTTCAGTAATGAGTACGCGGTTGTAGTCGCCGCGTTTGATTCTATTTTTCTTTTTCATCTCATCCTTAATTTTTCCAGCACTCTTGGATCTGTTTAAGTCTCGATCCGGAAAAATGCACAAAGCTTGCTTTGGCATGCCCTTCTGCAAAACTATTGGAAAGCAATTGTCTTTTTTGCATTCCGGTTAATTTTGCGGATGACAACGAGGCGATGCGCCCATTTTTTGAAAGAATCGCATTCCTCAAAAAATTATCAAGAGACGCAATTCCTTCCGCACCACTTGAGGCTAGAGGGTAGCTGTAAAATATTCCGGCAATCTTCTTTCCTCCGGCCTTTGCGTTGTAGACACTAAAGTTATTTGTGAGAAACTTAATTCTGTCCCTCAGCAAAAGCCAGTCCCCTGTATTTGAAAAATCAAGGAAAGATCTGGATATTCTTGTTTTAAATCGAGTTATCTTCTTCTCGGCAATGTCCACCGCCACTGAGCGATGTTGATCTCCCGGTTGCTTGCCCTTATTTTTATCCCGTACAGGCTCACTGATTCGAAATGAATAGCCGAGGTAGTCAAACTTAAATAGATGCACAGTCGCATCGGTCGGCTTTGTTGGGTTTACTCGATCTATTGCTTCCTCAATCTGTCTCTTTGCTGGATTTAAACGAAGCCCGGATGGGAGCATATTCTCAATCTGCCGGACAAATACTACTGCATCCTCCCTTGCTGAAGTAACGACGATGATGTCATCTACATACCTGGAAAAGAAGAACACATCATCATGCCCGCTCACTTTATGATCGAAGTCTCGCATCAAATACTCTGACAAAGCCGCACTCAATGCAAGTCCGCGAGGTAATCCAGTTCCGCCGAGCGCTGCATGGCACCCAAGTAAATCATGCAGCAATCTCTTGCTTAGAGGGCTGAGCACAGGAAGCTCGCCAACTTTCGCTATTACGTGAGAAACCTTGAAAGACTCGTAGAAGCTCTTCACGTCTAGGCGGTATACGCGAAATGGCACACCCTCCTCGATTAGCAGGCGCAGATTCGACACGATCTGTGCTCGCCCACGTGAAGCGGTTTTTGATGTTCTCTTGATGTTTGAGCAGAGTTGTCGAGCAACAAGTTCATCCCAGAGGCTGGGAAGCATGAAAACCTGCCGTCCATGCAGCGGAAAGCTCACCAGAGGATTCGCAGCTTTCGAGAACCCAGAAGCAGCAACTGCCAGAGCCTTGTTGAGCATGGTCTCGCGGAATGCCTCCAGCTCCTCAGAAGTTTTTATTCCAACAAAGTCTAATTTTTGAAAAACTCGCGCAAGTGTTTTCTTGTTAAAGGACTGGTCGTACACGCAACTCCCCCAGTTTTGTATGCGGCTCAATGTAACAAGATCCGCAGGGCAGTTCCAGGGGGCTGCCGGCATAGACGATAGAAATGCCGTGCAAGCAATCACGGCGCATGCTGCGCGTCCTGCGAGCGCGACATCAGGAGCGCCCGTTTCCTAGAGCCTCCAGTTCGGATAGGGTGGCATGAGGTCGCAGGGTAACGCCGACCCTAAACTGGTAGTGTTGTGGCTGCAGAACGTCGCGGAGGAGCCATTCGAGTTCGAACTCAATGCGCTGACCGGATGACCGCTCGACATTGGACAACGTAAGTACGACCGGCATAGATGAGAGCCTGCAATCGCTGCAAAACTACCTTTTCCTGAAATAAAGCGATGCACTGCAGAATATCGACTTATCACCCACTGTCGCGG
Organism: Acidovorax sp. HMWF029; assembly: GCF_003060895.1. Lineage (GTDB taxonomy): Bacteria > Pseudomonadota > Gammaproteobacteria > Burkholderiales > Burkholderiaceae_C > Acidovorax. The sequence continues at coordinate 32,883 of NZ_QAIH01000094.1, read as the reverse complement.
GGCATTCCCCCTCCGCCTGCTTCTCGCTCCGGAGGATTCGCAGGTCTGGAGCACAACGCCGGATGACATCTGTGCAGCTTCTCCGCTAGCTCGCGTTGGACTCGAGGATGGGACAAGCCCGTAGTTCCTTCACACGCAACCAGATTTTCCCGACAAGAGTCAGGCCACCCCTCCAAATCGTCATCAAGTGCCAGCCACTGCCGGGGCCTTCGGCGCCGAGCGTCTTCTTGAACCTGCACACCCCGGGGTGTAGTGCGAAACATGGACAGGTTCCAGGGATCCACGCCATGGACACGCTTGTGGTACGTCCCACCAATGAACCGAGCACGCAGAGAGGCCGGAAGCCGTTTGAGGGTTGCGCTGTATCCGGGGCGTATGCACCAGGTGCTACTCAGCACCAGAGCGACTGCCGGGTACGGTTCAAGCACCGATTCCAGGATAGGAATCCATTCAAAAAGAGAGTGTCCTGCAGCCTCGTACGGACTCATGTAGATGCCCTTGCGTGGATGCCAGAGCACTTTTTCATGGTGGACAACACCATCGAGGTCCAGGTAGAGAACGACGTCCGCGCTGCGGGGAGTAGACGCAGGGAGATACGGGGCGTTCTGGCTAGAGGACATAGCCGTAGGCATTCTGCATGGTGTCAATTGGTCAGCGGGGATAGCGACTGGTCCAGACCTGACTAACGACCAGCCCACTCCCTGCCTATGCTCACGAGTACGCACCGGATTGGGCTCGCAAGAGCAAGCTCTTCACGACTTCCAGGCCGTGCTCATTGAGCACATCGATGGGTCTCCGATTTCCCAATGCTGGAATCACCCCAGTCAGCCAATGGGCGAGCCACGCCCTTGCATCAAAACCGGTTTGGTCTCCTGAGTCTGCGAGCATGCCCTGTACGAGCACGGTGAGAGTGGCAATGTCGTCTTCAAGGGCCATGGCTTGCTCCGTGGAAATGGCGGGGATCTGTGCGCACCAGCGATGGTGCAACCCTGGGGATTGAGCGTCAAATTTCGGCCTCTGTCAGAAGCTTGTCCGAACGGCACTTGTCATTGACGAGCCCTACCGGCGATTTCAAGAACGACGCCTTCCTTCAGTTCACGGACTTCTTGGAGGATGCGTTTTCGGACCTCTGGCGGCATAACAGCGGTCATCGGGGACGCTTGCCTCAGTTCCTGCGCTCGGTGGGTTCTCCCCAGTGCCTTACGCCACTTGCGATGCTCCAGGATGTCTTTCCACTCAACCCACAGGCTGGCCGAACGCTGGTCCCCAGCATCCAACCACTTTTGAAGAACTGCCTGGGCCTGCTGGATCAACGCAGGGTCAGCACGAACGCGTCGCACCGCTTCTTCGTGCAGGGCAAGACTTCGTAGATCCTGGATCCGGTGGCGCGTGGTGTCTACAGAAACGACGATTCGAGCCAACGGCGCATCACGGTTTGTTCTAGCCGCCGTTGTATTTGACGTGGCCGGTCGCGTGACGCCATCCGCCAACAGCGCCAGGTCGCCCGCGATGCCCAAAGCGGAAATTACTCTCAAGTAGCTGCACATGGAGACCCTGGGATCCCCCGCTTCGACTGCTCGCAGTGTTGCGCGCGAGATTCCAACGCCACTCGCCATCTCAACCGCGCTCAGGCCTAGCGATTTTCTGAGACTTTTAAGTCTGTCGCCCAACAGGAGGAGCAGTTGAAGGTGCAGAACCGACGAATCGCAATAGGCATTCATCTATTCAGCATTCTGAACAAATGAATCGATGTTGACCAAAGCGTTGAGCACTCCGTGTGCGTCCACGATTCCAAACATCCAGGTCAATAAGATCAACCTGTTTTGTCGCAGCCGTAGAAGCCGGCCGATCCAGCCCGTAACTTGTAACCGCAGGTCATCAAGTTCTTTTAGGCACTTCTCACGAAAGTCGAAAAGTGAATTCATCGAGCGCTCATCAAAAACGTCGCCCCCGGGGGCATGCTTTCGCAGAGGTCGCACCGGGGGCTTGCTTGAGCCGATGATAGCAGTGGTGTTCAAACTCATTGCTGGTTTGTATGGACTGGAGAACCAGTGCCAACTCACCACAAGCCCCGCTTGCTCACTTTTGCCAGTGCGTTGGTAAAGGCCATCAGCGTTTCCGCATCTTTCTGCGCCTCTACCCCCTTCAACGTGGACGGAATGGGAATTCCAGCAATCTCTTGAGTACGGCGAAGTACCTGTTCTACCAAACTGGTTCGCGGAACGAACATGTAGTGCACTTCACAATCCAAGCCATGCGCCAAACGTGCAAGGGTATTCAGCGTAATGGTGCCGTTGGCCTCCGCTTGCTCTAGTTTGCGTGCCCCCTGCGCCGTCACACCCAAACGCTCTCCTAGCGCGATGGAACTCATACCCAATGCCAATCGAAGCGTCTTGGTCCAGCCACACCTGGGCGTGGCATTCCGCTGCAGTTGTGCGAAATCGCAAAACTGCCGGTCAAGTTCGGCCAAGCGGGTGAGATCTAAGCGGTTTTTCAAGGGAAGCAAACGCAGAAGGCAACCGGCTGGTTGCCTCTTCAAGCACATTGGGGCAACCGGCTTATTTCCATTGGAGACGAGCGCACTTGGAACGATAAAACGTAATGCCTGTTCGACTATCTTCGCACGCCACGGTCTCGAAAGGGACCAATTGGTCTCATATTAACTTGAATGGCGAATGATGCTGCGTTTGGAAAAAGCGACTCTCGGAAAATTTGGAGCACAGGACATGATGGGCCTGATCACGTCACGGGGATGGGAAGCCATCCTGCCGGATGCGCTGGATGACAACCACCTGTTGCTGGTGTCAGACCAGTTCAGAGACCTTCTTTCGGGCGTTGGCTGGAACGGGGACCATGACCCCGCACGTGCAGCATTGCCGCTCACCCTGTTGCTGCTTTCGAAGGCGGGAGCCAAACGATCAGGAGACAGCCTGGAGGTCGGCCTGGAAACTCTGCAAGAAGCACTGTGCCTGCTCAGCACTGCAGTTGATCGGGAGATCGTCAATCGGATGCTGCAGCGCCAAGATGCCGCTCCCATTGGCACGGGGCTGATTCAAGGTCTCCAAATGCTGGTTCAGCACGCCAACGAGCAAACTGACTCCGAATGCCACGCCTAATCGGAAATGATGCCCTTGAAGTCAGCTTTGACGGTCTTGAGAAGTTCATTGACCAAGGTCGTGTCCAGATCAGGGCAGTACGCAGCAGCAATCAGCGTTAAAGGGTGGATCTGCATCTGCTCGGCCAACACCTCAATAGTGCGGATACTGGGAACTTGATGACCCTGCTCGATACGGCTGATGTGTCGGCGGCTCGTCGCCAGCAGCATGTCCTCCTGAACCAAGCCTTGTGCGGTGCGCAATTGCCGCAGCGCCCGACCAAAGTCGGCTTGGGGTTGAACACTCTTTCGGGAAGACATCCTCCCGATTTCCGTTCAATGAGACTAAAAAGACCACGACCAACTAGTCTCATTGACGTGGTAACTCAGCAGAAGACTCACTTCCTGTTGGTAATCTGTTTCTGAAGTAGCGCGATGCCAATACTCTTTCTTGATTTTGACGGGGTCTTGCACCCAGAGCATTGCCATGAGTCCAAGCATTTTTGCTGCCTATCAATCCTGGAAGATGCGCTTCGGCACGTGCCGGAGTGCCGGGTCGTTATCACCAGCACCTGGCGTCTGGAGAAATCCTACGAGGCGCTAGTGCAAAAATTCACTCCGGACGTTGCGGCTGTTATCGAAGGCGTTACCCCCAGATATCGCGATTTAACTTGCGTCCCGAATACGCTGGTGGGATACGAGCGAGAGGCGGAGTGCCATGCCTGGCTTTGGGCTAACAACCTTCCACATTGCAACTGGATGGCCCTCGATGACCGATCTTGGCTCTATCGGCCGTTCTGCAAGTCGTTGTTTTTGGTCGACGGCCGCACGGGGCTAACGCAGGCCAGCGGTTCTCAACTTGCATCTCGCCTTCGAAGCCTTCTTTGAATAGACCGCCGGGAGGGTCGAGGACATGACCTTAGATGGCACAGGCTTGGGGTTTACTCGAAGATCCTAACCTGGTGTTATGCGCCGAAAGGGCGACTCCCCTTCAGAATCGCTTGTCGCTCTGTCAATCATGATGGCTTAGGTGATAAACGCGGACTTTCGTAATACCTTCTGCGAAAGCAGCTCCAGAAGGACTAGCAGGCCCTCGGAAAATGCTCCTGATCCAGCCCCATCTCCAACCGCTTCATGAGCCCCCAAGCGAGCCCCACATCGCCACCTGCAGGCTGGGCTTCCAGATGAGGTCGTGACACCTCCACGGACCCCAGATACAGAGTCTTCCGCCGTTGCGCCCTGACAGCCGCCTCCAGACTGTCCAGCGGCGGCAAACACAATGCCTCGCGCCGTGGCATTGAAGCGGCCATGGACAGCCCCTTGGGATCGAAGTCAAAGAACGCCATCACGGGACGGTGGTCCTGCACCAGCAGCTCGTTCGCCACGTCCGTGCGAAAGTACCCAGGAGCCCCCCGGAACAGCGCCAGCGCGGGGCGCCCCTTGAGGAATCCCGAGAGCCACTGGTATTCGTGCAGCCGCAGCATGGGCTCCAGGTTTTCGCAGAACACCAGGACCTCAAAAGGCAAGGCCAGCGCTTGGCGCACATCCATGCAAAGCATGCTCCCCGTGGGGATCAGAACCCCCGGCAGGCCCAGCGGCACCACCGTAACGAGGCCCTCAGAGACGCGCAGGGCGCCCCATTTCTCGGATTCACCAGGTTGCACCTGACTGCGCGGTACCGGCTCCACCTGGCGCGATATCTCAAAGCTCCGCGCCTTGAGCAGATTGCGCGCCGCCGCAAAGTCTCTCTGGGTGTAGACCACCTTCCTCCCCTGCACCTTCCCGATACCCTCGGCATTGAGCAGATATTCGGCAGTCGCGCTGTAGGGCCGAAAAGGCGGCTCTGTCTCGATCAGCCGCCTCAGGAACGTCACCTGCTGCTGGTTCATGCCTTCGCAGCCCCCGCTACCGAGGCCGGGTGAACCATCGCATCGTGAAACCGGTGCCGGAACCGCTCACCAGGGCGCGCGGGGCTGGAAACCACCTCCACCCGGTATTTCTGCTCACGCAGTGCCAGGACGGCAAAGCCCAGCCAGATATGGGGCTGCAGGGTCTTGGCAAGGTCGTCGGTCTCGCGCCATTCAGCCAGCGAGAACTTGTCGGTCGCGCGCTTGGCGGCACCGGCCAGCCTGTCCAGCGCAATCGCGGCGTCCGACTTTTTTTTCACGGGGCGTTCGTCCACCACCCGCTTGAAGCGCTTGATCTCCTTGGGTTGGGGCTCCACAGGCTGTGGAGGGAGTGCAGCCACCTCTTTGACCATGGCTTCCACGAACTGGTGGTCGGTGTCCTGCGGCTCGATCTGGGGCGCGAAATCCGGCAGGCGCGCGGCCAGTAAGAAGTCGGGGATGCGCGCCGAAGGGTCCAGCTCGAATCCCAGCCATGAAGGCTGCTGGCGCATGAGCAGATCCAGGCGCGCGAGATGCTTGTGGCTGTCCTCCACCTCCCGGATGCGGAAGATCTCTCGTGACAGCTGCGCCTGCATCTCGGCCATGGCATGCTGCCAGGTCTGCAGGTGAGCCTGCAGGTTCATGCGGACGAACTTGGCCAGCTCGGGCATCCCGCGAGCGGTTGCCTCGCTCTCGATCTTGTGAAAGACAGCAGCCATGCGCGACATGTCTTGGGCGAGGATGTTGGCTTCTCGCTGGTAGAAGCGGTTCTGCGACTTCTTGGCCTCCAGCGTGCGCACGTTACCGTAGCGAGTGGACAGGAGCGTATGCAGGTACAGCAGGTTGCGCTCCACACTGTCGCCGATATCAAAGACCGTGGATTCGATGGTCTCCACGATGTTCTCCACCGCGCTGTAGTCCTTGGCGCGGAACAGATCGTCCACCTCATTCCAGAGCTGATTCGCCTGGCCTATGCGCGAACCGATCTCGGCCAGGGTCTGGTAGGCCGGGAAGAGCTGCAGGTGGTCGTTCAGGAAGTCGCGCAGCTTGGGGTGCAGCCGATATCCATCCTCCCCCGCAGGGCGCAGGGCGTTGGCCTGCCGCAGAGCCCCCACGGACGCCTGCGGGGCATCTTGCGCCGGCACGATGATGCCGTCGCGCCGGGTTTGCTCCACCACATCGGCATGCTGGTAGAGCGTCTTCAGTACGTCCTTGGTCGGTGAGGAGGTCATGCAGCCCCCGCCTCGGGAGCCTCAGCCTCTTCCAGCCGCGCCTGGGGGTCGATCTGGTCCACCACCTGCTCATCGGAGATGTGGGGGGTGTTTTCGTTGATGAAGGCAATGAGCTGCAGCAGGTAGTCCACCTTGCCGGTGAAGGTGTAGCCCTTGCTCACCTCGTTGGTCTGCTGCAGGTAGCCCGCGTCCTCCAGGATCTTGAACATCTTCTGGACGCGGAACACCGTTGCACCGCTGTCCATCACCCGGTTATCGGCGAGTTCGCGCATGTCGGCCAGACGCCGCTCCAGCGCGGAGGAGTTGCGCACGGCCTCACTGATCTCGGTCAACCACACCACGTCGCCCGCGTGGAGCTGCGGATCGCTCCCCTGCGCCTCCCGCAACAGGTTGAAGAAGCCCACATAGGGCATCAGCCGGTGGCGCACCGTTTTGAGTTCTTCCCGAATGCGAGCACGGGTGTCGGTGGTGGGCGATTCGTCGTAGGCCATAAAGAACGCCCCCTCGTCGTGGAGACGCGCCAGCCGGTACCCCACGGCCGATAGCCATTCCTGGGCCTGATGTTGGCCTTCCTGTGTCGCCAGTGCCTCGTACTCACTCTCAAACCGGACTTTGCAGACAAACTCACCCTTGGCGAGCAGCTTGAGCGCGGATTTAAGCGAGTTCATGCTCGGCCTCCAGTTCGTGGGTCTCGTTGGTGAAGATCGCCCCGGTGTTCTCGAACAGGCTCAGGCGCGGGAAGTGGCGCGCGAGCGCCGGATCGACACTGGGGCTGGCGCTGATCACGTCGATGTTGTTCAGGGCCAGGGTCTTGAGGAACGCGCCGACGTTCTTGGCGTCAAACCGGCCCAGTTCGTCGGTCACCCACACCAGCCGAACCGGCGAAGAGCCCCGGATCATCTGCACGAAGCCCATGAGGAACATGGCCGTGATGAGAGCGGAATTGCCGTTGGAAGACACCGCCCGGAACTCCTCCTCATTGCTGATGACGGAGCGCTTGCCGTTCTCATAGAGGCTGAATTCGAGGCGCACCTGCTCATTCAGGTCCACCTGCACCCCACCATCGGAGCGCAGGATCTCCTTGTACTCACGCACCAAGGCGGTATCCTCATCCGAGGGCAGCTCCATGCCGACACGGGAGTACGCGCGCCCAGTGAGTGAAATCGTGGGGCTCTTGTCCCGCATCTTGCGCAGCACCGAGAGGAACGCCTGCTGGCCCACGCTCGATGTGACGCGCACGCTCAGGTTCTTGAAGCGCTCGAAGTGCTCGGCCGTGGACAGCGCCCTGCCCAGCTCGGTGTTGAAAGTCGCCACCAGGCGGTCGAAGGTGTCCAGACGGCTCACGAACACACTGGCGTTTTCGAAGAAGCCGTTCATCTGGTGGGTGAGCTGCTCAATGTAGCTCCCGCACTCAGTGCGTTCAAACCAGTCGCACAGCTGCTCCGCTTCGAGCCACAGGTACTCATGCTCCAAGCGGGTCTGCCGGTCAGGTAGCTCCTTGCGCTTGAGCTTGAGCCAGTCATTGGGCCCGCCCTCCTTCTTCTCGAACTCATTGCGCAGGGACAGGACCTCGTTGCGAAGGACCGCCGCCTCATCCACCAGCGTGCGGAGTTTGCGGGTCACCTCCTGGTCGAGTTCCAGCATGGAGCGCCCGATGTAGGCGCTGCTGGGCACAAAGTCGAGGAAGTCCTTGAGTTTCTGGTCGCGCAGTTCCTGAAGGCGCTGTGCGTCATTGGCGGCGGTTGAAATCCGCCCGTCGAGGGCATCAAGCACCTCCTTGGCCTCCTTGGTCAGATCATTTCGGCGGGTTTCCAGACTTCCAAGGTTCTGTGACGCCTTGAGATAAGCGGTGTGCAGTTCTCCCACCTTGCGCCGGGTCGTTTCAAAGTGAGGTAGCTCGTCCTTGCAGAATTTCTTCCAAGCGACCACCTCATGCCGGTTGTTGGCAATCGCATCAAGCTGGTCCCGCAGCCCTTTCAGTTCTTCCTCCACGGCATTGATGCGCACGGTATCGAGCCCCATGCCAGCAAGCTTGCGCTCGTAGTCTTGTCGTGCGTTGGTCAGATTGGTCTGCAGGGTCGCTTCAACTCCTTGTGACTCGGCATCCAGCTTGTTGATCTCGCTGTTCGACTCGGCCTCCAGGACCTCAGCCTTGCGCTTGTACCCGGCGTTGATCGCTTCACGCTTATTCTTGACGCCTTCGCGGATGGCTCGTTCTTCATTGTCAAGCACGTTCAGAGTCGTCCTCAAGCCATCAAGGTCCTTCCGAGCCTTGGTCTCTGCAGCGCTGCGCTCGGTCTTCACAAGGCTGTCGAGGCGTCGTTTGTCTGTGACCGCAGCATCAAAGGCGGACTTCGCCAAACCAAAGTGCGCCTTCGCCTTGTCATGGTCGGTACCGGCCTGCTTCAGCTTCAGTCGGGCTGTTTCTGCATGGTCTGCCGCTCTATCCACCGACGCGTTGATGTTTGCGAGCTGGCCTTTTGCCGTTTCAAGCTGGTGGCGCACCGAATCCATCGAGAACCACTCAGGAAGGGGTAGCTCCTGAGTGCTCACCGTGGCATTGCCCAACACCACGGCCCCCTCCTCGCCTCTCTGTGCGGCTGGGATGTCCAGCATCACTGGTGAGAGGTCGGTTCGGTGGATCACTGCCTCCGCGATCAGCTTGCTGGCATGGGGCCATACAGGGTCGTCGCTTGCACGGATGAAGGCGAGCAAGGAACCGGGTTCCGGGGTGACCTGGGCGGTCAGGGCATCAATGTGGTCCAGCAGCGCTTTCTGACTGGCCTCAAGACCCTCCACGGCCTTGACAGCCGCTTCAAGCTCACCGCGAGCCTGGGCCTCATCTTTATCGCGTGCCAAGGCGGTTTCCCTGGCTGCGTCGAAATCCTTGCGGCGCTGTTCGAGAATGGCCTCAGCCTCCTCTTGTGCAGCAAGGGTCTCATCCGTGGCAGCGGGGTTTTTGATCTGTTGGTTGATCTCGCCTTCGCGGGTGGCCAGGCGGGTGCGCTCCTTGGCGATCTCGGCGAGCCTGGGGGGCTCCTCCAGCGCCTGCAAGTCCGCGTCCTTGGCTTCACCGAGGGCCAAACGCTTTTTGACCCCCGCGCTTTGTGCTGTAGCTTTGCGCTCAGCGATCTCATTTTGCTGACGCTGTGCGGACTGCTCGATTTCGAGACAGCGCCTCTCGTATTCGGTCTGAAGAGAACCCGATGCAGAGGTGAGGCGCTCATGCTCTTTCTCCTTGTCCCGCGCCTGCTGCCGAAGTGCGGCCTCCCTGGATTCATTGGCCTCAAGGGTCTTCGCATCGATCCGGTCGAAGTGATTCTGGCGACTGTTCACGGCCAGAAAGGCTTCATTGAGGCGCTGCCAATCGCCATGGGCTTCGGTCTTTTTCTGCTCTGCCTCCGTGATTTCGTTGCCCAAAGCACCAAGCGCCTGATCGAAGGCCTCTGCCTGGGCCTTGCGCTCACTGCTCAACCGTTCGTGGTCCGTTGCCGCCTGGGCCAGTGCTGCCTTGACGGCCACATGGAGCGAGCACAGCTCCATGTGGACCCCTTTGATGCGGCCGATGCGTTCCTTCATCCGGTCAGCGTCGGGTTTGCGCTTCAAGATATCGGCCATGTGGGTGCGACTGTCCAACCAGGTGGTCACATCCTCCCGGCGCTGCTTGAGTTCGCGCACGTTCTGGCGCTTCGATTCCGTGGCCTGGTCCTCTGCCACGCGTTCCAGCACGATGTTCTGCAGGTCCCGAAAGCTGATCTTCTCGTTGGCCATGGCGGCTGCAATCTGGTTGAGATTGCGCAGGGGCCGTGGCCCCAGAGAGTGATCGCGGGCCAACAGCATCATCTGCTTGGCGTTCTTGCTGCTCATGCGCTCATTCAGGATGACGCTGCGGTACTCGTTGAGCTGCAGGACGGGCGAGACATTGATGTTGCGCGCGTGGAGCCGTTGGGCGAACTCCGAGCGCGTCACAAACGTGTTGTTCTCGTCGTAGAAGAAGGTTTCATCAAACCCGGCTGAGACGATCCGAAAGTCCGGGATGTCCTCGCCGTCCTTGGCGTACATCACCACCGTGCGCAGATGGGAGTCGCTCTCGCGCTCGTACTCATAGGCCACCGCGCTGCTGGGGTCGGGTAGCGTGTGCCGGATCATGGACGCCTTCCCGGAACCCTTCAGGACCTGGGAGGGGGTTGCGCCGTAGAAGAGAGGGATCAGGCGCAGAAAAGTGGTCTTGCCCACCCCGTTGTCACCCACCGCCAAAACACCGCCGCGTGGATCCAGCTCGGAGATCCGCCCCGAAGGATTGCTGTCGCTGGGGTTCCTGATGTTGATCGCGATGATGCGGCGAAGCTGATGGGGCATGTGGGTTGATCCCTCAAATTAGGTTTAATTCATTGTGCCTTCACTCAAAAACCGCGTCCGGAAACCGATGCACCGCAACATGTGGGAGCTGCCTTTGATGGGAAAAGAGTCGGATCCGCAAGGACAATCGTGACGCGTGTCATTCCGATAGGACTCTTATGTCGCTGATCGCGACAGAATTCACCCTCTTCCGTAAGTAACGGCAGCAGCTAAGTGATTGTTTTTATTAGTTGCTCCTTTGTGGATGGACAGGGAAACTCATGTCGGACAGCTATGCGCCAGCATCCGTCTTTGGTGCCCATGCGAAAATTTCCAACTCCCCCCACACTCTCGCCCATGCATCCCTTTCACCTGCTCCGCCGATCTGGGGCTTTCCACCTGGTTTTTTTTCAGACCGTCCTGGCGCTATTGCTGGGTATGGGCTCGGCTCCTGTCCACGCAGCACAACCACAGGGTTACAGCAAGGACGGCGTGAGTTTTGAACACCCGGTGGGCTGGAAAGTGACGGAAGACGTGGTTGCGCAAGACGACACCCGTATGCGCAGCATTGATCTGGAGGGCCCGAACGAAGCGGTCGTGACGTTGATGTTCAGCCCGTTTTTTTCGAGCCAAGACATTGAAAAGTTTGCTGCTACTGCTGCGCGCAACCGCGCGGACGCCGCCCGCGCCAACACCGCGCAGCAGGCCAGAATGGGCCCGGTGACGGCCTCACCCATCTTCCTCCAGGTGGCGGGCAAAGAGAACAAAGGGGTTTCGCAGCGCTTTGTGGTCAGCATGCTGGGCCAGAATCTGCCGCATGAAGCGCGCTTCTTCAAGGCCGCTCTAGATGGGACCACAGCAATCATCATGACGCAGGTGGCGGATGAAGACGCCAAGACTGCCGAGCCAGGCTTTGCCCTAGCGCTGGACACCCTGCGCTACCACGCTGGCAAGCGCTGAAGGCAGCATGCGCGTACTACAGGCAGCCCTGATTAAATCAACGGGGCTACCTGCTTTTCGCTGCCAATCATCGGGGCGGGAGTGTTTTGGCGCACGGACTCAAAGGCTTGGTGTGTGCTCAAGAACACCCGTCCCCGCAAGTTTTGGCCCAGGCTTGTTTTCTGCAGGCGGTCCAGCACGGGGCCTTTGACCTCCGAAAGCAATAGTTCAATGCCGCGCCGCGCGAGACTGCTCTCCAGATCTGTGAGTACCCCCAGCGCAGTGGCATCGATCTGGTTGATGGCGGAGCACACCAGGAGTACGTGGCGGGTGCGGGGCTGGGCGGCGACCAGGCTTTCTACGGTGTCCTGCAGAACCTCCGAGTTCGCAAAGTACAGGCTTTCATCCACACGCACCGCAATCAGGTCAGGCTCGGTAGCCACAGGGTGGCGCGCGATGTTGCGGAAATGCTCGGTGCCGGGCACACGCCCCACCACGGCGATGTGCGGGTGGCTGCTTCGCCATACCAAGGTACCCAGCGACAGGCCTACCCCCATCAGGATGCCCACTTCCACACCCCAGACGATCACACCGCCCGCAGTGGCCAGCAGTGACCATGCATCGGCCTTGTCATAGTGCCAGGCGTCGCGCAGGGTCTGAACATCGATCAGCGACACCACCGCCACAATGATGGTGGCCGCGAGGACTGCATGGGGTAGGTAGTAAAACAGGCCGGTGAGCGCTGCAATGACCACTGCCATGAGCACGGCAGACACCACGCCCGCCAGGGGTGTGTTGGCCCCGGCCGAGAAGTTGACCACCGAGCGCGCAAAACCGCCGGTGACGGGGAAACCACCCGACAAGGCGCTGGCGACATTGGCAGCGCCCAGGCCCAGCAACTCGCGGTTAGGCTGTATGCGCTGCTGGCGCTTGAGCGCCAGCGATTGCGCCACCGACACACTTTCAATAAACCCCACCAGAGAGATGAGCAGCGCAGGCAGCCACAGCTGCCCAATGGCCGACGCTGCAATCGGAGGAAAAGCCAGCATGGGCAACCCTTGCGGCACTGCCCCCACAATGCTGACGCCTGCGTATTCGTCCCAGCGTAGCACTGCCACCAGCGCCGTGGTGACTAGCACTGCCAGCATGGGGGCGAGCTTGGAAGCCAGATCTGCCAACTTGCCATCGACCCCGGCACGCACCAGCCAAGGCGCCAAAAACTTGCGCGCCAGCAGCAAAAACAACACGCTTCCGACACCAATGCCCAAAGTCGCGCTGTTGGTATGAGTCGCCGCGCGCTCCAAGTGCAGCAACATGTCCAGCACATTGCCGCCCCCTGCGTTGACACCCATCAGGTGCTTGAACTGGCCCACCGCAATCAAGACCGCCGAGCCGGAGATAAAACCACTGATGACTGGATGGCTCAGGAAGTGCGCAAGAAACCCCAGCCTCAGCAGGCCAAAAAGCAGCAACATCCCGCCTGACAAAAGAGACAGGAGCGCAGCCAGCCCCACATACTCCGCCGAACCCACCGCCGCAAGCGGCTGCAACGCGCTGGCCGTCATGAGCGAAGCCACCGCCACGGGACCCACCGCCAGTGTCATGCTCGAGCCCAGCAGCGCATAGGCCAGGATGGGAAGGATGCTGGCGTATAGACCAACCTCGGGGGGAAGCCCCGCCAACAACGCGTAGGCCAGGCTTTGTGGGATGAGCATCACCGTGACGATGACACCCGCCACCAAATCACCCGAGAGCCAGGACCGCTGATAGTTTCGCATCCAGTTGGGTAAGGATTGCATGCGATGGCCTTCGGTTTCTTCCGAGGTGTTCAGGCGCTTAGCCCAATTGCTGGGTCAAGCCAAACAGCTGGGCGGACCGCGCGCCCGATCGGCAAAAGGCCAGCATGGGCCTTGGTGCGAAGGCCAAAACTTTTTGCAAAGCCTGCACCTGCTCCGTGGTGATCGCACCGCTCACCACTGGCAGATACACGTAGTGCAAACCGGCGGCATGAGCGGCCTCTTCCAACGCCCGGCTGATGGGCTGGGCGTCTCCCCCCTCCCCGTCCGGTCGGTTGTTGATAAGCGTTTTGAATCCCTGGGTAGACGCGAATGCGAAGTCGTCAGCCAGCAATTGGGGCGACACAGCAAAGTCCGGTGTCAAAGCGATGATCTGCATGGCCATGTCAATGTGTCCCGGCTTGGTTGATGGCAGTGCTACGCAAGCGGCCTTCAGCCACTTCAAACAGCCACATGCCCACCAGCATGGCCAGTACAAACACGATGGCCTTGGGCTGCCCAGCCCCAGCCGAAACAATGGCTGGACCGGGGCAGAAGCCCGCGAGGCCCCAGCCGACACCAAACACCAAGCTGCCTACCACCAGGCGGCGATCAATATCGCGGGAGGTGGGAAGTTGCATGGCGCCCCCCAAAAAGCTGGTCGTGCGCTTCTTGGCCAGAGCAAACGCGAACAGGCCGACTGCAATGGCACCACCCATCACAAAAGCCAGCGAAGGGTCCCACAGGCCTGCGAGATCCAGAAAGCCCAACACCTTGCCGGGGTCGGTCATGCCCGACACGATGAGGCCCAAGCCAAACACCAGGCCCACCACAAACTCAGAGAGTCGGCTTTTAACCAAGGTTTTTTTCATATCCATGCTCCAGGGGTATTGAGAAATCAGCCCAGCACATGCCGGACAAGAAATACCGTGAAGAAACCCGCGCCCATGAAGGCCAGGGTGGCAACGAGGGAGCGGGGAGACAAGCGAGAGAGTCCACATACGCCGTGACCGCTGGTGCAACCTGATCCATAGCGTGTGCCCACGCCCACCAGCAGGCCTGCAGCAACCACTGCGCCCCAACTGGCATCAATGCGCGGTGCTGTAGCACCAGCAAACAGCCAGTACACGCCGGGGGCGAACAGCATGCCCAGCACAAAGGCCAGGCGCCAGCCCGAGTCCCCTGTTCGGGGCCGCAGCAAGCCGCCCACGATACCGCTGATGCCAAGAATTCGGCCATTGAGCAGCACAAACAGCGCTGACGCCAGGCCGAGCAAAACGCCCCCGGCCAAAGCGCTCCATGGAGCGAAATGGGTCCAATCGATCAACATACTTGATCCTCCTTAGCGGCGCCTTGTGCAGGCCCACAGAACTGTTCAAACAACACATTCATGACCGCCAGCGCCTGTGGGCTGGCGATCTGGTAGTAGATGTTCTTGCCCTCCCGACGGGTGTTTACCAAGCCTTCTTCTCGCAGCACACCCAGTTGTTGAGACAAGGTGGGCTGGGAAATACCAACCAGCTCCTCCAACTCCCCCACCCTCTTCTCACCCTGGCTGAGCTGGCACAGCAGCAGCAGTCGGTCGGGGTTGGAGAGCACCTTCATGAGGCGACAAGCGCTGTCTGCGGAACGACGCAAGGTTTCCAGTTCGATCGGTATCTCGGTGAGCATGGACGTGCACTCCTTTTAATTTTGTATTTCATATTCTATTGACTAACATTTTATAAGTCAATAAACTATTGATGTCGAAAATGAAACCGAGGAAAGCAGCGATGAACCCACAGATACAGGCCTTCTTTGATGACGCCACCTGGACAGTGAGCTATGTCGTCTATGACCAGCCCGGCGGCCACTGCGCCCTGGTGGACTCGGTTCTGGACTACGACCCAAAGTCAGGTCGCACCCGCACACAATCCGCTGAACGCTTGATCGAATTCGTGCAGGCCCATGGACTGACCGTGGAGTGGATCCTGGAGACCCATGCACATGCCGATCACCTGTCTGCAGCACACTACTTGCGCAACAAGCTGGGGGGGCGCATTGCCATTGGCGCCGCCATTACCCAGGTGCAGGACGTATTCAAGGCAGTGTTCCATCTGGAACCGGAGTTCCGCACGGATGGCCGCCAGTTCGATCACCTGCTGCAAGACAACGAGGTATTTCGCATTGGAAAGCTGGAGGCCAAGACGATTGCTGTACCCGGCCACACACCTGCCTGCATGGCCTACCAGGTGGGCGATGCCGTATTTGTGGGCGATACCCTGTTCATGCCTGACATCGGCACGGCGCGCTGCGACTTCCCGGGCGGCGACGCGCACCAGCTTTACCAGTCGGTGCGCAAGCTGCTGAGCTTGCCACCCGATACACGGCTCTACATGTGCCACGACTACCCGCCCGCCGGGCGGGCCGCCGCTTGGCAGACCACCGTCTCCAATCAACGCGCCCACAACATCCACGTCCACGACGGCGTGAGCGAAGACGCTTTTGTAGCCCTGCGTACCCGACGTGATGCCACGCTGGAAATGCCCACTCTGATCCTGCCATCGGTGCAGGTCAACATCCGCGCTGGCGCCATGCCACCGATTGAGGACAACGGCGTGGCCTATCTCAAGATTCCGATCAACGCGCTGTGACCCAGCTCCCACCGTCCCCCACTAAAGGAAGCACCATGAACTCCAACGTTGGAACCCTTGACCGTGTGCTGCGCATCGCCGCAGGCCTCGTACTGATTGCTCTTGCTGCCACAGGCACCGTTGGGTGGTGGGGCTGGCTGGGTGCCGTGCCCTTGGCCACAGGCCTGTTCCGGTTTTGCCCCGCATACACGCTGCTGGGCATCAACACCTGCACCATGAAAAAGTAGCCCGAGCCCACGCGCGGACAGCTGCATGCACGCACTACAAGGAACATGGAATGAGCACTTTTGACCACGCTGGCCTCATCCAGGGCATCAACGAAAGCCTGGCCACCTTCCGCAAGACCCAGCCCGATACCATGCGAGGATTCACACAGCTGGCGCAGGCCTCCATGGCCGAGGGCTCGCTGACCAGCAAACACAAAGAGTTGATCGCCCTTGCCATCGGCGTCACCCAGCGCTGCTCAGGCTGCATTGGTTTCCATGTCAGGGCTCTGCAAAAGCTGGGCGCAACCCGCTCCGAATTGGAGGAAATGCTGGCCGTGTGCGTCTACATGGGCGGAGGCCCCGCGCTGATGTACACCGCCGAGGCACTGAAAGCCTGGGATACCTTGGCCGCCGGCAACACCTGACTTCCCGGCCGACAAGGAGGCTGCGCCCTCGACCTGCCGGACAGCAGAAGATGCACCAAGCCCTGCCAACGGGCAAATAAATCTGGCACTACAAAGCGTCTTACAGTACCGTGCGGCAACCAGCTCATGGGCGATCTTTGTGCGGGCTCGCACCGCACTTTGGCGTACTACGCGTGCGACACACCGGCCACACCGAAACGGCTACCGGCTGTTATAAATCGGTTTACATTTTGCGCATCTATCCATGAGACTGTTGCAAAAAATGGGGGGTCGTCATGCATGCACGTCTTTCAAACACACGCCGGGATGCAGTCTGGCACATGCTTGTTGTCTTGAGCGCATCAACGTTGTTTGCCACAGCCGCACAAGCCCTGGACAAAGCCACAGGCCCGGTGGTGCTGACCATCGAGGGCGCCATCACCCATACCAACCAGGGCCAGCAGGCGCAGTTCGACATGAAGATGCTGGAAAAGCTGCGCCAACACAGCTTCTCCACCCAAACCCCCTGGTACCCCAATGCAGTTACCTTCACCGGCCCTTTGCTGCGCGATGTGCTCGCCGCTGTGGGCGCCAAGGGCAGCAAGATCACGGCCGTGGCCTTGAATGACTACAAGACCGAAATCCCGCTGGACGACGCCACGCGCCACGACGTGATCGTGGCCCGGTTGATGAACAACCGGCCCATGCCCGTTCGTGAAAAGGGACCGCTGTTCATTGTCTATCCCTTTGACACGAAGGCAGAACTGCGCAGCGAGCTGTACTACAACCGTGCGGCGTGGCAACTCAACGCCCTTCGCATCAGGTAGCCTGCAGCCCGGTCCGGCCCCGCACACGCCCACGCATGCTGCGCAGCAAACACATCCTGCGACTCATCATTGCAGGCCTGGTCCTAGCCTATGTGGCCATTGCGGCCGTGCAGTATCACCAATACAGAAGCGTTGAAGCCGTCATGCGGCGCGGCGATGTGAATGCGTTGTGGTCTTTTCTGCAACTTAACGTCGAGTACGAAAAACTCGACCATGCGCTGCACCAGTTCGAACTGGACCCCAAAAGCATGCCAATGGACCGGCTGGAGCTGCGCTACGACCTGTTTCTGAGTCGCTTCAGCGCACTGGAAAGCGGCACTGCTCGCACCCTGATGCTGGAGGAGCCCATCTACGCCCAGGCCCTGGCCGCCTTGCAGGGGTTTGTGGCGGCTGGCGATAGCCACTTTGGAGCCAGTGTGGACCCCGCCTCCAGCCAGCAGCACATGCGGCTGCTGCGCGCAGAGTTGGACACCTTGCGCGACACCGTTCAGGAACTGTCACTGAATGCCTCGCGTGTATCGGCCCTGCTGGGCGACTCGCGCAATGCCGAAGTCAAGCACCAGACCTTGCTGACCACCGGGCTCACCGGATTCCAGGCGGTGCTCACCTTTCTGCTTGCCTTTGCCATGGCTCGGCAGTTCCTTAAGCGTGAAAAGGCCAAATCCCTGGCCATGGCTGCGCAGGCCGAGCTGGTAGAGGCCTTGAAGCGCAACGAAGAGGCACTCGAGGCCCGTGTAGCGCAGCGCACGGCGGAGCTCCAGCAGCTCAATGTCGCGCTGCGCGAGCATGAGGAGGAGTTGGAGATCGCCCGGGCCAAGGCCGAAGATGCATCACAGATGAAGTCGGACTTTCTGGCCAACATGAGCCACGAAATCCGCACGCCCATGAACGCCGTGATCGGCATGAGCCACTTGGCGCTGGGCACCGACCTCTCGCCCCGCCAGCGTGACTACGTGGAAAAAATCCAGCGCTCGGGCCAGCACCTGCTGGGCCTGATCAACGACATCCTCGATTTCAGCAAAATCGAGGCAGGAAAGCTCGAAGTGGAGGTCGTGGATTTCGAGCTGCGCGGCGTGCTGGACAACGTGGCCAATCTGATCAGCGGCAAATCGGCCAGCAAGGGCCTGGAGCTTCTGTTCGATGTGGATCCGGCCCTGCCCGACAACCTGCGCGGCGACCCTTTGCGTCTTGGGCAGATCTTGGTCAATTACGCCAACAACGCGGTCAAGTTCACTGACGCGGGCGAAATCATCGTGCGGGTCAGTGAAACCTCTCGCGATGTCGAAGACATCCTCATGCGGTTTGAGGTGCAGGACACAGGCATCGGCCTCACCGAAGAACAGCAATCGCGTCTGTTTCGCTCGTTTGAGCAGGCAGATACCTCCACCACGCGCAAATACGGCGGCACAGGCCTGGGCCTGGCCATATCCAAGAAACTCGCTGACCTGATGGGCGGCGAGGTGGGTGTGCAAAGCGCGCCGGGCAAGGGCAGCACCTTCTGGTTCACGGCCCGGCTGGGTCTGGGCACGACCCCCCAACGTCCCCTGCTGCCCGAACCCGACTTGCGTGGGCGGCATGTGCTGGTGGTGGACGACAGCGAGCAGGCGCGCCAGATCCTGAGTGGATTGCTGGGGAGCATGAGTTTTGCAGTCACCACGGCCAGTTCTGGCGAAGAGGCGGTGGCAAAAGCAGGTGCCGCAGATGCAGCCGGGCGCCCCTGCGAGATTGCCTTTCTAGATTGGAAGATGCCCGGGATGGACGGCTTTGCCACCCACCGCGCACTGGCGCTTCTGCCCCATCCGCCCCATTCGGTCATCGTCACAGCCGCTGGCCGCGACGATGTACAGAAGGAGCTGGAAAGTGCCGGCATCGGTCTTATGCTGACCAAGCCCGTCAGCCCCTCGCAACTGTTTGACACCGCCATTCGCGCCCTGGGCGGCCACGCCCTCGCGGCGGAATCGCACAGGGGTCGTGGCCCGCGCAGCACACCCAACCTGGCCACCATCCATGGCGCCCGGGTGCTGCTCGTGGACGACAACGACCTGAACCAGCAGGTGGGTGCCGAGCTGCTCGCGGGCGCCGGGCTGGTGGTAGATGTGGCCGATAACGGCCAGATCGCGCTCGACATGCTTGCGCGCAAGGCCTACGACATCGTGCTCATGGACATGCAGATGCCGGTGATGGACGGCCTCACCGCCACGCGCCTGCTGCGCCAAAACCCCGCCTGGGCCCAGCTGCCGGTGCTGGCCATGACCGCCAACGCCATGAGCCGCGACCGTGACCTGTGCCTCGCTGCGGGCATGAACGGCCACCTGGCCAAGCCCATCGACCCCGACGAACTGTTTGCAAGCCTGCTGCAATGGATTGCGCCGCGTGCTCCAGCATCTGCCCCCCCTGGTGAGACAGCAATATCAGCCGCACAGCCTCCTGAAGTCGCTGAGGCCCATGACCCGTTGCGTAGCATCGAGGGCTTGGACATGGCCGCCGGCCTGCGTCGCGTGCTCGACAAACGACCGGCCTACGAGGGCCTGCTGCGCAAGTTTGTGGCGGGGCAGTCGGGTGCCGTACAGACCACGCGCGCCGCGCTGGCGGCTGGGCAGCACGACGAGGCGCAGCGCGCCATGCACACACTCAAGGGAACGGCGAGCACCATCGGTGCAGCCCCCCTGGCAAAACTGGCAGCGGCCGTGGAAGATGCCGTTGGCCGGAATGCGCCAGCGACCACCATCGACACATTGCTGAACCCAGTGGATGCCGCCTGCGACGCCCTGGTGGCCGCGCTGCGCGCGGCCCTGCCCCCCGAAGACGAAGGCGGAGCGGCCAAGACCGAGGGTGCAGCCGACACGCCGCCCATCGACGCGACCTCCGCGCAGCAGTTGCTCGCTCAGCTCGACGCCCTGCTGGCAGATGATGACTCTGACGCCATTGAGCTGTTCAAGGCGTCAACACCTGCACTGAAAGCCTTGCTAGGCCCAGCCTACACCGCCATGAAGCGAGCGCTGGACAGTTACGACTTTGTGGATGCGCTGGCCGCCCTGCGCGCCACCCGCATACCCCGAGAACCACACAACAAGGAGGACCCCGTTCATGAATAGCCCGACAGAGTTGAGCAGTAAATGCACAGTGCTGGTGGTGGATGACACCCCCGACAACCTCTCGCTGATGAGTGACCTGCTGCGCACGGATTACAAGGTCAAGCTCGCACCCAGCGGTGAGCGAGCGCTGCAGATCGTGGCGGGCGAGAGTAAACCCGATCTGATCCTGCTGGACATCATGATGCCGGACATGGACGGCTACGAGGTGCTGCGCCGCCTGCAGTTCAACCCCGAAACCGAAGACATCCCGGTGATCTTCCTCACGGCAATGAGCGCTGCGGACGACGAAAGCATCGGTCTGGAGCTCGGGGCGGTGGACTACATCACCAAGCCTATCAACCCCTCCATCGTCATGGCCAGGGTGCGCAACCACCTGCAGCTCAAACGCGCCCGAGACTTCCTTTCCCACCACAACCATCTGCTCGAGGAAGAAGTTGCCAGCCGCACCCAGGCACTGGCTGAACTGCAGGACGCCACCATTCGTGCCATGGCTTCGCTGGCGGAAACGCGCGACAACGAAACCGGCAATCACATCCGGCGCACACAGCACTATGTGGAAGCGCTGGCTCGCCACCTGCAAAACCACCCGCGCTTCAGGGAGGAATTGACCGACACCAACATCGAGACAATCTTCAAGTCCGCCCCGCTGCACGACATAGGCAAGGTGGGCATCCCGGATCGCATCCTGCTCAAACCCGGCAAGCTCACGCCCGAAGAGTTCGAGATCATGAAGACCCACACCACGCTGGGCCGCGACGCCATAGTGGCCGCTGAGAGCGACACCTCGCAGGACAACCCCTTCTTCCGATACGCCAAGGAAATCACATACAGCCACCAGGAAAAGTGGGACGGCTCTGGCTACCCAGAAGGGCTGATGGGCAACAACATACCTCTGTCAGCGCGCCTCATGGCGGTTGCCGATGTGTACGACGCACTCATCTCCGAGCGCGTGTACAAGGCTGCCTTTCCCCACGAACAGGCTGTGGAGATCATCCGCGACGGTAGGGGTAGCCATTTCGACCCCGACATGGTGGACGCTTTCCTAGTGCTGTCGGAAGAGTTCCGCCGCATAGCCCAGCGTTTTGCCGATGGCGAACCGGCCATGCTGGAGCAGATTGAACGCTTGGCCAGCGACATGCCCGCCGAGCGCATCGAACTCTGAACACGCCCGAAAACGCCCTGCGCAAGCTTCGCAAACCACCGTCTTGCTGGCCAAAAGCGCCGGCGCCATGCGTCAGGCCCTCGCAAGCCACTCGAAGCGATCGGTTTCGCCTGCAAGCTGCAGCCCAAGGACGGCCAGCGCGCGCAGCAGATCACATGCGCCGAACACTAACACGCCCTCCTCCCACGGCCTCTCGTTGGCGCTCGGAGGCACCATCCCGATTTGGCCCGCCGTATCTCAGGCGTGATGGGCGTGGTCTGCCTCGGTCGCGGTAGTGCGATGGCCGTTCAGCCCCAGCTTGGCCAGCAACTGCACGTCAGCATCCACATCGGGGTTGCCCGTCACCAGCAGCTTGTCGCCGTAAAAGATGGAATTGGCCCCGGCCATGAAGCACAGCGCCTGCACCGCTTCGCCCATTTGCTGGCGCCCGGCCGACAGGCGCACGCGGGCCTTGGGCATGGTGATGCGGGCCACGGCAATCACGCGCACAAAGTCAAACGGGTCGATGGGCTCGCTGTCGGCCAGCGGCGTGCCGGGCACCCGCACCAGGCTGTTGATGGGCACCGACTCGGGATAGGGCTGCAGGTTGGCCAGCTGCGCAATCAGGCCAGCGCGGTGCACCGGCGCCTCGCCCATGCCCACAATGCCGCCGCAGCACACGCTGATGCCTGCGCTGCGTACGTTCTGCAGCGTATCCAGCCGGTCCTGGTAGGCGCGGGTGCTGACCACATCGGTGTAGTACTCGGGCGCGGTGTCGAGGTTGTGGTTGTAATAGTCCAGACCCGCATCCTTCAGCGCCTGCGCCTGGTGCGATTCGAGCATGCCCAGCGTGGCGCAGGTCTGCAGGCCCAGGCCCTTGACGGCGCCGATCAGGGCGCTGACTTTCTCAATGTCGCGGTCCTTGGGTGCGCGCCAGGCGGCGCCCATACAAAAACGGGTGGCGCCCGCGTCCTTGGCGGCCTGGGCGGCGCGCACCACCTCATCCACCTCCATCAGCTTTTCGGCCTTCACGCCGGTGTCGAACTCGGCGGCCTGCGGGCAATAGCCACAGTTTTCGGGGCAGCCGCCGGTTTTCACCGACAGCAGCGTGGCCAGCTCGATGTCACCCGCAGGCCAGTGCTGGCGGTGCACGGTCTGGGCTTCAAACAGCAAATCCATCAACGGCTTGTCGAGCAGCGCCTGAATGGCCTCGATAGACCAGGGGCCTTGGGCCACGGGGGCTGGGGTGCGGCGGTGCAACTGAACCGGTTGTACAGGCGACGGTGCGGACTGCACGGCAGGGGTGGGAGCCAGGGTGGCGGACATTCGGTGGGTTCCTTCAACAATCAATGCGTCGGCCCGGCGGCGGCGGGTTGCCACCACGGGGCCTGAGGTTGCTTACTCGGTCATCGTTGCTTCGGCGCGCACAACCCCGTGGATGGGGTTTGCGGCAGGTGCGCAGCGGTTGGGGCGGATTCTGGAGGAGAAAACGGCACAAACACGCACTGTAGGGTCACAAAAAGTGCCAAGAAAAAGGTGTGTGCAACAGCGGGCAATTGCCGTATCTTTTGAGCACAGAAGCCAGCGTTTTCGGGGCATTTGTGAGCCGTTTGGCATCAGCGCAAAACAGGCCTTGCCCCGACAGCGGCAACATGGGCTTATCTGCTGCCATCTGCTGCGCAACAGCCGCCGCACCCGCTGGAAGATGGGCGACGTTGCGACAGGCTGGGGACAGCGTTGGCGGCCCGCAACCCGGCAAAACCTCAGCCCAGCGCCGCGATCACATCGGCTGGTGCCTGCACCAGCTCGATCAGCACCCCCTCACCGGCAATCGGAAACTCGTCATTGCTTTTGGGGTGCAAAAAGGTGATGTCGTAACCTGCCGCCCCCTTGCGAATGCCGCCTGGCGCAAAACGCACGCCCTGGGCCGTGAGCCATTCCACCGCCATGGGCAGGTCGTCGATCCACAGACCGATGTGGTTGAGCGGCGTGGTATGCACGGCGGGTTTCTTGTCGATGTCGAGCGGCTGCATGATGTCCACCTCCACCTTGAAGGCGCCCTGCCCCATGGCCAGGATGTCTTCATCGACGTTTTCGCGCTCGCTCTGGAAGGTGCCGGTCTGCGTGAGGCCCAGCATGTCCACCCACAGGGTTTTCATGCGCTGCTTGTCGGTGCCGCCGATGGCAACCTGCTGAATGCCCAGGACCTTGAACGGGCGTTGTGGCTTGGTCATATTCACTCCTGATTTGATAGCTATCAGCGCTTACTGGATGCGCGGAAAGGGGCAAAAAAACTCAAAAAAAGGGGCACAAGGCCCCTCCGGATACATCGGTGACATGTCCGCAGGACCGATCACTGAAACTCCAGAATGATCTGGTCCACCGCCAGCGACTCGCCCTTGCCTGCCGTGATCTTGCCCACCACGCCGTCCTGCGCGGCAAAGAGGATGTTTTCCATCTTCATGGCCTCGATCACTGCCAGCTTTTCACCGGCCTGCACCTTCTGGCCCGGCTGCACCGCCACATCGACCAGCAAACCGGGCATGGGCGAGAGCAGGAACTTGGACAAGTCTGGCGGCGCCTTGAAGGGCATGAGCTTGTGCAGCTTGGCGCCCAGCGGCGACAGCACCAGCGCGTCGATCTGTGTGCCGTTGTGCGCAATGCGCAGCGCCAGCGGGTTCTTGCCCACGCCGCGCTCTACCTGGGCGGTGAAGTCCTGGCCGTTGCAAACGCCCTGCACGCGAATCTGGCCCAGCGTGGCATTGCTACTGATCTGATAGCTGGTACCGCCCACCAGTACAGCGCTAGAGCCCGATTTGTCTTCAAAGTCGGACACCGTCACCTCGTGGTGCTGGTTCTGCCCTGCGGCGCCCAGTGTGACCACCACAAACTGCTCGCCCACCTT
>NZ_QAIH01000094.1:0-8394 GCF_003060895.1 Acidovorax sp. HMWF029 | reverse complement strand
GCCGCTGATGCCCGAGGCGCGCGCGCGGTAGCGGCGGTTCATGAACGCGGCCAGCGCCACCAAAAACAGCGGGTCGCTGTGCGGCACGTCTTCGGCGTGGAAGCCCTTGCCGTAGTTCTCGGCGATAAAGCCGGTGTTGAAGTCGCCCGTCACAAACTTGGGGTGCGCCAGCAGCGCGGCCTGGAATGGGATGTTGCTGCTGATGCCGCGAATCACAAACCCGTTGAGTGCCGCGCGCATCTTGGCGATCGCATCGTTGCGGTCCGTGCCGTGCACGATGAGCTTGGCGATCATCGAGTCGTAATACATGGGGATCTCGCCGCCTTCGTACACGCCCGTGTCCACGCGCACGCCCAGCTTCTTGCTGGTGTCGGACTGGAACATGGATTCCTCTGGCGGCTGAAAGCGCACCAGACGGCCCGTGGACGGCAGGAAGTTGCGGAACGGGTCTTCCGCGTTGATTCGGCACTCGATGGCCCAGCCGTCGCGCTTCACATCGGCTTGCGTCAACGGCAGCTTCTCGCCCGCCGCCACGCGGATCATCAGCTCCACGAGGTCGAGGCCGGTAATGCATTCCGTCACCGGGTGCTCCACCTGCAGGCGGGTGTTCATCTCCAGGAAGTAGAAGTCCTGGTCCTTGCCGACCACGAACTCCACCGTGCCCGCGCTCTGGTACTTGACGGCCTTGGCCAGTTGCACCGCCTGTTCGCCCATGGCCTTGCGGGTGGCGTCGCTGATGAAAGGCGATGGTGCCTCTTCAATCACCTTCTGGTGGCGGCGCTGGATGGAACATTCGCGCTCGTTCAGGTAGATCACGTTGCCATGGCTGTCGCCTAGCACCTGGATCTCGATGTGGCGTGGCTCCTGCACGAACTTCTCAATGAAGATGCGGTCGTCGCCAAAGCTGTTGCGGGCCTCGTTCTGGCAGCTGGCAAAGCCTTCAAACGCTTCCTTGTCATTGAACGCCACGCGCAGGCCCTTGCCGCCGCCGCCGGCCGAGGCCTTGATCATCACGGGGTAGCCAATGCCCTTGGCAATTTCCACCGCCTGCTCGGGGCCGCTGATCGCGTCGTTGTAGCCAGGGATGGTGTTGACCTTGGCCTCATTCGCCAGCTTTTTGGACGCGATCTTGTCGCCCATGGCCGCAATCGAATGGGCCTTGGGGCCGATGAAGGCAATGCCCTCGTCTTCGCAGCGCTTGGCGAAGGCTTCGTTTTCGCTCAGGAAACCGTAGCCGGGGTGCACGGCCTGGGCGCCGGTCTGCTTGCAGGCGGCGATGATCTTGTCGGCCAGCAGGTACGACTCACGCGAGGGCGCGGCGCCAATGTGCACGGCCTCGTCGGCCAGCTTGACGTGGCGGGCTTCCTTGTCGGCGTCGGAATAGACGGCCACCGTCTTGATACCCATCTTGCGGGCAGTAGCGATAACGCGGCAGGCGATTTCGCCACGGTTGGCGATCAGGATTTTCGTAAACATGTTCTTATGCTCCTTGTCCGCTCACAGTGGAATGTTCCCGTGCTTGCGCCACGGGTTTTCCAGCTTTTTGTCGCGCAGCATCACCAGCGACCGGCAGATGCGCTTGCGCGTCTCGTGCGGCAGGATCACGTCGTCGATAAAGCCACGCGCACCGGCCACAAACGGGTTGGCAAACCGCTGCTTGTATTCCGCCTCACGCGCGGCCAGCTTCACGGGGTCGTTCTTGTCTTCGCGGAAGATGATCTCCACAGCGCCCTTGGCGCCCATCACAGCAATCTCGGCATTGGGCCAGGCCAGGTTCACGTCGCCGCGCAGGTGCTTCGAACTCATCACGTCGTACGCGCCGCCGTAGGCCTTGCGGGTGATGACGGTGATCTTGGGCACGGTGCACTCGGCATACGCGTACAGCAGCTTGGCGCCATGCTTGATGATGCCGCCGTACTCTTGAGAAGTGCCGGGCATGAAGCCGGGCACGTCCACAAAGGTGACCACCGGGATGTTGAACGCATCGCAAAAGCGCACAAAACGCGCTGCCTTGATGCTGGACTTGATGTCCAGACAACCGGCCAGCACCAGCGGCTGGTTGGCCACGATGCCCACGGTCTGGCCTTCCATGCGGGCAAAGCCAATGAGGATGTTCTTGGCGTACTCAGGCTGCAGCTCGAAGAAGTCCCCGTCGTCCACCGTCTTGAGGATCAGCTCCTTCATGTCGTAGGGCTTGTTGGGGTTCTCGGGTACCAGGGTGTCCAGGCTCAGGTCCATGCGGTCGGCCGGGTCGTTGCTCTTGCGCACCGGGGCTTTTTCGCGGTTGTTGAGCGGCAGGTAGTTGTACAGGCGGCGCAGCATCATCAGCGCCTCCACATCGTTCTCAAACGCCATGTCGGCCACACCGCTCTTGGTGGTGTGCGTCACGGCGCCGCCCAGCTCTTCGGCGGTCACTTCTTCGTGCGTTACGGTCTTCACGACTTCGGGGCCGGTCACGAACATGTACGAGCTGTCCTTGACCATGAAGATGAAGTCCGTCATAGCGGGCGAGTACACGGCGCCACCGGCGCTCGGGCCCATGATCATGCTGATCTGCGGAATCACGCCGCTGGCCAGCACGTTTTTCTGGAACACGTCGGCATAGCCGCCCAGGCTGGCCACGCCCTCCTGAATGCGCGCGCCGCCCGAGTCGTTGAGGCCGATGACCGGCGCGCCGACCTTCATGGCCTGGTCCATCACCTTGCAGATTTTCTCGGCGTGGGTTTCGCTCAAAGCACCGCCAAACACGGTGAAGTCCTGGCTGAAGACGAACACCAGGCGGCCGTTGATCATGCCGTAGCCCGTCACCACACCGTCGCCGGGAATCTTGTTGTCCTCCATGCCGAAGTCGGTGCAGCGGTGCTCGACGAACATGTCCCATTCCTCGAACGTGCCGTCGTCCAGCAGCAGCTCGATACGCTCGCGCGCCGTGAGCTTGCCCTTGGCGTGCTGCGCATCAATGCGCTTTTGCCCGCCGCCCAGGCGTGCCAGCGCACGCTTTTTCTCCAGTTGCTCCAGGATGTCTTGCATGGTCGTCCTTTGGTGAATGGGTTTGTCTACTATTTATTTGATAGCTGCTTGCGCTTGATGGTTGTGCGCCAGCAGCAGATTTCGTGCTGCAGTGGATGCCGCAATGCGCCCCGCAGCCACATCGGCCTGCATCTGGGGCAGCAGCTCTTTGACCTGGGGGTGCTGGCGAAATGCGAGCTTGAGGCCTGCGTCAATGCGCTCCCACATCCAGGCCAGTGCCTGCTTTTCACGCCGCGTGGCCAAGCGGCCGTTGGCGGTTTGCAGCTGGCGGAACTGCGTGACGGCGGCCCAGAAGCTGTCCACGCCCTGGCCCAGCAGCGCGCTAATCTGCACTACTTTCGGGTGCCACAGCGTTTCGTCGTGATGAGCGTTCTCGGGGTTGCCGTGTTGGCTGAGCAGGCGCAGGCTCGATGTGATCTGCGCCTCGGCCCGCGTGGCAGCGCTCTTGTCGATGTCAGCCTTGTTGATGACCACCAGGTCGGCAATCTCCATCACGCCCTTCTTGATGGCCTGCAGGTCGTCGCCCGCGTTGGGCAGTTGCATCAGCACAAACATGTCCGTCATGCCCGCCACCGCAATCTCGCTCTGGCCCACACCCACGGTCTCGACGATGACCACGTCGTAGCCTGCGGCCTCGCAGACCAGCATGGCCTCGCGGGTTTTCTCTGCGACTCCGCCCAGCGTGCCGCTGGACGGGCTGGGACGGATGTAGGCTTTCTCGTGCACCGACAGGTGCTCCATGCGCGTCTTGTCACCCAGGATGGAACCGCCCGAGACTGTGCTGGACGGGTCGATGGTGAGCACGGCCACGCGGTGGCCCTGGCCGATGAGGTACAGGCCCAGGGCTTCGATGAAGGTGGACTTGCCTACGCCGGGTACGCCGCTGATGCCGAGGCGGAAGGCCTTGCCGGTGTGGGGGAGCAGCGCTGTGAGCAGCTCGTCGGCCTGGGTGCGGTGGTCTGCGCGGGTCGATTCGAGCAGCGTGATGGATTTGGACAGGGCGCGGCGCTGAACAGGGCCTGGCGCGCCCACCACACCTTGGTAGAGGTTCATGGCGCGATCTCCGCCAGGCGTGGGTCGAACGCCGGGCTCCAGCGGTACTCCAGGTCGAACTCCTGCTCTTCCACCAGCCGAAAGCCGTGGCGTAGGTAGAAGCGGTTGGCATCGCTGCCGCGCAGTGCGCCCAAGGTAATGTCCTGGCCCGAAGCGCGGCCCTGTGCCTTGACCCATTCCAATGCCCAAGCCCCCAAGCCTTGGCCTTGGTGGGCGGGACGAATGTAGAGGTGATGCAGGCGCAGGCTGCCTGACCCGGCATGCGGAATGAGGGTGAGGTAGCCCACTCGCTCTCCGTTGATGAGGATGTGCCGCATGTGCGCAGGCTCGAAAGCACTGCGCAGCCGCTCCCGCACGCGCACCGGGTCAAAGCGGCCCAGGCGCTCCAGGCTTTCGCGCAAGGCCTCAGCGCGCAGGTCGGCCATGGACTCGAAGTCCTCGGCGGCGACGCTACCCAGGCTCCACATGGACGATGCCACCCAACTCACGCAGCCACAGCCTTGCGAATCTGCTCCAGCACATCCTTGGCGCTGGCCGGAATCGGCGTACCCGGGCCATACACGCCCTTCACACCCGATTCGTACAAAAACTCATAGTCCTGCGCCGGGATCACCCCGCCCACAAACACGATGATTTCATGAGCGCCCTGGTCCTTGAGCGACTGGATGATGGCGGGCACCAGCGTCTTGTGCCCCGCAGCCAGCGTGCTCACGCCCACGGCATGCACGTCGTTTTCAATGGCCTGGCGGGCGCATTCCTCGGGCGTCTGGAACAGCGGGCCCATGTCCACGTCAAACCCTAAGTCGGCAAAGGCGGTGGCCACCACCTTGGCGCCACGGTCGTGCCCGTCCTGGCCCAGCTTGGCGATCATCACGCGGGGGCGGCGGCCTTGTTCTTCGGCAAAGGCGTTGATTTCGGTCTTGAGTTTGTCCCAGCCTTCGGCCGAGTCGTAAGCGGCTGCGTACACACCGGTCACCTTTTGCGTGTCGGCGCGGTGGCGCCCAAAAACCTTCTCCAGCGCATCGCTCACTTCGCCCACCGTGGCGCGCAGGCGCACGGCGTTTATCGACAGCTCCAGCAGGTTGCCTTCGCCGCTTTCTGCTGCAGAAGTAAGAGCATCCAAGGCTTGCTGGACGCGCGCAGAGTCGCGTTTTGACCGAATATTATTGAGGCGCTCGATCTGGCCGTCTCGCACCTTCATGTTGTCGATCTGCAGGATATCGACCGGGTCTTCCTTGGCCAGCTTGTATTTGTTGACGCCGACGATCACGTCCTTGCCACTGTCGATGCGCGCCTGCTTTTCAGCAGCGGCGGCTTCGATCTTGAGCTTGGCCCAGCCGCTGTCCACGGCCTGGGTCATGCCGCCCATGGCTTCGACCTCTTCGATGATCTTCCAGGCAGCGTCAGCCATATCCTGGGTCAGCTTTTCCATCATGTAGCTGCCAGCCCAGGGGTCGATCACGTTGGTGATGTGGGTCTCCTCCTGGATGATGAGCTGCGTGTTGCGCGCAATGCGGGCGCTGAACTCGGTGGGCAGCGCAATGGCTTCGTCAAAGCTGTTGGTGTGCAGGCTTTGTGTGCCACCAAACACGGCGGCCATGGCCTCGATGGTGGTGCGCACCACGTTGTTGTAGGGGTCCTGCTCGGTCAGGCTCCAGCCGCTGGTCTGGCAGTGCGTGCGCAGCATCAGGCTCTTGGGGTTCTTGGCGCCCGTGGCATTCATGATGCGGCACCACAGCAGGCGGGCGGCGCGCATCTTGGCGACTTCGAGGTAGAAGTTCATGCCGATGGCCCAGAAGAAGGAGAGGCGCCCGGCGAATTCGTCCACATCCATGCCCTTGGCAATGGCTGTCTTCACGTATTCCTTGCCGTCGGCCAGGGTGAAGGCCAGCTCCAGCGCTTGGTTGGCCCCGGCTTCTTGCATGTGGTAGCCGCTGATCGAGATCGAGTTGAACTTCGGCATGTTCTTGGCCGTGTACTCGATGATGTCGCCAATGATCTTCATCGACGGCTTGGGCGGGTAGATGTAGGTGTTGCGCACCATGAACTCTTTCAGAATGTCGTTCTGAATGGTTCCGCTGAGCTTGTCTTGCGAGACGCCCTGCTCTTCCGCCGCCACCACATAGCCCGCCAGCACGGGCAGCACCGCGCCGTTCATGGTCATCGATACGCTGACCTTGTCGAGCGGGATCTGGTCGAACAGGATCTTCATGTCCTCGACCGAATCAATCGCCACCCCGGCCTTGCCCACGTCGCCCGTCACACGCGGGTGGTCGCTGTCGTAGCCCCGGTGTGTGGCCAGGTCGAAGGCGACCGAAACGCCTTGCCCGCCTGCGGCCAGGGCCTTGCGGTAGAAGGCGTTGGATTCTTCCGCAGTAGAAAAACCCGCGTACTGGCGAATCGTCCAGGGCCGCACCGCATACATGGTGGCCTGGGGGCCGCGCAGATAGGGCTCAAAACCAGGCAGCGTGTTGGCATACGGCAGGCTGGCCGTGTCTTCGGCGGTGTACAGCGGCTTGACGGTGATGCCGTCGGGCGTCACCCAGTTCAGCGCGTTCACATCGCCACCAGGCGCGGACTTGGCGGCTGCCTTGGCCCAGGCCTCCAGCGAAGCGGCGGCGAACTCGGGGGCGTTGTTGGGGGGGGTGTCACTCATGGCGAAGGCTTCTCCGAAGATGGCGTTGGGTGCGTAAACAGACGCAAACGGCGCGCGGGCAGGTTCCGATGTGGCGGCGAGTTTACATCATTCATAATTATTGATTCAAAATATTCCTCGCAGCTTACAATCCACCCATGTCTGCCCTCACCCTCACGCCCCGAGCCCTCTACGAAGAAGTCGCCGAGCAGCTGCGCCAGCGCATCTTCCGCCGCGAGCTGGAGCCTGGCAGCTGGATTGACGAACTAAAGATTGCCGAAGAATTCGGCATTAGCCGCACGCCCCTGCGCGAGGCGCTGAAGGTGCTGGCCGCCGAAGGCCTGGTCACGATGAAGGTGCGCCGTGGCGCCTATGTGACGGAGATGAGCGAAAAAGACCTGCGCGACGTGTACCACCTGCTCAGCCTGCTGGAGAGCGACGCTGCAGGTGTGGTGGCCGAACGCGCTACCGACGCGCAGCTAAAGACGCTACAGGACCTGCACGCCGAGCTGGAAGCCGCCGTGGCCGACCGCGAGCAGTTCTTTGCCATCAACGAACGCTTTCACATGCACCTGCTGGAGATGGCAGACAACCGCTGGCGCAGCCAGATGGTGGCCGACCTGCGCAAGGTGATGAAGCTCAACCGCCACAATTCGCTGTTCAAGCAGGGCCGCATCGAAGACTCTCTCCGTGAACACCGCGCGATCCTCACTGCGATGCTGGCACGCGACACCAAGTCCACGGCCAAGGCCATGCAAGCGCACTTTGCACAGGGACTGGAAGCAGCGACCTGATTCATTCCTCCGGATTGATACCGGTAGCCTCGGGCATGCGGCCCCATGCGCTCTCAGGGAGCGATTTCAACCCGATTGCGTCCAGCGGCCTTGGCCACATAAAGCGCTTCGTCCGCGCGGCGCAGCACGCTATCGAATTGGGTATCGTCGGCACGGAGCACCGCCAGGCCGATCGACACCGTCAGGGGCAACACCAGATCACCCGCCGTGAACGGCGCCTGGGCCACTGAATGGCGCAGCCGCTCTCCAGCGGCCGGGGCGTCGTTTGGTTGCAGGTTATCGAACAGCACCACAAACTCTTCCCCGCCCTGTCGCGCCGGCAACTCGGCTTCTCGGCAGGCCGACTGCAGGCGCCCAGCCACATGTTTGAGGGCCACATCACCCATCTCATGGCCGTGCTCGTCGTTGATGCGCTTAAAGTGATCTATGTCCACGATCGCTAGCGCGAAACCACCGGTCGCCGCACTGGCACGGGCCCGCTCAAAACGCTGCTGCCCCATCTCCACCAGCGTGCGGCGGTTGGGTAAACCGGTGAGATAGTCGGTGGAGGCCGCACGCTCCCACTGGCGGCGGATGCGTTCGGAGCACATCAGCAAAAAAGCAGTGGTGCCGATGACCGGCAACGTCGCAGCGACCATGGGCGTGGCGATATTCATCCAGGCCCCCGCCCCAAACACGCTGAAAGCCGGGTTCACGCCTATCGCCAAAAAGTAGCCCGCGCGGAACAGCACGAACACCGCCACAGCCGTGAATAGACCCGCCATCACGCGCCGACTGCGGGCACCGTCGCGCCGCTCCTGTGAGACCAGAACCACAATACAGGCCACCAACAGTACAGACCAAACCACCGACACGGTCAGAATGCGCCCCCCCACATCCGCC
>NZ_QAIH01000093.1 GCF_003060895.1 Acidovorax sp. HMWF029 | reverse complement strand
CCCCCCCGACAGCGCCATCGGCGCCACCAGACGCCCGCCCACCGCGAGCTGGTCGCACCATGCCTGGGGCACCGCATCACCACCAGCAGCTGCAATGATGGCCGCATACGGGGCTCCTTTGGCATAGCCCAGCATGCCATCGCCAAACAACAGGTGGACGTTGGCCAGCCGAAACGGACGCAGGTTGTCGCGAGCCCTGTCGTGCAGGCCGCGCAGCCGCTCCAGCGTATAGACCTCTCGGGCCAACAAGCTCAATACCGCAGCCTGGTAACCGCAGCCCGTGCCAATTTCAAGCACCCGGCCCAGGCCACCCGCCCGCGCGCCGTCAGCGCCCAGCAGCAACTCGCACATGCGCGCCACCACGCTGGGTTTGGAGATAGTTTGACCCAGCCCAATGGGCAGGCTGGTGTCTTCATAGGCCTGATTGACTAGGGCGCTGTCCACGAACCGGTGGCGCTCCACTGCCCCCATGGCCTGCAGCACCTGGGCAGATGTAACGCCACCCGCCGACAGCTTTTGCACCATGCGAGCGCGGACAGCCGAAGAGTCGAGCCCCACCCCCACCGGCGCAGCCACCACCAGATTGCGAGCCGCCAAGGCAGAAGCAGGGCCAGACACTTTCGCCACCGGCTTGGCACCAGCGTTGCCCGCACCCGGCAGACGGGCCGGAAAACCAGGGCGGCGCTGCATCACATGCCCGAGGCGGAATCCGCCCCTGCCCCAGCGGTCCATCGAGACGCCGCCTGCGCCCAGGCGCCCAGGCTGTCGTGATCGGTGAGATCCACCTTCAGCGGCGTGATGGAAACATGCCCCTGCGCCGTAGCATGAAAATCGGTGCCCTCGGCATCGTCCTTGGCCGCACCCGCTCCGCCTATCCAGTACATGGCCTCTCCACGCGGGCTTTCCTGCACGATGACGCGCTCAGCCGCGTGGCGGCGCCCTAGGCGACACCACTTCAAGGGGCGCAGCGCGTCCAGCGGCATATTGGGGATGTTCACATTCAGAAGCCAGGGCGTCTCATTTACCAGTTGCTGGCTACGCATCTGCGCCACGATCTCACGGGCCTTGGCGGCGGCGGCTTCCAGCTCGCCCCAACCCTTGTCCACCTGCGAGAACGCTATGGCTGGAATACCGAAGAGATAACCCTCCATCGCTGCACCCACCGTGCCCGAGTAGATCGTGTCGTCGCCCATGTTGGCGCCATTGTTGATGCCCGAGACCACCAGATCGGGCCTGTAGCCGAGCAGCCCGGTCAGTGCAATGTGCACGCAGTCGGCAGGCGTTCCATTCACATAGCGAAAACCATTGGCGGCCCGGTGAACGTACAGCGGCGAATGCAGGGTCAGCGCGTTCGACTTGGCACTGTTGTTGTGCTCGGGCGCGACCACCTCCACCTCTACGCCCTCCAGGGTCTTGAGCGCGTCATGCAGGGCAACGATGCCCGGGGCCTGGTAGCCATCGTCGTTGGAAATCAGAATTTTCATGGTTGCAGCAGAGGTTGCAACGGATTGTAGGTGGGTGGTCCTGCCTGCGCTGCCCCGGCGGGGGCAGGTGGCGCCCGTCGCTCGTGGGACAACAGCCCCTGTGCACCCCGGCCTATCATGCGCCCCAACATTGACAGGAGACTTTTCCATGCACGCTTGGCTTTGCACCAACCCCGTCGGCATTGACGCCCTGACCTGGACAGAACTGCCCACCCCCACGCCCAAGGCGGGCGAGGTGCTCATCGAGATCAAGGCCGCCAGCCTGAACTTCCCCGACCTGCTCATCGTG
Organism: Acidovorax sp. HMWF029; assembly: GCF_003060895.1. Classification (GTDB taxonomy): domain Bacteria; phylum Pseudomonadota; class Gammaproteobacteria; order Burkholderiales; family Burkholderiaceae_C; genus Acidovorax. The sequence goes on along the minus strand of NZ_QAIH01000093.1, from coordinate 1,272 downwards.
CAGAACAAGTACCAGATGAAGCCACCGCTGCCCTTTGTGCCGGGCTCGGAATACGCGGGCGTGGTGGCCGCCGTGGGTGACGGCGTCACGCACCTCAAGGTCGGCCAAAACGTGGCCTGCCTCTCAGGCACTGGCGGCTTTGGCACGCACACCATTGCACCCGCCGCGCTGTGCATGCCCCTGCCCGACGGCTTCTCGCATGTCGATGCAGCCGCCTTCATCATGATCTACGCCACGTCGTACCACGCCCTGGTGGACCGCGCCCAGCTCAAGGCGGGCGAAACCGTGCTGGTGCTCGGCGCCGCAGGCGGCGTGGGCACCTCGGCCATCCAGATCGCCAAGGCCATGGGTGCGCGCGTGATCGCCGCCGCCTCCAGCGACGAAAAATGCGCGCTGTGCACCTCTATCGGGGCCGATGCCACCATCAACTACAGCAAGGAAAACCTGCGTGATGCCATCAAGGCCCTCACAGACGGCAAGGGCCCGGACGTGATCTACGACCCCGTGGGCGGTGATTTCGCCGAGCCCGCCTTCCGCTCCATCGCCTGGCGTGGTCGCTACCTCGTAGTGGGGTTTGCCTCGGGCCCCATCCCCGCGCTGCCCTTCAACCTGGCCCTGCTCAAGGGCGCCTCCATCGTGGGCGTGTTCTGGGGCGACTTCGCCAAGCGTGAACCCAAGGCCAACACTGCGATGATGGGTGAGCTGGCGCAATGGTATGCAAAGGGCAAGATCAAGCCCGTGATCGACCGCACCATGCCCATGGCCGAGCTGCCCGCTGCCTACGCCCACATGGGCTCGCGCGGCGTGATGGGCAAGCTCGTGATGGTGAACTAGCCCCATCCCGACTCCTGACAGGCGGCGCACGCCTGCGCCCGCAAGAGCTCGCGCCCCTGTCCAAAAAGGCTGCGCCCTGTGTCACACTTGCACATTCCCGCCCCTCCTGACACTGGTGCCCCCCATGGCCGACCGCTTACCTTCCGAGATCGCGCGCGAGACACTCAAACAACTGGCGGCACGCCGGTTGCAACCCACCCCCGATAACTACCTGGCGCTGTACGACGAGATAGCTGGTACCCGTAGCCTGCAGCCTTTCCCCGAAGGACAGCTGAGCAGCATCCAGCGGGTGCTGCCCGCCCAGACCCCGGCCCAGAAGCGCCTGCTCACCCAATTCGAGCGGGCCATCATCACCAAGGACTGGACCTCGTTGCAAAGCGTGATGGTGGGCTATGCCAACCTGGGCCTTCATGCCGCCGCCGCCACCCCTATCGAGAC